>JBBQFB010000099.1:0-13740 GCA_038321545.1 Gaiellales bacterium
GCAGGCCGAGCAGGATGTGCTCGGTGCCGATGTAGTTGTGCTTGAGGGCCCGGGCCTCGTCCTGCGCGAGCACGACGACCTGCCGTGCGCGCTCGGTGAATCGTTCGAACACGCCTAGCCCTCCTTTCGCGGTTCACCCGCACGGCGGGCGGACCTGAATGCCGCCACGCCCGCGGGACGTTGTGCCAGTCCCGAGTCAGCGCGCGGAGGCGTGAGTTCGTGACGCATCTCTGCACTCCGTCGACCGTCGGTGGTGGCGGAGTGTACCACGCGGTCCCGGGGCCCATGGGCCCGGCTCCGAGGTGGTTTGAGAAGCGTCTGCATAGTCATTTCACGCCTACATCGGCACCGTACCTGACGCCCTTGAGGAACCCCGCTGGCGGAGGCTCGATCTATCGCGCGGTTACCTGTCCGGTACCCTCTGGTGATGCGCCGCACTCTCCTCGCCCTGATCACGGTCCTCTCCGCCGTCGCCCCGGCAACGGCCGCGACGCCGCGATCGACGGGCGGCACGCCGGTGCCCGCCGGCACGCACCCGTCGGTCGTGCTGGTAGAGGGCACCGACATCTTCGGCCAGATCGAGTCCTGCACCGGAGTGCTGATCGCGAAGCGCATCGTCGTGACCTCCGTGACGTGCGTGTTCTTCATGGACCTCGACTCCGCGCAGGTGATCGTCGGGCGCACTTCGAGGACGGCCGACAACGGCAGGGCCATCAACATCGACGGCTTCGACGTGCCGGCCACGCTCGACCTCGGCCCGCCCGCGCGCGGCGACGTGATCCGGATCCGGCTGACGGCCGACGCGCCTGCGACACCGGCGCCGCTGGCCGACGCCGGCGCGGTCGTGGCCGGCGCGACCGGCACCCTGGTCAGCTGGGGCGCCGTGAACGCCGACGGCGCCGCGCCCGACCTGCCGCAGGAGCTCGCAATGGTCGTCGGCAGCGACGCCTCCTGCACGGCGTCCTGGGGCCGTCAGATCACGACCGCCGAAACGTTCTGCGGCACCGGGGTGACGCCCGGCACCGGCACCTGCCTCGGAGATTCGGGCGCGCCGCTGCTCGTCTCGACGCCGCAGGGCGACCGCCTCCTCGGCGTCGTCTCCTCGCTGGCCGGGTGCCCCGACGCCACGCTCCCGACAACCTTCGCGCGCCTGACCGCCAACCCGCTGCGCGCGTTCCTCGGTGCGCCCGAGTCCGTCGCAGTCCCGGAGCAGATCACCGAGACGGCGCTCCACGGCCAGCCCTGGGTCGGCGGTGCGATCCGCTGCGATCCGGGCGTGTGGTCAAGCAAGTCGAAGATCAAGTTCAGCTACGTGTGGTTCCGCGACCTCGAGGTGCTGCCGGACCAGACGAAGGCCCGCCGGCGGCTCACGATCGCCGATCGCGGCACGCAGGTGACCTGCGTCGTGATCGCCGAGAACACGTCTGGCGCCAACTTCGGCGTCGCCGGTTTCCCGACCGTCGGCCCGGCCCGTCCGGTCACCGACACCACCCCACCGCTCGTGCGGCGCGCGAGCGGCGCCTGTCGCGCATCCACCTGCACGGTGCGGGTCCGGGCCACCGACGCCTCCGGCATCCGCCGGGTCGAACTCGGCGTCCGCAGCACGCGCGGCGTCCGGCTGATCACCATGACGCGTCGCGGCAAGTCGTTCACGGCGTCGCTCCCGCGTCGTGAGCACGAGCTGCTCGTGATCGCGACCGACAACCGCGGCAACGAGTCGAAGCCGTTCCGACGCACGCTGTCGACGGCCGGCACGCTGGCCCGCGCCCGCCACCCGCGCATCATCGGCGGCACCGCCGCCAACGCGGCCGACTACCCGTTCATCGGCGCGCTGATCGCCCGCGGCGTCGACCCGGCCGCCGGGCAGGCCTGCACGGGCACCCTGATCGGTCCGACGCTGTTCCTGACCGCCGCGCACTGCGTGGCCGACACCCGGGCGTCCGACTGGGACGTGCTGCTCGGGCAGACCGCCCTCTCCGGCACAGGCGGCCAGCGCATCGCCGCAACCAGCCTGTCGTGGAACCCGAACTTCTCCGAGGAGCTGCTCGGGTCCGACGTCGCGCTCGTGCGGCTCGCACACGCACCGGTCGCACCGGTCGCTCCCGCCCAGCTGGTCGACGTGCCGGTCGTCCCCGGAACGCTGGACGGGGCCCGATCGCTCGGCTGGGGCTCGACGCGACTCGACGACGAGGTGCAGGTCCTGCCCGACGAGCTGCGCATGGCCGACCTGACGATCCTCGACGACGTCACCTGCGCCGCGAAGGCGGGCTTCCCGTACGCGGGTGCCACGATGCTCTGCGCGATGGACGACATCGCCGGCCGCAGCACGTGCTTCGGCGACTCCGGCGGGCCGCTGCTGGCCGGCAACGCGATCAGCGGCTGGCGCGTCGCCGGCGTGACCAGCTGGGGCCTCCTGTGCGGATCGAAGATCTCGCCCAGCGTCTACGCCGATGTGGCGGCGCTGCGGTCGTGGATCGACTCTTCGCCGCCACCCGCGCCGGTCCGCACCGGCAGCGTCTACGTCAGCGGTCGCGCGCTGGTGGGTCGCGCGATCCACTGCGTCGCCCAGGTGACCGGCGCGACCAGCGTCGCCGTGAAGTGGACGCGCGCCGGCACGCCGATCGCGAGCGGCGTGAGCTACCGCGTGCGTCGCGCCGACGCCGGCTCCGCGCTGGCGTGCTCCGTGACCGCGCGCAACGCGGGCGGTGCGGTGCACGCCGGATCGGCTCCGGTCGTGATCGGTGCCGACCTCGGCGCCGACCGCCGCCGGCCCACGCTGACGCGGCCCGACATCCTCTGCACCCAGCGGCTCGGCGACGCCGTGCTGTGCACCGTGCACGCGACCGCGACCGACCGCAACGGCATCGCCGATGTCTCGTTCCTCGTTGCGGCCGACGATCGCCCGCTGCGGTGGGTGCACGGGGCGTCGGACAATGGCGAGCTGTGGCAGGCACACCTGCCCACCGCCGGGCGCTACGAGGTCGTCGCCCGCGCCGTCGACGAGGCCGGCAACATCACGCGGGCCTCGCGGGTCGCGAACACGTCGCTCGGCTAGCCCCGGTCGAACTCAGGGACGGCGGTCGCGCATCGCCGGGAACAGCACGACCTCGCGGATCGACGCCTGCCCCGTGAGCAGCATGACGACGCGGTCGATGCCGACGCCGAGCCCGCCGGTGGGCGGCATGCCGTAGCCGAGCGCGTTCACGTAGTCGTCGTCGATCGGATGCGCCTCGGCGTCGCCGGCGCGACCCAGCTGCGCCTGCTCCTCGAACCGCGCGTGCTGCTCGTCAGGGTCGTTCAGCTCGGAGTAGCCGTTGCCGATCTCCATGCCGCCGCAGAACGCCTCGAACCGTTCCGTCAGCAGCGGGTCGCCCGGCATCTGGCGTGACAGCGGCGACAGCTCGACCGGGTAGTCGATCAGGAACGTCGGAGCGATCAGGTACGGCTCGATGAGGTGCGACAGGCCGTGATCGACCAGTTGCGCCCAGCTCCTGTCGCCGCCGGTCTCGACGCCGGCCACCTCCAGCGCGGCCCGCAGCACCGGCTCGTCACGCTTGCCCGCGAACGGGTCGAAGCCGAGGTGCTCGGCGAGGGCGGCGCCGAGCGGCAGGCGGCGCCAGGGCGGCTTCAGGTCGATCGTCTCGCCCTTCCACTCGATCTGCGTCGTACCGAGCGCCTCCTGCGCGGCGTGCGCGACCATCTCCTCGGTCATCCGCATGACGTCCTCGTAGTCGGCGTATGCCTCGTACGTCTCGAGCATGGTGAACTCGGGGTTGTGCTTGTAGGACACGCCCTCGTTGCGGAAGTCCTTGCCCAGCTCGTAGACCTTCTCGAGGCCGCCCACGATGAGGCGCTTCAGGTACAGCTCGGTAGCGATCCGCAGGTAGAGGTCGCGACCCAGCTCGTTGTGATGCGTCGTGAACGGCCGCGCCAGGGCTCCGCCGTAGAGCGGCTGCAGCACCGGCGTCTCGACCTCCAGGAAGCCCCGCCCGTCGAGGAAGCCGCGGAACGCGGAGACGGCGCGCGACCGGACGGTGAACAGCGCGCGGGCCTCGGGCGACATCAGCAGGTCGAGGTAGCGCTGGCGGTACCGGACCTCGACGTCGGACAGCCCGTGCCACGTGTCGGGCAGCGGCTGGCGGTTCGGTGCGAGCAGCTCGTACGACGTCACGCGCAGCGACAGCTCGCCGCGGCGCGTACGCATGGCCTCGCCCTCGATGCCGACCACGTCGCCGAGGGCGACGCCGGACACCAGCGCGAGCGTCTCCTCGCCGAGGACATCGAGCGCCGCGAGCAGCTGCAGGCGCCCGGAGCGGTCCTCCAGGTCGAGGAAGACGAGCTTGCCCTGGCCGCGCCGGGCCATGACCCGGCCGGCGAGCCGGTAGGTGGTGCCCGAATCGGCGCCGGCCTCGAGATCCTCGTGGGCCGCGCGCAGATCGGCGATCGCGGTGCGCCCCGCGAACCGGTGCGGGAGCGCGTCGTACGTCACGCCCGCTACGCCGCCTTGATGGAGACGATCTTCACCTTGATCGGGCCGCCCGGCGTGACGACGTCGACCGTCTCGCCCTTCTTGTGGCCGAGGATCGCGCGACCGATCGGCGACTCGTTGGAGAGCCGGTTCTCGTCGGGATCCGACTCGGCCGAGCCGACCAGCTGGTACGTCGCCTTGCCGGCCGGCGTCTCCAGCGTGATCATCGAGCCGAGTGCCACGGAGTCGGTCGAGACCTCGTCGGCGTCGATCACGGTCGCGTCGCGCAGGCGCTCCTCGAGCTGGGCGATCTTCGCCTCGAGCATGGCCTGCTCGTTCTTCGCGTCGTCGTACTCCGAGTTCTCGGAGATGTCGCCGAACTCGCGGGCCTCCTTGATGCGCTCGGCCACCTCGCGGCGGCGCACCGTGGACATCTCCTCGATCTCGGCCTTCAGCTTCTCGAACCCCTCACGGGTGAGGACGACTTCCTTAGCCACTTCACAACCCTCGAATAGACGCAACGTCGAACAGCGCCATCGGGCGCCGTCTCGGGGCGAATGATAGCCTGGGAGCCGTGGCGACCGCCGTACGAACCCTCTCCGACCAGTGGACGATCGGCGACGTCGTGGTCCCGAGCCGCGTGGTGCTCGCGCCGATGGCGGGCGTTTCCGCCCAGGCCTTCCGCCGCCAGGGCCGCCGCTTCGGTGCCGGGCTGGTGTGCTCCGAGATGGTGTCCGCGTGCGGTCTCGACTACGGCAACGAGCGCACGCACGGCTACCTGAAGATCGCGCGCGACGAGCGGCCGCTGGCCGTGCAGATCTTCGGCTCGGAGCCCGACCGGATGGCCCGCGCCGCAGTCCTGGTCGTCGAGGCGGGCGCCGACATCGTCGACATCAACATGGGCTGCCCCGTGCGCAAGGTGACGAAGACCGGCGCCGGCAGCTCGCTGATCGAGACCGACGGCGGCGACCTCGCGTGCCGTCTCGTGGAGGCCGTCGCCGAGGCCGTCGACGTGCCGGTGACGGTGAAGATGCGGCGCGGGCAGCGCGACGGCTCGCGCGCCTTCCTCGCGATCGGCCCCCGGCTCGCCGACGCCGGAGCGCGAGCGCTCACGCTGCACCCGCGGTCGGCCCAGCAGATGTACACCGGCCGCGCCGACCACGCGCTCACTGCAGAGCTGGTCGAGGCGGTAAACATCCCAGTGATCGCGTCGGGCGACGTGACGTCGCGCGCGACCGCCGAGGCCGTCCTGCACACCACCGGCTGCGCGGCGATCATGGTTGCGCGCGCCGCCCAGGGCAACCCGTGGTTGCTGCGCGAGCTGGCCGACGGCAGCGACCAGCACCCGTCAAACGGGGAGATCGTGGCCGAGCTGGTGCGCTACGCCCGAGCCGTCGTCCACGAGATCGGCGAGCGCCGCGCGGTGCCGTTCCTGCGCAAGTTCCACCCCTGGTACCTGCGGCGCGGCGACTTCCCGCGCACGCTCCGCCAGGAGCTCGGCAGCATCTCGACGATGGAGGCCCTCGAGGCGCGGCTGTTCGCGGAAGCGCCCGGCGCCCGCGCCCTGGTCGCGCTGCACGCCGCCGCCGATGCGATCGACCACGCCGCCGACGCCGAGCTCGGCCTGCCGATCTCGGTGTACGGCGGCGGATAGCCATCACGCGGCCTTCCTGAACAGGGCGCGAGTCAGCGCCGGATCGAGGGTGCGCAGTACCTCGGCGATGCGTCCGGCCGCGGCCGGCAGGAACGGTTCGATCTCCGCGCCCAGCACCTCGAGCACGCGCAGCAGGTCGGCCAGGAGCGCGTCGAGCCGCTGCCCCGCGGCCGCGTCGCCGGCCACCGCCGCGCGGGCCAGTTCCCACGGCCGCAGCTCGGACACGACGCGGTTGGCGGTCTCGACCACGCGCCAGTAGGCGTCCGCAGCCGCGCGGAGGTCGTAGGCCTCGAGCGCGGCGTCCACGGCGGAGCCGAGGCCGGCAGCTGCCGCGAGCAGCTGATCGCAGTCGGATCCCCCTCCTGTCGGCCGCACGGGCCGTCCGGCCGCGAGCTTCACGATCCGGCCGACGAGGTTGCCGAGGCCGTTCGCGAGCTCGTTCGCGGCACCTGCGAGGGCGGTCTCGCGGAAGTCGAAGTCGCCGACGCGCGGCACGCTCCGGACGAACCACCAGCGCAGTGCGTCGGTGGAGTAGGCGCCCGCCAGCACGACCGGATCGGCGCCGTTGCCGAGTGACTTCCCGATCTTGCGGCCATCGACGGTCAGGTAGTCGTGCACCAGGATTCGCGTCGGCAGGGGCTCCCCCGCGCTCAGCAAGATCCCGGCCCAGTAGACGGCGTGGAACCGCGTGAGGCCCTTCCCGATCACGTGGATACGCTCGTCGGCGCCCAGCCACCAGCGATCGTAGGCGTCGCGCTCGCCGCCGTAGCCGAGGTCGGTGATGTAGTTCGCGAGAGCGTCGAACCAGACGTAGATCGTCTGCGTCGGGTCGTCGGGCACCGGGATGCCCCAGCCTCCGGCGCGGTCGCTGCTGCGCGATGCGCTGAAGTCGTCGAGGCCGCCCCGAACGAGCGCGAGCACCTCGTTGCGGCGCACGGCCGGCTCGATCTGCAGCCGGCCGGAGACGATCGCCTCCTCGATGGCGTCGCGGTAGCGCGAGAGCCGGAAGAACCAGTTGCGCTCCACGACCCGCTCGGGCGGATGGTCGTGTTCCGCGCACGGGCCGTCGACGAAGGCCTCGCACCCGGCGCAGTAGAGGCCCTCGTAGTCGCGCTCGGAGAGGTCGCCGCTTGCGACGCACGCGCGCCACAGCGCTTCCACGCCGATCCGGTGCCGGCGGTCGGCGCTGGTGCGGATGAACGAGTCGTACGACAGGTCGAGCGGCTCGCGCAGGGCGTCGAAGCGCGCGCTGCGCTCGGCGACGAACGCCGCGACGGGTACACCCGCCGCTTCGGCCGCGGCGACGTTCTTGGCCGCGTGGTCGTCGGTACCGCTGAGGTACCGCACGTCCTCGCCGCGGCGGCGGTGGTGGCGCGCGAGGACGTCGGCCTGCACGAACTCGAGCGCGTGGCCAAGATGCGGATCGCCGTTCACGAACGGGATCGCGTTGGTGACGTACACACGTCGGGTCACCGGACGCTCCTTTCGGTGGAGCAATCTCGCGGAGCCGACAACCGGTGTATCCGACCCCGCGGGTTGCGGGGGTCGGATCAGCGGCCGCTAGGTGCGCACGCCGACGAGCCCCGCGGAGCAGGGCATCATCGAAACGCTGGAGCAGCCGGTCACACCCACAGGATAACGACCGTTCACCCGGCGCGCTCGAACCGCGCGAAAGCGCGTGGGAGTGCCACGTCAGTAGATGATGACGCTGCGAGCCCGCTCGCGGTTGCGCATCGCGGACAGGGCGTCGTTGACCTCGTCGAGCGCGATGCGGTGCGTCACCATCCGCTCGATCGGCAGCTTCCCGGCCAGGCTCAGGCCCGCCAGCAGCGGGAAGTCGACCGCCGGCACCGACGAGCCGTACGACGAGCCCAGCAGGCTCATTCCCGAGGACGGGAACACCAGGCCGTCGACGGCCACCTCGGTCTTCTCGGGCGTCATGCCGACCATCACCATCGTGCCGCCGCGCCGCGTGAGGCGGGGCATCTGCTCGATCGTCTCCTTCAGGCCGATCGCCTCGAACGTATAGTCGACGAGGTCGGGGACGATCGCCCGCACGGTGCGCCGGACGCTGCCCACCGGCTGGACCGCGTGCGTCGCGCCCGCCTCGAGGGCCAGCTCGAGCTTGGCCTCCTCGCGATCGATCGCGATGATCGGGTACGCGCCGGCCAGCGCGGCGCCGAGGATCACCGACAGGCCGACGCCGCCGCAGCCGATCACGGCCACCGACGATCCCGCCTTCACCTGGGCGGTGTTGATGACTGCGCCGACGCCCGTCGCGACGCCGCAACCGATCAGGCAGGCGACGTCGAACGACAGCTCCTTCGGGATCACGACGGCCGCCGCAGCCGGTACCACCGCACGCTCGGCGAAGGTGCCGATGGAGAGGTACTGGCCGACCGGCCCATCGGCCGAGCTGAGCCGCATGGTGCCGTCGTGCAGGGTGTTGTCGGTCGCCTTGTTGCCCGAGCAGACCCACTGCTCGCCGCGCCGGCACTGCAGGCACGTGCCGCACGGATACCACCACGACAGCACGACGTGGTCGCCCTCGGCGACGTTCGTGACGCCCTCGCCGACCGCCTCGACGACGCCGGCGCCCTCGTGGCCCAGAACCAGCGGGAACGATGCCGACCACTCGCCGTCCACGACGTGCAGGTCGGAGTGGCAGACGCCGCTCGCGCCGTACCGGACGAGCACCTCGTCCGGGCCGGGCGGGGCCAGCTCGAGCTCGGTGATCTCGAGGGCCTGGTTGGGGCCGTGCAGAACGGCGGCGCGGACGGTCGGCATGGCGCCGATCGTAGCGTCACTCCGTCTGGTTGCGCTCCCAGACGAGCTGCAGCCCGTCCAGCGTCAGCCACGGCTCGTGCGCCGTGATGGTCTCGCAATGCGGTCGCAGCAATCCCGCGAGGCCGCCGGTTGCGATCACCGGACACGGGCCGCCCAGCTCGGCCTGGATCCGGAGCACCAGGCCGTCGACCTGGCCGGCGAACCCGAACACCGCGCCGGACTGCATCGAGGCCACCGTCGACTTGCCGATCGCGCTGGCCGGCGTGGCCAGGTCGACCTTCACGAGACGCGCGGCACGGCTGTAGAGCGCGTCCATCGAGATCTCGACGCCGGGGGCGATCGCACCGCCCAGGAACTCGCCGTCGGCTGACACGACGTCGAAGTTCGTCGACGTGCCGAAGTCGACGACGATGCACGGCCCGCCGTGGTGGGCGTGCGCCGCGACCGAGTTGGCGATCCGGTCGGGCCCGACCTCGCGCGGGTTGTCCGTCCGCACCGGCACGCCCGTGCGGACGCCCGGGCCGATCACGATCGGCTCGGTGCCGCCGAGGCGGCGCAGGACGCTCGTCCACGGGTGCGTCAGCGTCGGCACCGTGGTCGACAGCGCGCTCGCGGTGACGACGTCGTCGAGGCCGCGCCGCGCGAGCAGCGCGGCGATCTCGACGTCGAGCTCGTCGGTCGTCCGGCGCGGATCGGTCGTTAGCCGCCAGTGCTCCGCGAGCGTCGAGCCGCGATACAGACCGAGGACGGTCTGCGTGTTCCCCACGTCGACGGCGAGCAGCATGTGACGGCCGGGATCAGGCTTCGGGCGGTGCGCTGAAGTCGGGAGGGAGCGTGGTCGGGATCAGGTCGTCCGGCTTCAGCTCCTCCACCGTCACGTCGGACGTCGTGTGGACGTCGGCGCGCGGGATGATGCGGCTCGGCCGGTTCTTGTCCCACACCCACACGTCTTCCATCGTGAGGTGGAAGAGCGGGTAGGAGGGCTGATGCTCGATCTTCAGGTCGAGCTTGTTGCAGAGGTACGTCGCCTCCTGCGTGAGAACGCAGTAGCGGAACATCCCGAACACGGTCGCGTACTCGCGCTTCAGCGCGAGCTCGAGCTCTGCGTCGTACTCCTCGAGGTCCTCGAGATGGGACACGTCGTTCACCCCTCGTCGGGAAAGATCGCTTCAATGGTAGCGTCAGCGATCGGGCCCAGCCGCCGGACGCCCTGGTCGGGCAGCGCGGCGAGCGCGTCGGCGAACGCGGCCTCCCGAAGCACGTCGTGGAGCGGCTCCAGCGCGAACCGGCGCTCCATCAGCCGCGGGTGCGGAACCTGCAGGTCGGGTTCGTGGATGACGCGACCCTCCCACCACAGGATGTCGAGATCGAGCGTGCGCGGACCGTCGCGCACCGTCCGCACCCGGCCTGCCTCGAGCTCGATCCGCTGCAGCTCGCGCAGCAGCGCCGACGGCGCCAGAGACGTCTCGACCAGCACTACGGCATTCACGTAGTCCGGCTGTCCCGCCGGGCCGCCGACCGGCGCGGTCAGAAAGACGTCAGAGGCGATCAGCACGCGCGTGGTCGGCAGCGCGTCGATGGCGTCGATGGCACCGCGCAGCGCGGCCAGAGGGTCGCCGAGGTTCGCGCCGAGCCCGATCGCGACGGGCCCGCTCACGGATGCCGGCGGTGGGTGACGGTGACGCCGACCGTGTCGATCACGAGCGGCACGGGGGCGGAGGGCTTGGAGACCCGGATGCTCACCTCGTCGACCGGGAACTCGGCGATGATCGTCGTCGCGATCTCGTCGGCCAGGCGCTCCAGCAGGCGGTACGGCCCGCCGGAGGCGACCTCGTGGGCGCGGACGGCGACGGCGCCGTAGTCGATCGCGTCGGCCAGCTCGTCGGTGTCGCACGCGGCGTCGCGCAGCGGGATCATGCGGATGTCGACGAAGAACCGCTGCCCGAGCACCTGCTCCTCGGCCAGCGCGCCGTGGTGCGCGAAGACGGCGAGGCCGTCGATCGCAATCTCGACCTCGCGCTCACTCATCGAGCCCTCGCGATCGCGGCGACGGCGGCGAGCGCGTCGCGGTGGACTCCGACGTCGTGCACGCGGAGCATGAAGGCGCCCCGCCGCGCCGCCTCGAGATTGGCGGCGATGGTGGGGACGGTGCGGTCGCGATCCATGTCGCCCATGATGCGCCCCAAGAAGCTCTTGCGCGAGAGACCGATCAGCACCGGCGTCCCGCAGCGGGCGCCGATCACGTCCAGGTGGGCGATCAGGCTGAGGTTGTGCGCCATGTTCTTGCCGAACCCGATGCCGGGGTCGACGCAGATCCGTTCGCGCGCCACGCCGGCATCGCACGCCCGTTCGACCCGCTCGCAGAGCCAGTCGGCGACCTCGAGCACGACGTCGTCGTACTGCGGGTTCTCCTGCATCGTCCGCGGCGTTCCGAGCATGTGCATCAGGCACAGGTCGACTCCGGCGGAGGCGATCAGCGATCCCATCTCCGCGTCGCCGAGCGCCGTCACGTCGTTGACCATCGACGCGCCGGCGCGGATGGCGGCGTCGGCCACGACCGGCTTCGACGTGTCGATCGACAGGGCGACGGCAGCGCCCGCGCGGATGCCCTCGATGACCGGCAGCACGCGCTCCAGCTCCAGCTCCAGCGAGATCGGACCGGAGCCCGGCCGCGTCGACTCGCCACCCACATCGACGATCGCGGCACCTTCGGCGGCGTGCCGCAGGCCCTCCTCGATCGCGCGAGCCGGATCGAGGAAGCGCCCGCCGTCGGAGAACGAGTCCGGCGTGACGTTGACGACGCCCATCAGCGCAGGTGCCACGTAGCGGTCGCGAAGCGGGGGCGTGACGGCCACGCCCGTCATCGTAGAGATCAACGAGCCGTGACGGCGAGCGCGCGGCGGAACGCGTCCTCCACCTCGGCCGCGCCCCACGGCACCGGGTTGGTCGTCAGGCAGTAGTCGTCGAGCGAGATCGCCACCAGATCGGCCATCCGCTCGTCGCCGACGCCGATCGCGGACGAGACCGGGAACCCGGCGTCGGACAGCACGCGGCGGACGGCGCGGATACCGCGTGAGCCGTCGCGGGCGTCGTCGCCAGGCTCGCCGAGCGCCTCACCGATGCGCTCCAGCTCCTCGACCCGGGCCGGCCGGTTCGTCTCGAGGCACTCGGCCAGCAGCAGGCCGACGGCGAGGCCGTGCGGCAGGCCGTAGACGCCGCCCAGGCCGTGGCCGAGGGCGTGCTCGGCGGAGCAGTCGGCGAGGTTGATGGCGAGGCCGCCGAACATGCAAGCAAGGCTCATGTGACGCCGCGCATCGGCGTCGGCGCCGTTCTCCACGGCCGGTTTCAGGCCCTTCGCGATGTTGCGGAGCCCCTCGCACGCGACGGCGATCGAGAACGGCGACCGGTTCGTCACCATGCACGCTGCGACGCAGTGCGCCATGGCGTCGACGCCGCCGTGGAGCGTGGGTGCGGCCGGGAGCCCGTGCGTCAGCTCGGGGTCGATCACGGACGCCTGCCCGCGCAGCAGGCTGTGCCCCCAGGCGCGCTTGCGGCCATCGGCCGTCTTGATCACGAACGCCCCGGTGAGGTCGGCGCCGGTGCCCGAGGTGGTCGGCACCGAGATCAGCGGCACGTGCGGCGGCCGCGCCTCGACGCGTCCGGCGAGCACGTCCTCGCACGTCGAGCCGTAGCCGACGACCGCGCGCGTGGCGCGGCTGAGGTCGATCGCCGAGCCGCCGCCGATCGCAATGATGCCGTCGGCGCTGCTGGCCGAGAAGGCCTCGACGCAGTCCTCGAACATCACCATCGTCGGCTCGCCCGAAGGCTTCACGAACCGGCGCCCGGCAGGCACGGCCTCGAGCGCGGCGTTGATGCCGGCATGGCCGGCGACGGGCTCCTCGATGACGATGAACGGACGGCTCACGCCGTGGCGGGCGAGCACGCCGGGAAGCGACGACACCGAGCCGTCGCCGAACGTGATCTCGACCGGGAGATGAGCGGTAAAGGCCTCCAGCATGGGCTGGAGACTAGGTCATCAGACGATGTCGCGAGGACGGATCAGGCGCCGGCGCCGGGCGTGTCCGGCGTGCCCGGGAGGGGCAGGCCGAGACCGCGCGGCTTCGCCTCACGGCGCTCGCCGGTGTCGGCCGGCTCGGGCGTCGTGGCTACCGGAGCGGGCGGGAAGACCGTCTCCTCCGACTCGCCATCGAGCAGGCGCAGGAACTGTTCGCGGTCGATGGTCTCGACCTCGAGCAGGACCTTCGAGAGCCGGTGCAGGTCGTCGACGTGCGCGGCGAGCACATGGCGGGCGCTGTCGTGCGCCTCCTCGATGATCCGGCGGATCTCGTCGTCGATCTCGCGGGCGATCTCCTGCGAGTAGTCGGCCTCGTGGCCGAACTCGCGGCCCAGGAACGGCTGGTCGTGGCGGCCGCCGAGCGCCCGCGGGCCGAGCTTCTCGCTCATGCCCCAGCGCATGACCATGTTCTTCGAGCTGGCGGTGACCTTCTCGATGTCGTTCGCGGCGCCCGTCGTGACCTCGTCGAAGACGAGCTCCTCGGCAGCGCGCCCGCCGAGCGTCATGGCGAGCGTGTCCATCAGCGCCGCCTTCGTCGTGAGGAACTTGTCCTCCGACGGCATCGAGATGGTGTAGCCGAGGGCCTGCCCGCGCGAGACGACCGAGATCTTGTGGACCGGGTCGCAGTTCGGCAGGAAGTGCCCGACCAGCGCGTGGCCCATCTCGTGGTACGCCGTGATCAGGCGCTCCTTCTCGGACAGCAGGCGCGTCTTCTTCTCGGGCCCTGCGATCACGCGCATGATGCCCTCTTCGAGC
>JBBQFB010000100.1:0-13450 GCA_038321545.1 Gaiellales bacterium
AACCGACGAAAGCTGCACGCCACCACGGCCACACCCGCGCACGCCTTGCGTCTGCAATCCGACCCGGCCGCTCGTCCGACCTACGACAGACCCGGGCTCGGCCCGGCGCACCGCCCCGGGCTGCGGCGCAGACCCCACTCATCGCAAGCCGTCGAACGCCTCACCAGCGCTCCTCCCAGAACCGAATACCTCATCCGAAATCCGCGGCACCAAGCGCAGCCCTGCCCAGCGCGGCCCGAAGCTGCTGGGCCTCAAAGGCTGCAATCCGCCCGCCGCAGACTCGCCCGGCGCGGCCCGAAGCACGCTGCCTCGAAGGCTGCGATCCGCCTCGTCCCGGATCCGGATGAGGTCATCACCTGGCACTTGAGACGTCCCCCTGTCGCCTCCGCGCATGCGGCTCTTGACGGCCTCCGACGAAAGCTGCACGCCACCACGGCCACACCCGCGCACGCCTTGCGTCTGCGATCCGACACGGCCGCTCGTCCGACCTACGACAGACAAGCCCGTCCTGGCGCACCGCCCCGGGCTGCGGCGCAGACCCGACCCATCGCAAGCCGTCGAACGCCTCACCAGCGCTACTCCCAGTACCGAATACCCCATCCAAAATCCGCGGCACCCAGCGCAGCCTCGCCCGGCGCAGCCCGAACCGGCTCAGCCCGAAGGCTGCGATCCGCCTCGTCCCGGATGCGGATGGGGTCATCACCTGCCACTTGAGACGTCCCCCTGTCGCCTCCGCGCTTGCGGCTGTTCACGGCAACCGACGAAAGCTGCACGCCACCAACGGCGACACCCGCGCACGCCTTGCGTCTGCGATCCGACACGGCCGTTCGTCCGACCTACGGCAGACAAGCCCGGCCCGGCGCACGCCCCGGGCTGCGGCGCAGACCCCACTCATCGCAAGCCGGCGAACGCCTCACCAGCGCTACTCCCGGCACCGAATACCCCACCCGAAATCCGCGGCACCAAGCGCAGACCCGCCCTACACGGAGACCCGATCAGTTGATCCGTTTCGTGCCCTCGCCCCACACGCGGTCGCGCAGCACGAACTTCTGCACCTTCCCCGTCGACGTCTTCGGCAGCGGGCCGAACTCCACCTCGTCGGGGCACTTGAAGTGCGCCAGCCGCTCACGGCAGTGAGCGATCAGCTCGGCCTCCGTCACCGTCGCGCCCTGGCGGAGCGTCACGTACGCCTTCGGCCGCTCGCCCCACTTCTCGTGCGGGATCGCGATCACCGCGCACTCCAGCACCGCCGGGTGTGACACGACGGTCTGCTCGATCTCGATCGTCGAGATGTTCTCGCCGCCCGAGATGATGATGTCCTTCGCGCGGTCGCGCAGCTCGATGTTGCCGTCGGGATGCCACACGGCCAGGTCGCCGGAGTGGAACCAGCCGCCCCGGAACGCGTGTGCCGTGGCCTCGTCGTCGGCGAAGTAGCCGCGCATCAGGTTGTTGCCGCGCATCACGACCTCGCCCATCGTCTCGGCGTCGCGCGGTACGTCGGCGTCGCCGGCGTCGACCACCCGCACCAGGTCGGCCGTCGGATAGCCCTGGCCCTGGCGCGCGCGCAGCCGCGCCTGCTCGGCCGGCGTCTCGTCGGCCCAGGCGGGCAGCCACGGCGCCATCGTGATCGGGCCGTACGTCTCGGTCAGCCCGTACACGTGCACGGCGCGCAGGTTCAGCTCGGCCATCCGCGCGAACAGCGTCGGCGACGGCGGCGCGGCTGCGACCAGCGCCGTCACGGCGGGCTCGACGCGGTGCGCCGACGGGTGGTCGACGACCGACAGCTGCACCGTCGGTGCGCCGCAGTAGTGGGTCACTCCCGCCTCGTCGATCAGCCGCCACACCTCGCCGGCGTCAACCTTCCGGATCGTCACGTGCGTGCCGCCGACGGCAGTCACCGCCCACGGGAAGCACCAGCCGTTGCAGTGGAACATCGGCAGCGTCCACAGGTACGCCGAGTCGGGCGTGAGGCCCGCGACGATGCACTCCGACAGAGCGTTCAGGTAGGCGCCGCGATGGCTGTACTGCACGCCCTTCGGACGGCCCGTCGTGCCCGACGTGTAGTTGATCGAGATCGGCTCCTCCTCGTCGGCGAGCCACGACTCCGGAGCGTCGGGGGAGGCCGCGGCGAGGAACGCCTCGTACGGGCAGCCGGGCGCACCGGTGTCGTCACAGCGCACGACCACCAGGTCCGCCACATCCGCCGGCGCCACCAGCGGCTCGAGCTCGTGGTCGACGAGCAACACGCTCGCCCCCGAGTGGCGCAGGATGTAGCCGATCTCGTCGCTCGCCAGCCGCGTGTTGATGGCCACCAGCTGCAGCCCCGCCGCCGGCACGCCGAAGTGCGCCTCGAGGATCATCGGCGCGTTCGGAGCGAGGATCGCGACGCGGTCGCCCTTCTCGAGCCCGAGGCCCCGCAGCGCGTTCGCGAGCCGCCACGACCGCTCGCCGATCTCGGCCCACGTGTACCGGCGACCGTCGGCGTGCACGAGGCCGACCTTCGGGCCGTACACGTACGCCGCGCGCCGCAAGAAGTCGACGGGGGTGAGCTCGGTGCGCCAGACCTTCATGGCGGCATCCTACGGGAGCCGCGGTGCTCGATCCCGGCTGCTACGCGCGGGTCCAGAGCGCGCCGGATGCGTACCGCCGGAGCCCGAGCCGGAACAGCGTGATGCCGAGCAGCGCGAAGAACACTGCGGCGCCGACCACCTCCAGCGCCGTGACGGCGTCGAAGTCGCGCAACAGGGAGGCCGGCAGGCCCGTCACGAACGCCGCCGGGATGAGCGTGAACAGCACCACCTTGGTCGGGCCGCCGAAGATGTCGAGCGGATACGACGCCATGATCAGGATCGCCTGGAACCCGAGATCCGCCTGCTCGCCGCGGCCGCCGACGAAGAGTGTCAGCGAGCTGACCGACACGAGGAACCCGACCAGGACGATGCTGCCGCAGAGCGCTCCGCCGATGTAGACCGCGAAGCTGGCGAGCGATCGGTCACTGGCGTAGATGAACAGCAGCGGCCCCATCGCGAGATCGCCGAGCAGCACCGTGTCGACTCGACGCGCGAGCAGGTAGGCGAGCGGGTCGATGGGTAGCGCGAGCGCCGCGTCGATCTCGCCGTCGGCCGCCATCTGGCCGAGCTTGCGGGCGTTTCCGATCAGGCCGAGCGCGATGCCGGAGGCGGTCAGGAGGATGGCGAACAGCATCAGCACATCACCGCGATCCCATCCGCGGACGTTGCCGACCGCGTTGAAGAACAGCGCCCAGAAGATCACCCACGTGACGTCGTTGACCGCCATCACGAGCACCTGCACCCAGAACGAGCGCCGGTTGGCGAGCGCGTCGGAGAACGCGGCCCGCATGACGAGGGCGATGATCATCCGCCGACCACCTGCAGCCGTCGCTCGCCGAGCGCGAACACGCCCACGGCCAGGGCCACCGAGATGCCGAGCCACGCGACCTGGGTCGCGATCAGCCACACCTCGAGGTGGCCCGCGGCGATCCGGCCGGGCACGTACGCCATCGCCGCCCAGGGCAGCACCCGCGCGACATCGCCGATGCCGGCCGGCAGCAGCTCGAGCGGCAGCAGCAGGCCGCCCGCGAGGAACACGAGCTTCGACCACAGAAACCAGGTCGAGCGCGCGTCGAGCAGCCAGAACGCGATGCCGCCGAAGGCGTGCTGGGCGGCGACCGACACGGCGCAGCCGAGCAGCGCTGCCGGCACCGCCACCAGCGCGGCGGCGATCGAGTGCGGTGCGCCGACCGTCAGGCCGAGCAGCGGCACCGCCACCACGCCGGCCGCGGCCACCCGCACCACCGCCTCGCCCAGCTCGGACGCCATCCGCAGCCCGACGACGCTCACGGGCCGCAGCATCTGCACGGCGACGGTGCCGGAGCCGATCTCGTCGCCGACCTCCTCGATCGTCCGCGTCCGCGGCCCGAGATGGGCGCCCTGGGCGGCGGCGATGTACCACAGCAGCGCCACCTCGTCGTAGCCCGCGAGCTCGCCCTCGTTGGCGTCCAGCGCAGCGCGCCAGAGCGACCCCGTGACGACCAGCACGAGCGCGTAGAAGCCGATCCGCACCAGCACCTCGGCGCGGCTCGAGAGGGCCCGCCGGAAGCCGCTGGAGAACGCCGCGGCGTAGGGCATCGCCGCGACGCCGCGGCTCATACCGGCTGGCCGTAGATGTGCGTGATGACGTCCTCGAGCGGCGGCTCGGTGACAGAGATGTCGGCCACCTCGTACCGGTCGAGCAGGTCGTCGAGCACCGCGCGGATCGACCGTAGGTCGGTGTCCACCTCGAGCTTCGCGCCCGGCCCGGAGAGCTTCACCAGCCGCGCGCCCTCGATCTCGATCGACTCGGGCGCCGTCTCGAACCGCACGTCGATCAGGCGCGTGCGCAGCAGCTCCCGCCGCATGCGGCTGACGCGGTCGTCGTAGATCAGCTGGCCGTGGTTGATCACGATCACGCGCCGCGCCACCTGCTCGATGTCCGAGACGTCGTGCGAGGTCAGGAAGATCGTCGTCGAGCGCTCCTCGTTGAGGCGCAGCACGAGGTCGCGAAACCGCGCCTTCGCGACCAGGTCGAGCCCGATCGTGGGCTCGTCGAGGAACAGGATCTCGGGCTCGTGCAGCACGCTCGCCGCCAGCTCGCAGCGCATCCGTTCGCCCAGCGACAGCGTCCGCACCGGGCGGTCGAGCAGGTCGGCCGCGTCGAGCAGCTCGGCCAGCAGCGCGATCCGCGCCGCGGTCTCGGCGCGCGACAGGCGGTAGATGCGGCCGAGCAGCGCCAGCGTCTCGCGCGGCGACAGCTGGAACCAGAGCTGCGAGCGCTGCCCGAACAGCGTGCCGATGCGCATCGCGAGGTGCCGCCGCTCGCGCCACGGCACCAGGCCGAGCACCTGGGCGGTGCCGCCGGTGGGATGCAGGATGCCCGTCAGCATCTTGATCGAGGTCGACTTCCCGGCCCCGTTCGGCCCGATGTAGGCGAGCCGCTCGCCGGCCTCGACGGCGAACGAGATGCCCTGCACCGCCTCGACGTCACCGAACCGCTTCTGCAGCGCCTGCGCCTCGATGACCGCCATGCGGCACCCTACACCAATGCTGAATGTCCACCGATGGGGTCCCGACGACGGCCCGGCCATCCTCTGCCTGCACGGCGTCACCGGCCACGGACAGCGGTTCACGCGTCTCGCGACCGACTGTCTACAGGGCCGGCGCGTGCTGGCGCCTGATCTGCGCGGGCACGGCCGCTCGCCGTGGACGCCTCCGTGGACGGCGGAGCAGCACATCCTCGACCTGATCGACGTGCTCGAGGCGGAGGAGATCGAGACGGTCGACATCGTCGGGCACTCGTTCGGCGGGTTGATCGCGACGCATCTCGCGTCGGCGATCGGCGAGCACGTCGGTCGCGTCGTGCTGCTCGACCCGGCCATCGAGCTGGAGCCGGAGGAGGCGCTGGAGGCCGCGGAAGACTCGCGCAACCCGCCGTCGTGGGCGTCCCTCGCCGAGGCCAAGGCGGCGCGGCGCGAGCAGCGCACGCCGGCCGGGTACGACGGCTCCGACCAGGACGTCGACGACCACGCGCAGCAGGGCGAGGACGGCCGCTTCCGGTTCCGCTACTGCGCGAGCGCAGCCGTCACGTCGTGGAGCGAGATGGCCGGGCCGGTCGTCGACCTGCGCGAGTGGGAGGGCCGCCTGCACCTCGTCACCGCCGCCCAGGCGCCGTACGTGACCGACGCGACGCGCGAGTGGCTGAGCGGCGATCTCGGCGACCGCTTCACCGAGACGGTGATCGACTCCAGCCACATGCTCTACTGGGACGCCTACGACGAGACCGCAGCCGAGGTGCAGGCGTTTCTGTCCTGAAGTCACGCCGCGTCCCCGTCGACCGCGTGCTCGTCGCGCTGGTCGCAACCGTCGCCTTCTGGGCGCTGAACGTGATCGTCGTGAAGTGGGCGGTCGGCACCAGCGGGCAGTGGAGCCCGCTGTCGTACTCGTTCATCCGCCTCCTGATCGGGGGCGTGCTGCTGGCGGTGTTCGTCAAGGCTCGCGAGGGATCGATCGGCGTCCGGCGCCGCGACGTGCCGCTGATCCTGGCCTCCGCGCTGGTCGGCATCGTGATCAACCAGCTCGGCTTCATGTACTCCGCGACCTACGTGACCGCGACCACGATCTCGCTCGTGCTCGCGACCATCCCGGCCTTCGCCGCGATCACGGCGTCGCTGCTGGGGCACGAGCGGATCGGCGGCCGGCACTGGCTGGGCATCGGCGTCGCCGCCATCGGGACGGCGCTCGTGCTGGAAGCCGGCCCGGGCAACTTCGACTTCACCAGCCTGCGCGGCGACCTGCTGGCGCTCGTCGCCGCCGCCTCGTGGGGCGTCTACTCGGCGCTCGTGCGGCCACTGCTCGACCGGTACTCGCCGAACCGCATCTCGACCGTCGTCGTCTGCTCCGCCCTGCCGATGCTCGCGATCGTGAGCCTCCCGCAGGTGCTGGCGCAGGACTACGGAGCGGTCACGCTCGGCGGCTGGGCGGCGCTCGTCTATAGCGTGTTCTTCTCGCTCGTGATCACGAACGTGCTGTGGTTCGGGGCGATCCAGGCCGGTGGCGCGGCGCGCGCCACCGCGGTGATGCCGATCCAGCCGTTCCTCGGCGCGCTGTTCGCCTACGTGCTGCTCGGCGAGACCGTGACGCTGCTGCAGATCGCCGGCGGCGTGGTCGTCGTGGTCGGCATCTGGCTGACGCGCCGCCGGGCGCTCGTCCTCGCCGACTAGAGCAGCGTGCGGACGATGTGGAGCGTCGCGCGCACGCCGTAGGCGAGGTCGTCCGTGTGGATGCGCTCGTTGACGTTGTGAAACCCCTCGTCGTGCACCTCGACGGGCGTCGTCCGGTACGGCCAGAAGCCGTGTGCGACCGTGCCCCACTGCTGGCGCAGGTAGTTGGAGTCGGCGAACCCCGACGAGATCATCGGCAGCAGCACAGCGCCCGGGTCGGCCTCGTCGAGGAAGCTCTGACAGGCCTTGTAGAGCGGCGTATCGATCTCGGAGTCGGCGCCGCCGGTGAGCGCATCGAGCCACGCCAGCTCGTACGGCAGGTCGTCGCCGAGCGCCTCCCGCAGCTCGCGCTCCAGGTCGGCCTCGGTCGTGCCCGGCAGCACGCGGCAGTCGACCTCGCACGTCGCGCGCGCCGGCATGACGTTGCGCGCGCTCGACCCGACAAGGCGCGTGGGAGCCATCGTCGTCGAGAACAGCGGCGGCAGGCTCTCCCGCACCCACGGGTGCAACGCCGAGGCCCGGGCGATGCGCTCGTCCAGGTCGCCGCCCGGGCCGGCCAGCACGTCCAGCATCCGCGACGTCGTCGGCAGCACCCGCTGTGCGGGCCGGTAGGCGGCGATCCGCGTCACCAGCTCCGCCAGCCGCGGGACGGCGTTCGCGCCGCTCTGCGGCCGTGACGCGTGCCCGGCCACACCCAGCGCCGTGACGCCGACCGGCAGCGTCGCCTTCTGGCCGCACTCGATCGGCACCACGACGCGCCCGTCGGCCAGCACCAGCCGGTCGCCGCCGCCCTCGTCGATCGCGTAGTCGACGCGCAGGTCGGGGCGGGCGCGAACCAGCCAGCGCATGCCGACGTCCTCGACCCCGTCCTCCTCGTCGGCCTGCGCGATGAACAGCAGGTCGCCCTTCGGACGGAACCCCGAGCGCGCCAGCACCGCCATCGTGACCGCGCGCGTGGCCGTCTGGTTCTTCATGTCGACCGCGCCCCGTCCCCACAGCCAGCCGTCCTCGTCGACGTGTCCGGCGAACGGCGGGTACGTCCAGCCCGGCTCGTCGGCCGGCACGACGTCGGTGTGGCCGCACAGCGCGAGCGACGGGCCGTCGCCGGTTCCGGGGATGCGCGCGATCAGGTTCGGGCGATCGACCATGCGGGAGGCGAGCTCGCACTCGATCCCGGCCGCCTCCAGATACGTCCGCAACAGGTGCGCTGCGGGTGCCTCGTTGCCGGGTGGGTTCCCGGTGTCGATGCGGATCAGGTCTGCGGTCAGCTCCGTCGCCTCGCGGCGGATCGCGGCGTCGTCCATGCCGGTAGCCTACGGCCCCTGATGGAGCGCTGGCGCGAGGAGGAGATCGGACGCTCGCATCGCGGCGCCCCCATTCGCGCCTTCCTGCCGGCTCGGCCGGAGGCGCTGCTGGTCGCCGGCGTGCACGGCGAGGAGCCGGAGACCGTCTGGCTGGCCCGGCGGCTCCTGGAACGCATCGCCGCCGACGACGCGACGATGGCGATCATCGCCTGCGCCAACCCGGACGGCGTGGCCGACTCGGTGCGCCAGAACGCTGCCGGCGTCGACCTGAACCGCAACTACCCGTCCGCCAGCTGGCTGCCGGAGGACTCCTACACGTACCCGCCCGGCACGCCGCAGGAGGCGCGGAGGCGGCAGAACCGCACCTCGCGCTCCGGGCCGGGCGCGACACCGGGCTCGGAGCCCGAGACGCAGGCCGTGCTCGACCTCGTCGAGCGGCTCGCGCCGTCGCTGATCATCGATCTGCACGCGCCGCTCGAGCTCGTGCTGCCGACGGCCGACGCGCCGATGGACGTGGTGGAGGAACTCGCGCGCCGAGCGCGGCTGCCGATCACGATGGAACTCGGCAGCCGGACGCCCGGCGCGCTGCGCGACTGGTGCGCGGATCGCGCCCTGCCCGCGATCACCTACGAGGTGGAGCACGCCGGGCTGCCCGCGCTCGGGGCGCGGCACCTCCCGGCGCTCGAGTGGCTCGTCAGAGGCTCGCGATCCAGTCGCCGACCACCTGGTTGAACTTCTCCGGCTCCTCCCACATCGGGCAGTGGCCGGACTCCTCGAACAGCACGAACTCGGCGCCCTTCTGGCGCTCCTGGATCCACTTGCCGACCGCGACGGAGATCAGCTTCTCGTCGCTCCCCCACGTCATCAGGGTGGGGATCTCGTAGCTGCCGATCACGTCCCGGTAGTCCTGCGTCGACTGGTCGAGGATGCAGAGCGTGCCGCAGTTCGGGCCGATCTTCGACACCTCCTCGAGCAGGAAGGCGTGATCTGCCTCGTTCGGCGGGTTCTTCATCATCAGCGGGATCAGGTGATCCATCGTCGCCTTGTAGTCGCCCTGCGCGCCGCCCAGGAGACCGAAGAAGTCCTCCATCGCGAAGGCGCCGAGCGGCCAGTCGTCCTTCACGAGGTCGGCCGGCCCCTGCGAGACGTTCACGTGGGCGCCGATCCAGTCGGTGCCGAACTGGCGGATCATGTCCCAGATGGTGAGGGTGCCCATCGACCAGCCGGCGACGACCGGCTTGTCGAGGCCGAGCGCGTCGACGAAGTGCTTCACGTCGCGCGCGTACTGGCCGACCGTGTTGCCGCCCTGCGACTCCGGCGAATCGCCGTGGCTGCGCAGGTCGACGCGGACGACGCGGAACCGCTCGGCGAGGGCGTCGAAGTTCCGGTCGTAGTAGCGGCGCGTCATGCACATGCCGTGGATCAGCAGCACGTCGCGGCCGGAACCCTTGTCGTCGTACGCCAGCTTGGCGCCGTCGGGAAGTTCGTGGAAGCTCGTCATGACCGGCGAGTTTACGTGGTGCCGGGCGCCGCCGCGAGCGCCGGCCGGCGCAGGAGCCAGAGGCACCCCAGGCCGAGCACCGCGATGGCCGCGTAGCCCACTCCGGGCACGCCGAGCTCGGCCAGCACGCCCGCCGCGACCGGCGCGGCGACGCTGGCCGACGCCCACACCGTGTTGAGTGCGCCCATCGCGACGCCCTGACCGATGCCGGCGCGTTCGGCACCCTCCGAGCACAGCGGGTAGACCGTCGTCCAGATCAGCGTGCCCAGCCCCAGCAGTGCGATCACGCCGGCGGCGTACAGGACGACGCCCAGCCCGAGCGCCAGGTAGACGGCGAGCACCGTCACGATCAGCACGCCGGTGCGGGCGTTCGACCGCTTGTCGATGCGGTCGAGCCGGCGACCGACCACCGCGGCGACGGTGACCGAGATGACCGCGCCGCCGGTCCAGATCCAGCCGATACCGGCCGACGATACGTCGAGGCTGGAGAGATGGATCGGCGCCAGCACCTGTTGCACGCCCATCGCCGACGCTGCCAGGGCGATGCCGGCGAACGAGTGCATGAGGCTCGGCTCGCGGACGCCGATGCGCAGCGCCGCGATCGCCGAGACGTGCTCGTTGGGAAGGTGACCGCCGCGGTTCGGCTCGACGATCGCCCACACGCCGAGGAGCAGCACGGCGCCGCCGAACGCGAGCATGGTCGGCTTGAGGCCGATCGCCGTCGCCACCGGTCCGCCGATCAACGGACCGACCAGCGACGCGCCGGACGCCGTCGCGTTCACGATCGCGAGCGTCCGGCCACGGTAGGCGCCCGGCACCGACGCCACCAGCCACGCCAGCCCGGCGGTCCACGACACGGCCGAGAACAGGCCGTTCACGAGCCGTAGCGCGAGCAGCTCCTCGAACGACGACGCGAAGGCGTAGAGCGGCGCGGTGGCGGCGAACAGGAGGGTCGCCCCGATGGTCAGTCGACGGGCGCCGATGCGGTCGGCGAGGTGCCCGGCGGGAAGCGACAGCAGCAGCACCGCGATGCCGTACGCACCCAGCACGAGACCCGACTGCGTGTGGCTGAGACCGAGGTCCCGCTCCCAGAACGGGATCAGCGGCACGGCCGTCAGCCACATCGCGAGGTCGAAGAACGCGAGCGTTGCGATCAGCGCCGCCAGACGGATCTCGGCCGGACTCACCCGGGCAAGGATACGGGTGGCGCGTGGCGAACAGCCGAGCATGCAACTCGGTATGGTCGGTCTCGGTCGGATGGGCGCGAACATGGTGCGCCGCTTGATGGGTGACGGTCACGAGTGCGTCGTGTACAACCGCAGCCCCGAGCCGGTCCGCGCGCTCGTCGAACACGGGGCGGTCGGCTCGGAGTCGCTTGCCGACCTCGTCTCGAAGCTCGCCGCGCCGCGCCATGTCTGGGTGATGGTGCCGTCCGGCTCCGCCACGGAGTCAACGGTGCAGGAGCTCGGCGGGCTGCTGTCGGCGGGCGACTGCATCATCGACGGCGGCAACTCGTACTACAAGGACGACGTGCGCCGCTCCGAGATGCTCGCCGAGAAGGGCATCGACTACCTCGACGTCGGCACGTCCGGCGGCATCTGGGGCCTCGAGCGCGGCTACTGCCTGATGATCGGCGGCCCCACGCCCGTCGCGGAGCGGATGGATTCGATCTTCGCGACGCTGGCTCCCGGCCGCGGCGAGATCGAGGCCACCCGCGGACGCGAGCACCGCACCGGCACCGCCGAGAACGGCTACCTCCACTGTGGCCCGTCCGGCGCGGGGCACTTCGTGAAGATGATCCACAACGGGATCGAGTACGGCCTGATGCAGGCCTACGCCGAGGGCTTCGACATCTTCCGCAACGCGAACTCCGAGGCGCTGCCGTCCAACATGCGGTACGACCTCGCCGTCGATGACATCGCCGAGCTGTGGCGCCGCGGGTCGGTCGTCTCGTCCTGGCTGCTCGACCTGACCGCGATCGCGCTGGCGGAGGACCCGAAGCTGGACGGCTACACCGGCTTCGTCCAGGACTCCGGCGAGGGCCGCTGGACGGTGATCGCAGCGATCGAGGAGTCGGTCCCGGCCGACGTGCTCACGGCGTCGCTGTACACGCGCTTTCGCTCACGGCAGGACCACACCTTCGCGGAGAAGGTGCTGTCGGCGATGCGGGCGGGCTTCGGTGGGCACACGGAGAAGCCCGCCGGCAAGTAGGGCGCGCCAAGCCGCTAGTCGGCGTAGCCCGGGTTCTCGCGGTCGAGCTGACGCTTGACGGCGTCGAACAGGTAGGAGGCGTGCGCGTCGTTCTCCTTGGCCCACTGGGCCGCGGTGAGGGTCGCGATGTCCTCCGCGACGCGGATCAGGTTCTGCCCGGTCGACTGGGCCAGCACCTGCACCTCGGCGGCGCGCTCCAGGAAGTAGAGCTTGTGCCACGCGTCGGCCACGTCGCGCCCGATCACGAGCACGCCGTGGTTCTCCATGATCACGATGTTGATGTCCTCGCGCACGGCGTTGCCGATGCGCAGGCCCTCGTCGGCCGCGTCGGCGAGGCCGCCGTACTCGAGCGTCACGACGTGGCCGTGGAAGTACATCGAGTTCTGCGAGATGCGCGTGTCGAAGCCGCCGGTCGTGAGGGAGATGGCGGTCGCATACGGCATGTGCGTGTGGAGCACGCAGCGGGCCGACGCGCGCGACTGGTGGACGCCGCGGTGGATGATGAACGCCGTCGTCTCCCACTCACCCTCGCCGTCGACGACGTTGCCCTCGAGGTCGATGGTGAGGATGTCGGAGGCGCGAAGCTCGGACCAGTGCGGGCCGTAGCGGTTCAGCAGGAAGCGGTCGTCACGACCGGGCACGGCGAGGGAGAAGTGGTTGTCGATGCCCTCGTTGTAGCCGTGCATCGCGGCCGCGCGGAACGCGGCGGCGAGGTCGACCTTCGCCTGGGTGATGACGTCGATATCGGTCGAAACGGTAGCCATGTCCCGACTGTAGCAGCGCGCGGCTGCCGCGCTGAGACGGGCCCCGCGAGCGATGCGGGCGCGGCTACCGGCCGAGGATGAACGGCTTGACCAGCAGCGTGCGCCGGGCGCGGCGACCGGTGCGGTCCTCGTGCCGGTCGGCCGAGCCCAGGGTGCCGACGATCATGCGGCTGGCGATGAAGCGCAGCGGCTCGGGCTCCCACTTGCGTCCGGCGTGCCCGACCCACGGCAGCTTCGTCAGATCGCTGGGGCGCTCCAGGATCAGGTCGGCGAGCGTGCGGCCCGAGACGTTGGCGGCCACGACGCCGTGGCCGGCATAGCCGCCGGCCCACGCAAAGCCCGCCGCGCGGTCGTGCACCACCGACATGCACCAGTCGCGCGGCACGCCGAGCGGCCCGCCCCAGTGGTGGGTGATGACGGCGCGGCCGGCCGGCCCGAAGTGCCGGCGGATCGACGATGTCAGCCGGTCGCGCACCTCGTCGCGGCGCTCGTAGTCCTCGCGGATCGGCTCGCCCAGCTTGTACGGCGCGCCGCGGCCGCCGATGGCGATGCGGTCGTCGATGGTGCGCTGCGCGTAGAAGAACAGGTGGTGCTGGTCGGAGATCGTCTCGCGGCCCGACCACCCGAGCTCGTCCCACATCGCCGGGCTGAGCGGCTCGGTCGCGATCATCAGCGAGTACAGGGGCAGGAACCGGCGACCCTCGCCGGGCTGCTGGGTCGTGTACGCCTCGGTCGCGCGCACCACCGTGTCGGCGGTGATCGTGCCGTGCGTGGTGACGACGCGGCGCGGGCCGATCTCGGCCGCCGTCGTGCGCTCGTAGAGCTCGACGCCGTGCCGCACGCAGGCGTCGGCGAGGCCGCGCACCAGCCGCGCCGGATCGACGCGGGCGTTGTG
>JBBQFB010000101.1:0-13268 GCA_038321545.1 Gaiellales bacterium
GGTCGTCAGGTCGGCCCGTGCGACCAGGGCCGCGTTCAGCTCGCGCAACGCATCGATATCGCCCTGCGCCCAGCCGCCCGCGATGCGCTCGCCCGCCGCGACGTTGCCGCCCATCAGCGCGTTGTCGATCACCAGCATCCCGCCCGGCCGCAGCAGCGGCAGCACGATCTCGACGTAGGCCGCGTACTCCGACTTGATCGCGTCGAGAAACGCGAGGTCGTAGGTCCCGTCCAGGTCTCGCAGGCCGTCCAGGGCCGGCTGCAGCCGCAGGTCGACGCGGTCGGCGACTCCGGCCCGCTCCAGGTAGGCGCGCGCGGTGGCCTGCCGGTCCGGATCGACGTCGAACGAGACGATGTACCCGCCCTCGCCGACGGCGCGCGCGAGGTGCAGCGTCGACACACCGATCGCCGTGCCGCACTCGATCACGCGCCGGGCGCCGGCGGCGTGGGCCAGCATGCCGAGCATCAGGCCCCCATCGCGCATCACGATCGGCACGCCGTCCGCCGCACCCTGTTGCTCCATCTCGGACAGCACCGGATCGGACGGCGGGTAGAGGGCTTCCAGGTAGTCGGCGACGACGGGGTCGAGAATCATGGATACCCTTGCTCTCGTGCAGCTCGAAACGGCAATCGCGCTCCTCGCGGACTGGGGCGAGCCATCGTATCGGAGAGAACAGGTCCGCCAGGGCGTAACGCGTGACCTGGCCGCGTCCTGGGACGAGGTGACGACGCTCTCGAAGCCGGTCCGCGCGCGGCTGGCCAGCGAGTTGCCGTTCGCAGAGCTGACGCTCGACGACCAGCAGCGCTCGGCCGACAAGACGGTCAAGGCGCGCTTTCGCACGGCCGACGGGTTCCCGATCGAGACCGTGCTGATGCGGCACGGCGACCGGCGCGCGGTGTGCGTCTCGTCGCAGTCCGGCTGCGCGCTGGCGTGCACGTTCTGCGCAACGGGCGCGATGGGTCTCGGACGCAACCTCTCCGGCGGCGAGATCTTCGAGCAGCTCCTGTGGGCCGCACGGGAGGCCCGCGGCGACGGCGGCCGGATCTCGAACGTCGTGCTGATGGGCATGGGCGAGCCGTTCCACAACTACGACGAGGTGCTGGCGTTCTGCCGGCTGGCGAACGACCCGGCCGGATTCGGCCTCGGCGCCCGCTCGATCGCGATCTCCACGGCCGGCTGGGTGCCGGGCATCGACCGGCTGGCGGCCGAGCCGCTGCAGGTGAAGCTGGCGATCTCGCTGCACGCCCCCAACGACGCCGTCCGCGCCACCCTGATGCCGGTCAACAAGCGGTATCCGCTGGCGGCCGTCATGGAGGCCTGCCGGCGGTACCGGGAAACCACGCACCGGCGCGTGTTCATCGAGTACCTGATGCTCCACGGTGTGAACGACTCGCCGGCCCAGGCCGACGAGCTCGCCACGCTGCTGCACGCCACCGCGCCGGGCGGGTTCCACGTGAACCTGATCGTCTACAACCCGACCGCGGCCGACTACCGGGCCTCCGACCCCTCGCGGGTGGCGGCGTTCCGGGCCATGCTCGACCGTCGCAAGGTCGACCACTCGCTGCGCCAGTCTCGCGGCCGCGATATCGACGCGGCCTGCGGGCAGCTGGCCGTCAAGGGCGTGCGCGAGGTGCGAGCCGCCCGCCGCAAGGCCGCGGCTACGCGAACGCCGGCAGCACCTCGCGGATGAACAGCTCGAGCGTCGCCTTCTTGGCGGCGTGCGGGCGTCCGTTGTCGAGCCACAGGCCGACCTCGTCGATGCCGAGCTCCTGGTACCGCCGCAGGCGGCGGATGAGCGTCTCCGGCGTGCCGACGAGGTTGTTCGCGGCGACCGTGTCCAGGTTGTAGACCGGCTTCGCCTCCAGATCGGCGTCGCTCAGCTTCTCGGTGTGGCCGAGCCGGACGGAGCCGTCATTGCGGATCCAGCGCTCGAAGTAGGCGTACCAGTCCTTCACGGCCCGGGCGGCGTCGGGCACGTCGGCCTCCGTCTCGGCCACGTACGCGTGGCGGAGCATCATCAGCCGCGGCCGCGGCACCTCGGGATGCGCCGCGCACGCGATCTGGAACTTCGCGACCAGGTCCTCGACCTCGCTGTCGTCCTTCGCCAGCGGCGTGCAGCACACGTCGCAGCCGTTCGCGACGGCAAAGTCGTGCGACGCGGGATCGCGAGCCGCGATCCAGATCGGCGGACCGCCCGCGCGCACGGGCTTCGGCACGCTCGTCGTGAGCGGGAACGTCCAGTTCTCGCCCTCGTGCGCGACGTCGCCGGCCCACAGCTGCTGCAGCAGCGGGACGAGCTCGCGCAGGTGGCTGCCGCCCTGCATCGCATTCATGCCGTCCATCAGCCGGTCGAACTCGAACTGGTAGGCGCCGCGCGCGATGCCGAGCTCGATGCGTCCGTTCGTCAGCACGTCGGCCAGCGCGGCCTCCGACGCGAGCCGGACCGGGTTCCAGAACGGGGCCACGATGTTGCCGGTCACGAGCCGGATGTCACGCGTCTGACCTGCGAGATACGTCAGCAGCGTGAGCGGGTTCGGGCCGACCGTGAACTCCATGCCGTAGTGCTCGCCGGTCCAGAAGGCCGCGAAGCCGCCGTCCTCCGCGGTCTGGACGAGCTCCGTGAGCTCGCCGTACAGCTGTGGCCAGGAAGTGGATCCGTCGTAGCGCTCGACGTGCGCGAACAGCGAGAACTTCATCGACTGGCTCCTTCTTGCATGGCACAGAGTCTAGACATCACGCGATCCATCCGTCAACCGACGCGTTCAAGGCAGTCTCTACCATGCAAAGACGACTCCGCATGTGTGGGGATTCGCCACCCTCGGCCGGAGCGCGCGGTGATCCGTGGCCGTGCCGCACCGACCGCCGTTGGCGTACGCTGTCGCGATGAAGACTCCGGCGTTGCGTGTCGTCGACGACCCCACCAGCGAGGCGGTTCCCGCCTCCATGCGAGCCTGGGTGATCCGCCCGGAGCGCATCGGCGAGCCGATCGACGCCATGCAGCTCGAGACGGTCGACGTGCCGGAGCCCGGACCGGGCGAGGTGCTCGTGCGGGTGATGGCGGCGGGAGTGAACTACAACCTCGTCTGGGCTGCGATGGGGAAGCCGGTCTCCATCTTCCGGTATACCGGCGACGATTTCCACATCGGCGGGTCGGACGCGTCGGGCATCGTCGTGGCAGTCGGCCCCGGCGTCCGGCGCTGGAAGCCCGGCGACGAGGTCGTCGTGCACTGCAACCAGTCCTGCGGCGAGTGCCCGGAGTGCAACGGCCTCGACCCGATGGCCTGCTCCGAGCAGAAGATCTGGGGTTACGAGACCAACTGGGGCTCGTTCGCCGACTACACGCGCGTGCAGGCGCAGCAGCTCGTCCCGAAGCCGAAGCACTTGAGCTGGGAGGAGGCCGCGTCCTACGCGCTCGTCTACTTCACGGCCTACCGGATGCTGGTCGACCAGGCCGGGGTGCAGGCCGGCGACAACGTCCTCGTGTGGGGTGCCGGCGGCGGGCTCGGATCGATGGCGCTGCAGCTGTGCCGCCTGTACGGCGCGAACGCCGTCGCGGTCGTCTCGTCCGAGGACAAGATCGAGCTCTGCAAGCGGCTCGGCGCGGCGGCGGTGATCGACCGGCGGGAGTTCGACCTCGTGGATCGCGACTCCGGCGAGTCGAACATCTCCGAGATGAAGCGGTTCGGCAAGACGATCCGCGCCGCCACCGGCGGCCGTGACGTCGACATCGTGTTCGAGCACGTCGGCGCGGCCACCTTCCCGACCTCGGTGTTCGTCTGCAAGACGTTCGGCAAGGTCGTGATCTGCGGCGCCACGTCGGGGTTCTCGCTCAACTTCGACGTGCGCTACCTGTGGATGCGCCAGAAGTCGATCATCGGCTCGCACTTCGCGAACGCCTACCAGGCGACGCGCGCGAACCAGCTGATCATCGAGCGCAAGGTGATGCCCGTGCTGATGCGGACGTTCCCGTTCGCCGAGTGCCCCGTGCCGCACCAGATGATGCGCGAGAACGCGCACCTCGGGAAGATGGTCGTGCTCGTCGGCGCAGAGGAGCCCGGCCTCGGCGTCAGCGGATGATTCGGCTCGCCGAGCCCGATCGGCCCTGGATCTTCCGGACGTACGCCGGCCACACCTCCGTCGAGGCGTCGAACCGGCTGTTCCGCGATAACCTCGCCCGCGGCCAGACCGGGCTGTCGATCGCGTTCGACCTGCCGACGCAGTGCGGGCACTCCTCCGACGAGGAGATCGCGGCGCCCGAGGTCGGCAAGGTCGGCGTGCCGGTCAACTCGCTGGACGACATGCGCGCGCTGTTCGACGGGATCCCGCTCGACCGCATGAACACGTCGATGACCATCAACGCGACAGCGATGTGGCTGTACGCGCTGTACCTCGCGCTGGCCGAGGAGCAGGGCGTGCCGCTCGACGCGCTGCAGGGCACGACGCAGAACGACATCGTCAAGGAGTACCTCTCGCGCGGGACCTACATCTTCCCGCCCGGCCCTTCGGTGCGGCTGATCGCCGACATGTACGAGCACGCCGTGCGCGAGGTGCCGCGGTTCAACCCCGCGAACGTCTGCTCCTACCACCTGCAGGAGGCAGGGGCCACGCCCGTGCAGGAGGTGGCCTACGCGCTCTCGACCGCGACGCTGGTACTGGACGAGCTGCGGGGACGCGACACGCTCACGAAGCCCGAGTTCGAGCAGGCCGTGGGGCGCGTGTCGTTCTTCTGCAACGCCGGCCTGCGGTTCGTCGAGGAGCTGTGCAAGATGCGCGCCTTCGCCGAGCTGTGGGACCGCACCTGCCGCGAGCGGTACGGCGTCGAGGATCCGAAGCTGCGCCGGTTCCGGTACGGCGTCCAGGTCAACTCGCTGGGTCTGACCGAGGAGCAGCCGGAGAACAACGCGTGGCGGATCGCGATCGAGATGCTGGGCGTGCTGCTGTCCCGCGACGCGCGCTGCCGCGCGCTGCAGCTACCGGCCTGGAACGAGGCGCTGTCGCTCCCGCGCCCGTGGGATCAGCAGTGGTCGCTGCGCCTGCAGCAGATCATGGCGCTCGAGACCGACGTGCTCGATTACCCCGACCTGTTCGAGGGCTCGACCGTCGTTCGCGCGCTGCAGGACGAGCTGATCGCCGGCGTCGAGGAGGAGCTGGCGCGGATCGCGCGCGCCGGCGGCACCCTGGCGGCGCTCGAGTCGGGCCTGATGAAGTCGGCGCTGGTCGCCAGCCAGACGGCCCGGTTCGGGCGCATCGCGAGCGGCGAGCAGGCGGTCGTGGGGCGCAACCGGTACCAGGAGGCGCTGCCGTCGCCGCTCGTCGAGGGCACGGACGGCGGCATCTTCCGGATCGACCCCGATGCCGGTGAGACGCTCGCGCGCCTGCAGCGGACGAAGGAGACGCGCGACGGCGAGCGGGTGTTCAACGCGCTCGCGCGGCTGCGCGACGACGCGCGGTCCGGCGCGAACCTGGTGCCCGCTTCGGTGGAGTGCGCCACGGCGGGCGTCACCACTGGCGAGTGGGCCGGTGCGCTCCGGTCGGTCTTCGGCGAGTACCGGCCTGCGACCGGCGTCGACGGCCAGCGCCTGCAGCTCGAATCGGCCGCGGTGGAGGCGTTGCGTGCGCGCGTCGAGGACCTGACGCGCCGGCGCGGACGGCGACCGCGGATGGTGGTGGGCAAGCCGGGTCTCGACGGCCACTCGAACGGCGCCGAGATGGTCGCGATCGCCGCACGGCACTGCGGCTTCGACGTGGTGTACTCCGGCATTCGCCTGTCGGCGGCCGAGATCGCCCGGCAGGCCGCGGAGGAGGACGCGAGCGTTGTCGGCATCTCGATCCTGTCCGGGTCGCACCTCGAGATCACGCGGCAGCTGCTCGCCACGCTGGCCGCCGAGGGCGCCGGTGAGATCCCGGTCGTGGTCGGCGGCATCGTGCCCCCCGCCGACGCCGCGGCGCTGATCGCGATGGGCGTCGGCGCCGTCTTCACGCCGCGCGACTACGACCTCGTCGGTGTGATGGATCGCGTCGTCGACCTGATCGATGCGTGAGGTAGCCCGGCTCGTCACGCTGGTCGAGCGCGACGACCCGGCGGCAGCGGCCGAGCGCGCCGCGTCGCTGCGGGCGATCGAGGCGAACCCGCTGGCGCCCGTGGTCGGGTTCACGGGTGCGCCGGGCGTCGGCAAGTCGACCTTGCTCGGGGCGCTCGCGTCGAGCCTCGCGGCGGCCTCGGAGCGCCGGATCGCGATCGTCGCGGTCGATCCGTCGAGCGCCATCACCGGCGGGGCGCTGCTGGGCGACCGGACACGCATCCGGGTGCCCGAAGGCCGCGTGTTCATCCGCTCGCAGGCCTCACAGGCCGAGTCGGGCGGGCTCGCGCCGACCACCTATCCGGTGGTGCGCGTGCTGCGGCGGCTGTTCGACCTGGTGCTGGTCGAGACGCTCGGCGTCGGGCAGTCGGAGGACGACATCCGGCACGTGGCCGACGCGACGTACCTGCTGCTGCAGCCGTTGGCCGGTGACAGCGTGCAGCACCTGAAGGCCGGGCTGATGGAGGCGCCGGACGCGATCGTGGTGACGAAGTGCGACGTCGCCGATCTCGCCCAGCCCGCGGTCGCCGACCTCCGGGCCGCCATCGGCCTCGCGCGTCCCGGCGAGACGATCCCGCTGCACGTCGTCAGCGCCCGCACCGGCGCTGGCATCGCCGACCTCGCCGCCGCCGTCGCGTGCGCAACGGCCCGTGCCGAGCGAGCGGGCGACGAGTGGTTCATCGCCCGTGCCGTCCGCACCGCCCACGGCCGGATCGGCGCTGCGCGCCTGGCCGAGCGTGGCCTGCCGAGCTCCGGTTCGCTGGACGAGCGCCTGGCCGAGGCGCTCGCCCGCTCTGCATCTTCGTCCGCCTGAGACCCGCCGCATCCGGCGGGTCGTCCCTCCACGTCGGCCCGCCGCTCCGGCGGACTCGACTGGCAGCGTCGCGATGTGCTCCTCACGTCTCTGCCTTATACGTTTTCGAACATATGGCGATCCTTTCAGATCACCCCATGGGGTGAACTTCGGATCGTGTACCTATCGCTCCGTCAGGCGCCTTCCATGCGCTTCCGCGCGGGTTCGAGGCGTCGGGTGATACCCGGTCCGCGCGAGGTATCGGGTCTGACCCTGCATCGATCGGCGCGCAGAAGATGCGCGGATCGCGCGACCGGACGCGAAGCGCGCGCTCCAGGACGCGGTGCATGCGCCTTGCGGTGCGGTTGGCGCGTTCCTCCTTCGGTTCAGGACTCGCGCTCCGGTAGGCTCTCCGCCATGGCGATCAGCGTGGGCGACTCGGCAGAGCAGACGTTCCAGGTCACCGACGAGGTGCTCGAGCATTTCGGCGCCGCGACGGGCGACCTCAACCCCATGCACTTCGACGACGCGTTCGCCGCGACGACGATGTTCGGCGGACGCATCGCACACGGCATGCTCACGGCCGGCTTCTTCTCAACGATGGTCGGGATGGTCCTGCCCGGGCCGGGCTCGATCTACCTCGGCCAGACGCTGCAGTTCCGCGCGCCGGTGCGGCCCGGCGACGAGGTGCGCGTGCTCGTCGAGGTAACGGAGTACGAGCCCGAGCGTCGCCGCGCGACGATTGACACCCGCGCCTACGTCGGCGACAAGCTCGTCGTGGTCGGCGAGGCGCGCGTCATCGCCCCCGAGTGAGAGCGCTGGCCGTCAGCGCAGCGGGCGAGGAGCATCACCTCTCCGACCCGCAGCTCGCCGAGCTGACGCGACGCATCGCGGCCGGACTGCACGGTCGCGGGATCGGCGTCGGCGACGTCGTCCTCGTGCGCCTGCCGAAGGGGCCGGAGTGGCTCTGCGCGATGCGTGCGCTGTACCGCCTCGGCGCGATCGCGCTGCCATGTGTCGAGCAGGTGACGGACACCGAGGTGGCCGACCGGATCGCCGCCACCTCCGCGCGCCTCGCGGTGCTGGCGGCCGGCGACATCCCCCTGGCCGACGGGCCGGCCCCGGCGCCCGAGCTCGACCCGGCTGCGCCGGCATTCCTGATCTTCACGTCGGGCACCGAGGGCCGGCCGAAGGCCGCCGTCCACCCGCGCCGCTACCTGGAGGCCAACCGCCTCCAGCTCGAGCGCTGGATGGGCGTCCGGCGGCACGACCGCGTCTGGTGCACCGCCGCGCCGGGGTGGTCGAAGTCGGTTCGCAACGTGTGGTTCCCGGCCGAGCTGTACGACTGCGAGACGGTGCTCCACGCCGGCCGGTTCGTGGCGGCCGACCGGCTCGACCTGCTCGCCCGCCTGCAACCACAGGTGCTCTGCATGTCACCGACCGAGTACCGGCTGTGCGCGAAGGCACCGACGTTCGGCGACCACGACCTGCGGGGCGTCCGCGAGGCGGTTGCCGCCGGCGAAGCGCTCGACGGCGCGACCCTGACCCGGTGGCGCGAGGCGTACGGCATCACCGTCCGCGACGGCTATGGCCAGACGGAGTGCGGCGCCGTCACGGGCGTCCTGGTCGGAGAGGAGCCGGTGCCCGGCTCGATGGGCCACGCGATGCCGGGCGTGCAGCTCGAGATCGTGGCGGGCGAGCTGTGCCTGCGGCCCGAGACGCTCCCGACCTTCTTCTCCGGGTACCTGGACGATCCGGATGGCACGGCGGCGAAGCTCCGCGGCGGTCTGTGGCACACCGGCGACATGGTCGAGCGCGACGCCGAAGGGCGCCTCTGGTACCAGGGTCGCTCCGACGACGTGATCTCGTCCTCGGGCTACCGGATCGGGCCGGGCGAGGTCGAGTCCGCGCTCGCGTCGCACCCGGCCGTGCTGGAAGCCGCGGCGGTCGGCCTGCCCGATCCCGACCGTGGCGAGCTCGTGCACGCGGACGTCGTGCTGCAGCCCGGCCGCTTGCCGTCCGACGAGCTGCGCGGCGAGCTGCAGGCGCACGTCCGCACCGTGACGGCGCCGTACAAGTACCCGCGCTCGCTGCGCTTCGTCGGCGAGCTCCCGCGGACGGCCACCGGCAAGCTCCGGAGGGGCGTGATCCGCCGCGCGCTGGCCGACGACGCCGGGTGATCAGGGCAAGATCACGTCGGATCCTCCTGAAAGCGGCTAAAAGGCTGCTCTGAGTCGTTTCCATTCAGCTTGCAGCCCGCCGCGACACGAACGTAACCTGTCCGGTTGTGCGACCTCGCGGGGGGGATCGTGCGGGACAACGATTGGGAGGACCATGGGACGCAGCGGTACCAGGCCGCGTCGGGGGCCGATTGCCCTGACGCTGGCGTTGACGGCACTGACGGCGACCGCGGCGATCGTCGGCGCAGGAAGCGCCGGCGCGGCCGGCACGCCGGTCAAGGTCGTGGCCAACGGTAAGACCTTCACCGCGAAGGCGCTCACGCCGAGCGCGATTCGCACCGGAAGCAAGGACGGCGCCGACGACATCGCGCGCACCGACCCGAGCCTGCTCGGGCAGCGGAACTCGAACCTCGTCGCCGTCGTCGTCAAGCTTCGCTACACCGCCGTCGCGTCCTATCGCGGCAACCTCAAGGGCCTGCGTGCCACCAGTCCGCGCGTCACCGGTCGCGCACTGAACCGCCGCTCCGCGGCCGTGCGCGCCTACGGGCGCTACATCGCCCGGCGCGAGACGACCTTCAAGGCCGCCCTCGCCGCGCGCGTCCCCGGCGCGAAGGTCGGCCGTGCGCTGCGCTTCGTCTACGGCGGCATCGCCCTCCGCGTGCCGGCCAACAAGGTCGCCGACGTGCTGCGCCTTCCCGGCGTGACGGCCGTGCAGCGCGACACGATCCAGCACCCGCGCACCGACGCCGTGTCGGCCTTCATCGGCGCGACGGCCGTCACCGACGAGATCGGCGGAGTCGCCGGCACCGCGGGCAAGGGCACGATCTTCGCCGACATCGACACCGGCATCTGGCCGGAGCACCCGTCGTTCGCCGACAACGGCACGCTCTCGCCGCCCCCGCCGACGGCGACGCCCCGGGTCTGCAACTTCGGAGACAACCCGCTCACCACCGACGTCGTCGATCCGTTCGCCTGCAACAACAAGGTGATCGGCGGCGAGCCGTTCCTCGACGCCTACCACGCCGTCATCGGCGATGAGCACTACCCGGGCACCGCACGTGACTCGGAGGGTCACGGCACGCACACGACGTCGACCGCCGCCGGCGGACCGGTCGCGAGCGCTCCCATCTTCGGCATCGAGCGCGGCCCCATCGCGGGCGTCGCTCCCGGCGCGCAGATCCTCTCCTACAAGGTCTGCGGGCCGCAGGGCTGCTTCGCCTCGGACTCCGCAGCGGCCGTCGAGCAGTCCATCCTGGACGGCGCCGACGTGATCAACTTCTCGATCGGCGGCGGCGACTCGGGAGCTCCCGACCCCGTCGACCTCGCCTTCCTCGACGCCTACAACGCAGGCATCCTCGTGTCCGCCTCGGCCGGCAACAGCGGTCCGGGTGCGAGCACGGTCGAGCACTTCTGGCCGTGGTACATGACCGTCGCCGCGTCCACGCAGCAGCGCCAGTTCCAGTCGACGCTGACCGTGTCGGGCGACGGTGCCTCGCTGGAGATCGTCGGCTCGAGCATCACGCACGGCGCCGGGCCGCTGCCGATCGTCAACGCGGGCGACGTGCCCGGGTACGACGGCGGCAACCTCTGCGAGACGAAGGCCGCCCCGGGGACGTTCACGGGCCTGATCGTGATCTGCACCCGTGGCGTGATCGGCCGGGCCGAGAAGGGCTTCAACGTCTTCTCCGGTAATGCGGCCGGGATGGTCCTCGCGAACGTCGCCGTCGGTCCGACCATGAGCGACAACCACTTCCTGCCGACCGTCCACATCGAGGCGGCGGATGGCACCAACCTGCAGGCCTTCCTGGCTGCGCATCCGACCTCCACCGCCACGTTCACCGACGGCGTCAAGGGCGTCGGCCAGGGCGACCGGATGACGGAGTTCTCGTCGCGTGGCCCGGGCGGTCTCTTCCTGAAGCCCGACGTCACCGCGCCCGGCATCCAGATCCTGGCCGGCAACACGCCGGTTCCGGACGATGTCGCCGGCGGCCCGCAGGGCGAGTACTTCCAGGCCATCGCCGGCACGTCGATGTCGTCGCCGGTCAACGCCGGTGCCGCGCTGCTGCTGTCCGCGCTGCATCCGGACTGGAACCCGGGCCAGGTCAAGTCGGCCCTCATGACGACCGCCACGACGAAGGTCGTCAAGGAGGACGGCACGACGCCGGCCGACGCGTTCGACTTCGGTGCCGGCCGGATCGACCTCACGCAGGCCGGACACCCCGGCCTGACGATCTCGGAGACGGCGGCGAACTTCGCGGCCCACTCGCTCGACGCGAACGCCGCGATCGACCTGAACATCCCGTCCATCAACGCACCCGTGATGCCCGGCATCGTGACGGTCGCCCGGGTCGTGACGAACGTCTCCGGCCGCACGCTGCGGTATCGGACGAGCGGTGCCAGCGGGCCTGGCTGGCGGATCTCCGTCGCGCCGCGCTCGTTCACGATCCGCCCGGGCCGGAGCGTCACGCTCCAGGTCACGATCGACGGCCGCGAGGGCGAGGTCGGTGCCCAGGTGCTGTCGTCGATCGGCCTCCGCCAGTCGACCACGCGGAAGGTCGCGCCGTCGCTGCACGTGCCGGTCGCGTTCGTCCGTGCCCAGGGCGGGGTCAGCCTCGCAGTCGCCTGCGCTCCGGCGTCGATCGCGGAGAAGGCCTCCGGCGCCTGTGACGTCGACGTGCAGAACACCACGCTCGCACCGGTCGACGTCACGTCCACCACCAAGGTGTCGGACGAGCTGCGGATCACCGGCACCACCGGTGCGACGCAGCAGGGTCGTCAGCGGGTCACCGCCGGCGCGACGCTCGCCGGCCGGGAGCCGTCGACGCCGACGGTCGCGCCCGGCCCGAGCGGCTTCGTCGATCTCGGTTCGGCGGGCATCACGCCGATCCCGCTCGGCGACGAGGCTGTGGTGGACTTCGCCACACCGCCGTTCGTGTATGGCGACGGAACGGCGAGCGCGATCAGCGTCTCGTCGAACGGTTGGATTTCGGTCGGCGGCACGACGGCCGGCGCGACGTTCACTCCGCAGGTGATGCCGGATCCGGCGGTACCCAACAACACGCTCGCGCCCTTCTGGACCGACCTTGACACCACCAATGGCGGCCGCGGGCTGCTCGCCGGCTTTGCCTCGGACGCTGCCGGCAACTCCTGGCTCGTGATCCAGTGGGACACCCAGGTGTTCGGCACCGACGCGTCCGGTCCGCTGGTGCAGATGGAGGTCTGGATCGGCCTGAACGGGACACAGGACATCTCCTACGCCTACGACCCGGGGAATCTGCCGGTCGGCACACCGCTCGGCGGTGATCTGATCGTGGGGGCCGAGAACGACGACGGCTCGCGCGGCAGCAACCTCGGCCTGAACATGCCTCCGACGGAGGACCTCGTGGTGACGAGCACCGCGGGCACGCCGGGCGGGAGCCTCCACTACCAGGTCCGGTTCCGCGGGCACGACCACGGAGACGCGACCGTCACGACCCTGATGGACACGCCGGCCGTGCGCGGCACGACGGCCGACGTCCACCACATCACGGTGACCCGGCACTAGCCACGACACCGTCCGGAACGAACCGTGGGGCCGGCCTCGAGCCGGCCCCACGTCGTCCTGCCGCCTCGTAGACTGCGCACGATGACCTTCGACCCGATCGCGTGGGCGATGCGCCACGGCGCCTCGTCCGGCCCGCCGGTCGAACGGCCACCGGTGGTGACGTCGATCGGCGCCCTGTACGTCGACGCCCACTCCCTGCTGTGCTCGGTCGATCCTGCCCTCGCTGCGGTGACGGTCGAGGCGCGCCTCCGCGAGGAGGACCTGACGCTCGGACTGTTTCCGGAGCGCTACGAGATCGCGTCGGTCGGCGACCTCGTCGCCGCCGATGACCCCGGTGCCGGCGCGCGCGGCGCGGGGTTCGGCTCGCTGCTGCGCGGGACGGAGGACGGCCTGCTGCTGCTCGACATCCGGCGTCGTCCCGCGGCGCAGTCCGGCCGCGGATTGCTGGTCGAGTCGTTCGCGGCCGGGTGCGAGGCGCTGCGCCTCCTCGCGCAGACCGACGTGGTGCCCGCCATCTCGCTGCTCGCCGACCCCGCGGCGGCCGACCTGCTGCTCGAGGTGGCCGGCGACCCGGACGGCACTCGTGCAACCCTCGGCGGCGGCCGGGCGTTGCTGATCATCATCGCCGCCGGCCGCCAGGGCGAGGCGGCGGCCCGTGCCGAGCGCGCGAT
>JBBQFB010000102.1:0-13241 GCA_038321545.1 Gaiellales bacterium
CACCGCTGCCAGCGACGCGCCGGCGCCGAGGTGGCAGGTGATCACCCGCAGGCCGGAGCCCTCCCGCCCGAGCAGCTCGGCCGCCCGCCGCGACGCGTAGGCGTGGGAGAGCCCGTGGAAGCCGTACCGTCGCACGCCGAGCGGTTCCCGCCACCGGGCCGGCAGCGCGTACGTGGACGCCGCCGCCGGAAGGCCGGCGTGGAACGCCGTATCGAAGCACGCGACCGCGGGGACGCCTGGCCGGAGACGGCCGACGATCTCGACGGCCGCGAGCGCAGCGGGCTGGTGGAGCGGAGCGAGGTCGGTCAGCCGGTGCAGGTCGGCCACGACGGCCGCGTCGAGCAACTCGGGAGCCACGTGCCGCACCCCGCCGTGCACGACGCGGTGGCCGATCGCGTCGGCCAGGCCGATCTCGTCGAGCGCCGCTCGCAGCGCGCCTTCGTTCGGGCCGTTGGCATGGGTGTCGAGGTCGGCGCTGCCGACCAGCGAGTCGCCGCCGTCCAAGAGGCGCAGCTTGAGGCTGCTCGAGCCCGCGTTGACGACGAGCACCCGCACGCGGTCAGCCGCCCGTCACGTGTGGATCGAGGGTCGCGCGACCGCAAACGCGGCGTCGACCTGGCGCGCCCAGGTCCGGATCTGATCCCAGTCGCGCGCGTCGGTCGCAGCCATGCGGTTGAACGGAAAGGACAGCTTGGCCGGATCGACAGCGCCACCGAACACCGCCACGGTGACCGGGTGGATCTCGCGCAGCTTGTCGAGCGCGCGGTCGAGCTGGTGGCGCGTGCCTGCGAGGTCGTCCGGGCTGGACGTCAGCGGCCCGATCGCGAACACCGCGAGCGGCCGGTCGGCGAGCTGGTCGCCGTGGCGTTCCAGCAGCCGACGGGCGTCCGCGTGCCAGCGCCCCATGTAGACCGAGCCGCCGACCACGACGCCGTCATAGGGTGTGAGATCGTCGACGTCACACGCTGCGGCCGCGACGACGTCCACGCCGCGTTCGCGCAGCTCGTCGGCGATCGCGGCGGCGACCTCGCGCGTCGAGCCCTTCTTGGTCGCGTACGCGACCAGCACCTTCACGGGCATGTCGTTCCTCCGTGTTTCCCCCACCGTAGGACGGCAACGCCTGTGAGCCGTCCGCGCCGCCACCGAGGTGGTCTACGGGTTTCCCGCACGGGCACCCGGCTATGGTTGCCCCATGACACGCGTGGTACTCGTCGACGACCACGCGCTCGTGCGCGCAGGCGTCGCCCGACTCCTCAGCGACGGCGGTGAGTTCGAGGTGGTCGGCGAGTGCGGCGACGCCCGCGAGGCGGTGCGTATCGTCCGGCGGCTGACACCCGACGTCGTCGTGCTCGACGTACAGCTCGGCACCTCCTCGGGGCTCGATGTGATCACGGAGCTCCGTGAGATCGGCTCGCGGATCGTGATGCTCTCGATGGAGGATGACATCGCGGCGGCCCGCCGGGCGTTCGAGCGCGGCGCTCAGGCCTACGTGCTGAAGGACGCCGCCGCCGACGACCTGGCCGATGCGATCCGCGCCGTGCTCGCGGACCGGATCTACATCCATCAGAGCCTGGCGGCGCGGCTCGTGCTGTCCGAGCCCGAGGATGACCTGTCCGAGCGAGAGCGCGACGTGCTCCGGCTGATCGCGCTCGGGTACACGAACCAGGAGATCGCGAAGCAGCTGTTCCTGAGCGTCCGCACGGTGGAGGCCCACCGGCGGCACATCCTGAACAAGCTGCGGCTCGAGACCCGCGCCGATCTCGTGCGCTACGCCCTCGAGCACCGCCTGGTCCAGATCGGCTGACCGCCGGCGGTGGCTTGCGGGAAACTACGCATGCCGGATCCGGGAGGAGCCCGTAGCCGGATGCCGTCCGACGCGCCACCGTACCGGTATGGGACGCGAGGGACGTGGAGTTGTCGCGGGGCTGGCCGTCGCGCTGTTCGGAGGCGCACTGGTGATCGGGCTGTTGGTGGCCCTCTTCTCGGTCGCCTCTCCGTCGACGAAGACGGTGACGGTGACGGCCGCACAGGGCGCGGTGCAGACGATCCCCGTCGCGCCGGCGACCACGGCGGCCGCCGCACCGACCGATCCCGAGGTGTTCGCCGGCGGTGTCGTCTACTCACGCTTCGCCTGCGGCTCGTGCCACGGACTGGCCGGCGAGGGCGGCGTCTCGCCCGACGTGCCGGCTCTGACCGGCGCCGGCAAGGAGTTCACCACCGCGCAGCTGCGCACGATCATCAACAAAGGCGCCGGCGTCGTCGACAACCCGCAGAAGCCGTTCATGCCGGTGTGGGGCCCCGTCATCTCCGACGCGCAGGTGGCGCAACTGGTCTCCTACATCAAGGCCGGTCTGCCGCCGGTGCCGGGCGTCGAGGAGCTGGCCCCGCCCGCGGGCGCGACGCCCGAGGTCGCCGGCGCAATCCTGTACGAGACGCGAGGGTGCCTCAACTGCCACGGCCCGAACGGGCTCGGCGGCGTGCCGAACCCGAGCGCCCCCGACAAGGCGATCCCGGCGCTGACGGGTAACGACTTCCGCAAGGAGTTCCCGCCGGACGCGATCGCCACGATGATCCGCGACGGCAGCGTGCTCGGCAAGGCGCCGATCGCGAGCATGCCCCACTGGGGCGGGATCCTGACCGACCAGCAGGTCGAGGCGCTGGTGGCCTTCATCGGAACCCTCAAGTAGCCCGCCCGGCGTGACCCCCCGGCTCCGACTGCCGCGGCCGATCTCAATGGCGCCGCTGGTCGGCGCGATCGCCGTCTTCGGTCTCGCATCCGGTCTGCTGTTGATCGTCGCCGGCGCCGCGACCGCCGGCGATGTCGTGCTGGCGGCGTCGAGCGCCTTCGCGCTGCTGCCGCTGACGTGGTCGGTGGCGCGCTCGCTGCTGCGCGGCGACGTGGGCGTCGATGGCATCGCGCTGGTCGCCATCACCGGCGCGCTGGTGCTTGGCGAGTACCTGGTGGCGGCCGTGATCGCCGTCATGCTGGCCGGTGGAAACGCGCTCGAGGCGTCGGCCGACCGCCGTGCCCGGCGTGAGCTGACCGCGCTGGTGCAGCGCATGCCGAAACTCGCGCGCCGGCGCGTCGGCGCGACCATCGACGAGATCGCGGTCGAGACGATCGAGGTCGGCGACGTCGTCGTGATCGGCACCGGCGAGATCGTCCCGGTCGACGGGTCGGTCGAGAGCGACCAGGCTCTGATCGACGAGTCGACGCTGACCGGCGAGCCCCTGCCGGTGACGTGCCCGCACGGCGCGCCCGTCCGCAGCGGCGTCGCCAATGCCGGGCCGGTGTTCGAGCTGCGTGCGACCCGCCCGGCGGCCGCCAGCGCGTACGCGGCACTCGTGCGGCTGGTCGAGGCAGCCGGCCGGCAGAAAGCGCCGTTCGTGCGCGTCGCCGACCGCTACGCGGCGATCTTCCTGCCCGTCGCACTGGGTGCGGCCGGCCTGGCCTGGGCGATCAGCGGCGACCCCGTGCGCGCGCTCGCGGTGATGGTCGTCGCAACACCGTGCCCGCTCATCCTGGCCGCGCCGATCGCGCTCGTCGCAGGCGTGTCGCGAGCGGCGTCGCTCGGCGTGATCATCAAGGGCGCCGGCGTGATCGAGCAGCTCGGCGACGCCCGCTCCGTGCTGCTCGACAAGACGGGGACGGTGACGGTGGGCACGCCCACCGTGGAGCGGATCGAAACGTTCGGCGCGACCACCGACGACGAGGTGCTGCGGCTCGCCGCCTCGCTCGACCAGGTCTCCGCCCATACCGTCGCGCGGGCACTCGTCACCGAAGCGCACCGCCGCCGCCTCACCCTGCAGGTGCCCGACCACGCGGCCGAGGCACCCGGGGCCGGCATCGAGGGCTCGGTCGACGGCCACCGTGTCGAGGCCGGCAACAGCGCCTGGCTGAGCGGCCGGGGGTATCAGCTCGACGCGATCGCGGACGGTGTCGCGGTGGCCATCGACGGCCGGCTGGCCGGCGTGATCGTGGTCGGCGATCCGATGCGACCCGATGCGGCTGCGCTGGTGCCCGCCCTGCGCCGGGCAGGGATCCGTCACATCGCGCTCGTCAGCGGCGATCACCGGGAGCGGGCCGAGACGATCGGCGCCGCGCTCGGCGTCGACTGCACCTACGCGGAGCAGTCGCCGGAGGACAAGCTCGCGCTCGTCACGGCGCTGCGGGCGAACGAGGATCTGCGGCCGGTGATCATGGTCGGCGACGGCATCAACGACGCACCCGCCCTGGCGATGGCCGATGTCGGCATCGCCCTGGCCGGCTCCGGCGCGACGATCTCGTCCGAGACGGCCGACGCGGTGGTGGTGAGCGACCGGATCGAACGGATCGTCGACGCCATCCGCATCGGCCAACGGTCGCTGCACATCGCGCGCCAGTCGGTGATCGTCGGGATCGCCATGTCGCTGGTCGCGATGGGCGCAGCCGGCCTCGGGTTCCTGCCGCCGGTGGCGGGCGCGGTGCTGCAGGAGGGCATCGACGTGGCCGTCATCTTGAACGCGCTCCGTGCCCGACAGCCGGCGCCGGCATGACGCCGGCGTCCGGCGACACCGTGCTGCTGCGCGACGGCTCGAGCGCCGCGATCCGGCCGTACGCAGCGACCGACCGCCCCCTGGTCGAGCAGATGCTCGGGCAACTGTCGGCCGAGACGCTGCGACTGCGCTTCCACTCCGCGGGGCAGCGGGCCACGCCCGAGCTGCTGCTCGGTGGTGCGGGTGCCCGCCAGTTCGTGGCCCTCGTCGACGGGCGCCCGGTCGGGATCGCCTGTTACATCCCGCTCACCGAGCCCGGCGTCGCCGAGCTCGCGGTCGTCGTCACCGACCTCGAGCACGGGCACGGCATCGGCATGCGACTCGTCGAGCGGCTGGCCGAATCGGCGCGGGCCGAGGGCATGCAGCGCCTGCTGGCGCTGGTGCTGGCCGAGAACCGGGCGATGCTGCGACTCCTCGCCGAGCTCGGCTTCGAGGCGCACCGCGTCGTCACCGGTTCCGTGATCGAGGTGGCCGTGGAGCTCGCCGAGGCCGAGGCGTATGCCGGTGCGCGCGACGCGCGCGACCACGTCGGTGCCGTCGCGTCCCTGCGACCGCTGTTCGAGCCACGCGGCATCGCGGTGGTGGGGGCCTCGCGCAGAGAAGCGTCGGTCGGGCACGCGGTGCTCGCGAACCTCGTCACGAGCGGCTATGCGGGCGGCATCTATCCGATCAACCCGGCCGCCGGCACCATTGGCGGCCTCGTCGCCCACACGTCGGTTCGCAACGTGGCGGCCCCGGTCGACCTGGCCGTCGTCTGCGTCCCGGCGGCGCACGTGCCCGCCGCCGTCGAGGACTGCATCGCGGCCGGCGTCCGCGCGATCGCCGTCGTCAGCGCCGGGTTCGCGGAGGCGTCACCGGCCGGCGCGGCGCTCGAGATGCAGATCCGTGACCGCTGCCGCGCGGCCAGCGTCCGGCTGGTGGGACCCAACTGCCTCGGCGTCCTGTCCGGGCGGCCCGGGTCGGCCTTCGACGCGACCTTCGCGCGCACGCGCCCGCCGGCCGGCAACGTGGCGATCTCCTCGCAATCCGGCGCGGTCGGCATTGCGCTGCTCGAGCAGGCGGCCAACCTCGGCATCGGCGTCGCGTCCTTCGTCTCCGTCGGCAACCGCGCCGACGTGTCGCCGAACGACCTGCTCGAGAGCTGGGAGGACGACCCTGCAACGCGCGTGATCGCACTCTACGTCGAGTCGTTCGGCAACCCGCGGAAGTTCGCGCGCATCGCCCGGCGCGTCACAGCGCACAAGCCGGTCGTGGCGCTCAAGGCGGGCCGGAGCTCGGCCGGCGCCCGGGCAGCGGCCTCCCACACGGCGGCTCTGGCGGCCAAGGAGGTCGCCGTGGACGCGCTGTTCCGGCAGGCGGGCGTCGTCCGCACGGACACGATCGAGGAGCTGTTCGAGGCCGTCCGCCTGCTGGCCCGACAGCCCGTACCGGCGGGAAATCGCGTCGCGATCGTGACCAACGCCGGCGGCTTCGGCATCCTCTGCGCCGACGCCTGCGAGGCCGCGGCACTGGACGTCGCCTCGCTCGCGAACGCGACCCGCGCCCGGTTGGCGGCCCTGCTACCGGAGGGCGCCAGCACGGCGAACCCCGTCGACGTGATCGCCGCGACCAGCCCGGCGGCGTACGCCGAGACGCTGCTCGCCGTGCACGACGATCCCGGCATCGACGCCGTGGTCGCGCTCCACGCCCCCACCCTGCTGATCGGCCCGGGCGCGATCGCGGCGGCCATCGGCGGCGCGTGGCCGCACGGCGCGCGGAAGCCGCTGCTCGCGTGCCTGGTGGGCGCGCGCGACGAGCCGACCGAGCTGAACGCCGGCCGCGGCTCGGACCGGATCCCGTGCTTCGCGTTTCCCGAGTCCGCCGCGCGGGCCCTCGGGCACGCCGCCCGGCTGGCCGAGTTCCGGCGGCGTCCCCGCGGGGTGGTGCGACGGTTCGCAGACGTCGACCTGCGCGCGATCACCGCCCTGTGCGAGGCGGCTCTGGCCGATGCGGAAGACGCGTGGTTGTCGTCCGCCGCCGTGCGCGCCGTGCTCGCCGCCGCCGGGATCCGGCAGCCGACGGCCGCCAGCGCAGGCTCGGCGAACGCCACCGCGACCGCCTTCCGCTCGCTGCAGGCCGACCGCGCGATCATCAAGATCGTCGCCACCGGCGTGCAGCACAAGACCGAGGTCGGCGGCATCCGCCCCGGGGTCACGTCGGCGCACGCTGCCCGCACCGCCTTCTCCGACATCCGCGAGGCAGCCGCGCGGCACGGGGTCGTCGGCGGGTTCATCGGCGTCACCGTGGAGGAGCAGGTCGGGCCGGGCATCGAGTGTCTGGTCGGCGTCACGAGCGACCCGGTGTTCGGGCCGCTCGTGGCCTTCGGCACGGGCGGCATCGAGACGGAGCTCGCGGCCGACGTCGCGTTCCGGATCACGCCGGTCACCGATGCCGACGCCGACGATCTCCTCGCCGCGGTCCGTGTTCGACGGCGGTTGGACGGTTTCCGCGGCCAGGCCGGCGGCGACCTCGCCGCCGTCCGCGATGTGCTGCTGCGGATCGCCTACCTCGCCGACGAGGTGCCGCAGATCGTGGAGCTCGACCTGAACCCGCTGATCGCGCTCGCGCCGGGCGGCGGCGCCGTCGCAGTCGACGCACGGATCAGGGTCCGGCGGGAAACCCGCGCACCGGTGTAGCGGCGATGCCGATTCGCGATCGCCGCGGCCGGGAGACGCTGTGCCTATGAACGACCGGGTCGAAACCGCCTCCGGGGCGTCTCACGTCCGGCTGATCCTCGCGATGTCGCACGCCCGCACGCGCGCGGCCGTCCGCAGGGTCCTCGACGCGACCGGCGAGGTCGACGTGGTCGCCGAGGTCGCGAGCGCGCTCCAGATGGTGCAGACGGCCCGCAGCGAGGGCGTCGACGTCGTGTTGCTCGATCTGCAGCTTGTCGCGTCCGGCACCTCGCCGACGCTGGCCACCGTGGCGGCGCGTCTGCGCGGGGTGCCGATCGTCGCCGTCGGCCTGGACGACGACCCCGCGTTCGCACGCGCCGCGCTCGCCGCCGGCGCGATCACCCACGTCCTCACCGACGCGTCGCCGGAGGAGTACCTCGGTGCCATCCGCGCCGCGGCGGACCGCTGATCGGTCAGTCCGTGTCGTCGTTCGCGGGCTCGGCCCGGTACGCGATCGGCATGCTGAAGCAGATCGTCGTGCCATCGCGCGACGAGGTCACGTCGAGGTGGCCGCCCGCCAGCGTCGCACGCTCCCGCATGCCGATCAGGCCGAACCCGGCATGCCCGTCGACCGGATCGAATCCCAGGCCGTCGTCGCTGACGGTGCCCGAGATCAGGTCGGCGGACGCGTGCAGGGCGATCCGGATGCGTGCCGCCGAGGCGTGCCGGACCGCGTTCGTGAGCGCCTCCTGGACGAGGCGGTAGACGGCTAGCTCGACGGCGGCCGCCAGCCGATGCGGCGAGCGAGCGCCCGGGAACGCGGGATCCACGGTCAGGTCGATCGCGATGAACGACCGTGCCCGCGCCCGCTCGACGAGCGCTTCCACGGCGGGCGCGATGCCCAGGGCGTCGAGGGCCGCGGGGCGGAGGTCGTTGATGATCGCCCTGAGGTCGCGGATGGTCGAGTCGATCTGCCCGACCGCCTCGTCGAGCACCGCGGACACGGTCTCCGGCTCGCGGGCCCGGCGGGCGCTGGCGAGGGAGATCTTCAGCGCGGCGAGCTCCTGGAGCGTCTCGTCGTGCAGCTCGCGGGCCCACCGGGCCCGCTCGGTCTCGGCCGCCTCGATGCTGCGCCGCACGCTCAGCTGGGCGACGTTCTGCGCGGTCGCGACCGCGGTCGCGGCGCTGGCGGCGAACGCGTCCATCAGGCGCTCGTCCTCGGCGGTGAAGCCGGGGCCGCCGACGACGCGATCGAACGCCCCGAACACCCCCAGCGCGCGGCCGTGGAAGACCAGCGGCACGAGCAGGCCCGTGGCCGCCTCGATCTGCTCGCCAAGCGCGAACCGGAGGCGATCGGCCACGTCGCCGACGCGCTCGGCGCGTCGGCTCCGGAGCACGTCCCCTGTGGCCGATCCCTCGATCGGCACACGCTGCCCGACGAGATCGGAGTTGACGCGGCCGGCCACGGCCGTCACGACCAGCTCGTCGCCGTCGCGCAACAGCAGCACCATGCTGTGCGCCTCGACGAGTGCCCGGCCTCGCTTCACGATCAGCTCGAGCACGCGGTCGAGCCGCGTCTCGCCGCCGATCGCCCGCGCGATGTCCGTGGTCGTCTCGAGCGCGCGGACGGCCCGCTCCAGCTCGTCGCGACGGCTCTTCGCCGCCCGGTACAGGCGCGCATTGTCAATCGCCGTCGCGGCCCAGGCGGCGAGCACGAGGATCGCCTCCTCGTCCTGCTCGTCGAAGGCACCCCCGGACTTCTCGGTGAGGTAGAGGTTGCCCCAGGCCTTGCCGCGGATCACGACCGGGACGCCCAGGAAGCTCGCCATCGGCGGGTGGTCGAGCGGAAAGCCGTACGACCGCGGATGCGCGCCCACGTCTGCCAGGCGGAGCGGCCTCGGGTCGTCGATCAGCAGGCCGAGGATCCCGCGACCTCGCGGCAACTCGCCGATGCGGGCCTGCAGCTGGGCGTCGATGCCGCTGGTCACGAACCGTTCCAGCGACCGACGGTCGGGCGCCAGGATGCCGACGGCCGCGTAGCGCGCACCGGTCAGCTCACGGGCCGACCGGAGGACGTTGGCGAGGATCACCTCGAGGTCGAGGTCGGCGAACACCGACCGACCGATCTCGAGCAGCAGCCGCAGTCGCGGTTCGTCCAGATCGGACGCCAAGCGCCGAGACGTGCGCTCCGTCCCGGGCGTGGGGGCCGTGTCGTCGGGAAGCATGACGATCAGCCGACAATACCCAACTCTCGCCGGTGTGCTGCCCGTCAGGACCTATGCGGCATCCACGGTGACGTCACCGTCAGCCACCGCGGCGACCGGATGCGGCACCACGACCACGGGGCAGCCGGCGTGATGGACGCAGGCCTGGCCGACCGAGCCGAGCAGGAGTTCGCGGAATCCGCCGAGCCCACGCGAGCCGACCACCAGCACGGCGGACCCCTGCGACTGCGCCACCAGCACGGCGCCGGCCTGGCCCTCCACGACCACGATCTCGACCGGAACGTCGGCCGGAAGCCCGACGTTGGTGAGGGCCTGATCGACCGCTGCCCGCGCCGCAGCCGCGAGGTCTCCGGCGAAATCGGCAGGGAGGGCAAAGCCCATGTACATCGACGACGGGATCGACCACGCGGCCACGACGCGCAGCGGTGCGCCCCGGCGACGGGCCTCGGCGATTGCGTACCGGAGCGCGGCCTCGCTGCCGGAGGAGCCGTCGACTCCGACGACGACAGGGCCATTCTCGGCCGGGGCCGCAGCGGGCTGCGTGACGATGCGTTGTTCCATTTAGGCATGCTCGCGTCGCCGCGGGATCGCATCGTCGGCGCCGTCGCCCAACATCGCTGCGGACAACCCGCACCGATGCGCCGCGCCGCCCCCTGCGGCTCACCCGCAACCGGGATACGGGGCCTCGCCGACGGCGCTTCGCGCCCGCGCGGCGATCCTCCGGCAGTGCAGAAGACGACAGACGACCTCGCGACTGGCCCCCTCGACGCAGCCGGGCTCGCGGCCATCGACGCCTGGTGGCGCGCCGCCAACTATCTGAGCGTCGGCCAGATCTACCTGCTCGCCAACGCGCTGCTGCGTGAGCCGCTGCTTCCGGAGCACGTCAAGCCGCGCCTGCTCGGCCACTGGGGGACGACGCCGGGGCTCAACCTGCTCTACGCGCACCTCAACCGCCTGATCGTCGCGCACGACGCCGACGTGCTGTTCGTGGCCGGCCCGGGCCACGGCGGTCCCGCCATGTGCGCGAGCACGTGGCTGGAAGGTTCCTATTCGCAGCGCTGGCCCACCGTGACCCGGGACGGCGAGGGGATGCAGCGGCTGTTCCACCAGTTCTCGTTTCCCGGCGGCGTCCCCAGCCACGTTGCACCGGAGACGCCCGGGTCGATCCACGAGGGCGGCGAGCTCGGCTACGCGCTGGCCCACGCCTATGGGGCGGCGCTCGACAATCCCGACCTGCTCGTGGCCTGTGTGATCGGCGACGGCGAGGCCGAGACCGGCCCGCTGGCGGCGAGCTGGCACGCCAACAAGTTCCTCGATCCGGCCACCGACGGCGCGGTGCTACCGATCCTGCACCTGAACGGCTGGAAGATCGCCAACCCGACCGTGCTGGCGCGGATCGGCGAGCAGGAGCTGCGCCGTCTGCTCGAGGGCTACGGCCACCGGCCGATCTTCGTCTCGGGCGACGAGCCCGAGCTCGTCCACCAGGCGCTCGCGGCGGCCCTCGATGACGCATACGCCGACATCCGCCGGTTCCAGCACGAGGCGCGGACGCACGGCGTCGGCGAGCGACCGCGCTGGCCGGCGATCGTGCTGCGCACACCGAAGGGCTGGACCGGTCCCAAGATCGTCGACGGCCTCAAGGTCGAGGGAACATGGCGCTCGCACCAGGTGCCGCTGTCGGCGACCCGGACGAACCCGGAGCATCTCGCCGCCCTCGAGCAGTGGCTGCACAGCTACCGCCCGGAGGAGCTGTTCGATGCCGACGGTCAGCCCGTCGCCACGATCCGCGCGCTCGCGCCGTCCGCGGCGAAGCGGATGGGCTCCAGTCCGCACGCCAACGGCGGCGAGCTGCTGCGCGACCTGACGCTGCCCGACTTCCGTGACTTCGCGGTCGACGTGCCCCGCCCGGGCGCGACAACGAGCGAGGCGACCCGCGTCCTCGGCCGGTACCTGGCCGAGGTGATGCGCCTGAACGCGGAGGCACGCAACTTCCGGGTCGTCGGCCCCGACGAGACGGCGTCGAACCGGCTCGGCGACGTGATCGACGCGACGGGTCGGGCGTGGATGGGCGAGTGCACGCCGGACGACGACCGGCTCGCACCCGACGGCCGGGTGATGGAGATCCTGTCCGAGCACGTGTGCCAGGGCTGGCTGGAGGGCTACCTGCTCACCGGCCGGCACGGCCTGTTCTCGTGTTACGAGGCCTTCGTCCACATCGTCGACTCGATGTTCAACCAGCACGCGAAGTGGCTCAAGGTCAGCCGCGGCATTCCCTGGCGCCGCCCGGTGGCGTCACTCAACTACCTGCTCACGTCGCATGTCTGGCGTCAGGATCACAACGGCTTCTCCCACCAGGACCCCGGCTTCATCGACCACGTGATGAACAAGAAGGCCGAGGTGATCCGCGTCTACCTCCCGCCCGACGCGAACACCCTGCTCTCCGTCGGCGACCACTGCCTGCGCAGCCGCAGCTACGTGAATGTGATCGTGGCCGGGAAACAGCCGGCTCCGACGTGGCTGGCCATCGACGAGGCGGCCGACCACTGTGCGCGCGGCCTCGGGGTGTGGGACTGGGCATCGAACGACGGCGACGTGGGGCCCGACGTCGTCATGGCGTGCGCCGGCGACGTCCCGACGCTCGAGACGCTGGCCGCGGTCAGCATGCTGCGGGAGGCCTTTCCCGAGCTCCGCATCCGCGTCGTCAACGTCGTCGACCTGATGCGGCTCCAGCCCGCATCGGAGCATCCGCACGGCCTCTCCGACGCCGAGTTCGACGCCATCTTCACCACCGACACGCCGCTGATCTTCGCGTACCACGGCTATCCGTGGCTGATCCACCGCCTGACGTACCGGCGCACCAACCACCACAACATCCACGTCCGCGGTTACCGCGAGGAGGGCACGACGACGACGCCGTTCGACATGGTCATGCTGAACGACCTCGACCGGTTTCACCTCGTCGTCGACGTGATCGACCGTGTCCCCAGCCTCGGGTCGAGTGCCGCGGTCGTCCGGCAGCGGATGATCGACACGCGCGCGCACGCCCGGCGACACACCCGCGAGACCGGTGTCGACCTGCCCGAGGTGACCGACTGGACGTGGTCCCCGATCGACTGAGGCGGGTGCGTGGTGCGGCTGCGGAAAAGCCGCACGCCAGACGGCGTTCCCACGGATGGACGGTCGCCCGGCGGCGGCCACGATGGGTCTATTCCACGAACCGAAGGAGCGCACCTATGAAGCTCATCGTCCACGGCACCGACGGATCGCCTGAGGCGACTGCGGCCCTCGACATGGCTGTCGAGCTCGCGAAGGACAGCGGCGCAAAACTGGCCGTCGTCTCGGTCCACACGCTGATCCCCGGCGGGAAAGGCCTCGCGCCCCCGATCACCGAGGTCGAGCAGCACCACGGCGCCGAGCACCTCGCGGAGGCCGCGACGGCGACCGCAATCGCCGCCGGCGTCGACACGAAGCCGTACGTGGCGACGGGCGACCCCGCGAAGGAGATCACGCGGCTCGCCGAAGAGCTCGGCGCCGACATGATCGTCGTCGGCTCGCGCGGATTCGGAGCCGTGCGCGGCGCCCTCGTCGGATCGGTGTCGCGCGGTGTCATGACGCGGTCGAAGATCCCGGTCACGGTCGTGACCATCCACGGGACGCGCGAGCCGGCCCGCGTCTAACCGGCCGCCGGCGACTCCTGAACTCCCCCCGGGGCACGCCCCCACGGCCGGGAGTCGCCGGCGCCGAGCCGTGGCGGGGCCGCGCCCCCGCAACCGCGGGGGGGCGGCCCCCCCCCCCCCCCGACAAAGAAAGACAACCAAACCACAAA
>JBBQFB010000103.1:0-13200 GCA_038321545.1 Gaiellales bacterium
GACGTGGCACCGGTGCGGCCGGCGAAATCGGTCACGGCGAGCGTCATGGTGAGCTTCGCGCCGCGCGTGGTGCCCTTCAGGGCGTAGGTCGGCGTCGCGGCGTTCGGCGCGCCGGTCCGCGTCCAGGTCTGGCTGACGATCGGGCTCCCGCCAGGGCCGGTCGACGCCGCCGAGATGAACACCGCCGTCGCGCCGAGCTGAATCGTGGCCGGGCCGGCGATGGCCGCGGTTGCAACCCCGGGCTCGACGCCGTGCACCGAGAACTCCGCGATCGACACGAAGCTGCCGCCGCCGGTGTTGTTGATCGCCGTGACCCGGACGTAGCGGACGTTGGTCGTGCCCGCTGTGGGCAGGATCTCGTTCAGCTTGCCGGCGTCGGCGATGCCGAACGTCTTCAGCGCCGCGATCGTGAACGTGATGTTGTCGGGCGACGTCTCGATCTGGATGTCCCGCGCCGTCGCGGCGCTGGAGAGGCTGCACATCGTGTGCGGGTCGAGCGCGAAGCTTCGGACGGTGATGGCGGTCGGCAGCTTCACCGTGAGGCGGTTGCCGGGGTTGCCGACCCAGCCCCTGCCCAGCGAGCCGTCGATCATGTCGGCCGGACCGCAGCCGACACTGGTGTTGTCGAACCCGGTGAAGGAGTCGATCGCACCGCCGCCGCTCGCGAGCGCCCAGCCTCGGCGTGGTGTGAGGTCGGCGACCGATGCGCCGGCCGCCAGAGCGAACGGCGTTACGACCGAGCGCTCGTAGCCCGCCACGCCTCCGGCGACCAGGTACGGGTACGGGCCGATCGGCAGCGCCGGCAGGGTGAACACGCCGGTGACGGCCGCCGTGGCGCCGGCGTTGCCGCCGAAGCCGGAGTCGAGACCGGCGAACGAGACGCGCGCGCCGGACACCGGGGCGTGCGTATCGAGGTCGACGACGTGGCCCGACAGCGTGCCCGTGCCGCTGCCGGCGGCCGGCGGGAGCGCGAAGCTCGCGACGGGAGCCGTGTCTGCCGCGTCGAGGCTGCCCGCGAAGTAGCCCATCCCGCGCGCTGCGAAGACGGCCCAGATCTGGTTGTGCGCCAGTCCGCCGTTGACCGCGGTGTCGGCCTGCAGGATGGCGTTGCGCATGTCGAGGAACGAGGGGTCGTCCGGCGACAGCTCCATGGCCCGCGTGATCAGGTTGCGCGCCAGCGGTGCGCCGATCGCGGTGCGCAGATCCCACAGCGTCTGGGCCCAGATCTCGCCGTCGGCGTGCCCCTCGGGGCTGCCGTTGATCTTGCCGAAGCTGGCGTAGGTGAAGCCGCCGGCGGGAACGCCGGTGCGCGGCGACGCGCACAGCGCCGTGGCCGCTCCGACCGCGCAGTCGATGGCCTGCCAGCGGATCAGCGCGGTGTTGACCGAGACGTACTTGCCCACGAGCACCTCGCCCGAGGCCCCGGTGTCGGTCTCGCAGCCGCAGGTGGCGGGGTCGACGAGGTAGTCCATCGCGTACCAGTCGCTCCAGCCCTCGCCCATCGAGTCGGCCTGCGCCGAGCTGAGCGTGGAGTTGCCGAGCGAGTCGACGACCAGCCGGTTCGACAGGCCGTGGGTGTACTCGTGGTAGACCACTCCGGCATCGTCCCCGCCGTTGGACGCGATGAACGGGCTCCGGAACAGGTACATCTGCATCCGCGGCGAGGTGCCGTCGGGCGGCGTGAACATGTCCGCGTTGCTGGTGTGGTTGCCGTCCGGGACGCCGCCGGGGCCGGCGGCGCCGTCGTCGGTGTTGGCCTGCACCGGATCGGTCACCTCGAAGTTGCCGTTTGCAGCCGTGAAGCCGATCGGCGCGGTCTTCAGCCAGTCGTGGAAGTTGTTGACGAAGAAGAAGGCCTGCGTCGCGTTCTGGCTGCGGTTGGTCGTCCAGCTGTTCGCCACCGACGGGTTCCAGCTGCACAGGAACGAGGCCGAGCAGCCGGTGCCGGTAAACGCTCCGCCGAGCGGGTAGTTGAAGTCGGTTCCCGCCGAGGGGCCGATGTCCTCGCCGGCGCCGGCGACGTTGTTGTCATCGACGTCGGAGTAGGCGTGGACGTTCGGACCCGTCAGCGTCGTGCCGGGAGCGGTCAGCCAGGAATCGAGCGAGATCGCGCTGGCGGTGCCGCCGACGGGCGCTCCCGGGTAGTTGCGGTACACCGAGGCGTTCGCGGCCTGCACGAGGTTCCGGCGCAGCAGCGTCGCGCCCGTGGTCGCGTCGACGACGGCGCGGTACACGTGCGAGCCGTCGACGGTCACCGTCGTGTCCCAGACGGCGCGCTTCGTCGCGCCGGCGAGCACGCCCAGCGCCGCCTGGTCGCCGCTCGCGAACGTGGTCGTCGACCGCACGCCCGTTCCCGCGCGAGCCAGTGACGGCAGCGGGGCGACGCCGACTCCGGCCAGCGCCTCCACGCGCGCCTGGCCCGCACTGAGCCGTGGGGCAACGCTGGTGCCGGCGATGCCGGAGACCGGAGAGCCCTCGACGTTGATCAGCCGACCGTCGGCCGTCACGTTCGCGCGGAGCCCGCTTTCGAGCGCCGGCACGCCGCCTGACCGCTGCTGCCAGAAGAGGCGCTGCAGGCCGTCGACCGACGTCACGCGGCGCACCAGCACGAGGTTGTCGATGTCGGCCTCGGTGAGACCGAACGCGGAGCGGTTGGCGCGCACATAGTCCAGCGCGACGCCGGCCGCATCCTGCTCGCTCGGCTGCGTCAGGAAGCCGTCCAGCCGGCCGACCATCCGGAGCGCGCCGTTGCGCGCGTCGACGGACACGACACCGTCGCGGCCGAGGTTCGCCCGCAGTCCGTCCACCGCTCCCGGATTCGCGGCCCCGACGGGATGCGCGGCCCGGAGGTCGGTGTTGCCGGCCGGCAGGTCGACGCGAACGTCGCCGGCGGTGGCGTGGGCACTGATCGGGACCGCGAGGAGACCGATGACGGCGAGGCGACGGCTGCGCATTTGTTCACCTTCGCACAGGTTTCGGCCCGCGGTATCCCCTAGATAGACGAGTGACCATGAAGCTGTCACGCACCGGGCCCCCGACGTGCTCTCCGAGGCCCCGGTCGAGGGGATCGAGACCCGCTTCCTGGGGCCGGTGAGGTCGCGCAGTTCGTCCCGCACCGAGACCGGCGAGGAGGCCTCTGCGCAAGGGCGAACTCCGCCACGTTCGGACGCGGTCCGGCCGTCCCGATACCCTCTGACAAAGACCCGTGGCAACCCCGGAGCCATACGACGAGACGCAGATCCAGGTCCTCGAGGGCCTCGAGCCCGTGCGCGTGCGCCCGGGCATGTACATCGGCGGCACCAACACGCGGGCGCTGCACCACCTCGTGTGGGAGGTCGTGGACAACGCGGTCGACGAGGCGCTGGCCGGCTTCTGCACCGAGATCGACGTCTCGCTCGACGCCGACGGCGTCGTGACGGTGGTCGACGACGGCCGTGGCATCCCGGTCGGCATCCACCGCGAGCAGGGCGTCTCCGCGCTGGAACTGGTGTTCACGCGGCTGCACGCCGGAGGCAAGTTCGGCGGTGGCCTGTACAAGGTGTCGGGCGGCCTCCACGGCGTCGGCGCGTCGGTCACGAACGCCCTCTCGACGTGGCTCGAGGTCGAGGTGCGCCGCGACGGGTTCGCCTGGACGCAGCGCTACGAGCGCGGCGTCAAGACGTGCGAGGTGACGAAGGGCCGGGCGCTCACGCGCAGCGACAAGCCGGGCACGACGGTCAGGTGGATGCACGACGACACGATCTTCGAGAAGGGCGTCCACTACTCCGTCTCGACCATCGGCGCCCGGCTGAAGGAGAAGTCGTATCTCGTCCGCGGCCTCACGTTCCGGTTCCGCGCACCGGGCCACGACGAGCAGGTGTTCCGCTCGGAGCGCGGACTCGCCGACTACGTGCGCGACCTGAACGCCGAGCGCCAGGCGATGCACCCGACCGTCATCTCGCTCAGCGGTACCGGCGCCGGCGACATGCCGGTCGAGGTGGCGCTGCAGTGGACGGACGCCGCCGAGGAGCGCATCTACTCGTTCTGCAACGTCGTCAACACGGTCGACGGCGGCACCCACGTCTCGGGCCTGCGCCGGGCCCTGACGAGGAGCCTGAACAGCCACGCGTACGAGACGGGCCGGCTGAAGCGCGACAAGGGCGAGTCGCTGGAGGCGCGCGACGTGTTCGACGGCCTCACCGCCGCGGTGTCGGTGATGGTGGTCGACCCGCAGTTCGAGGGCCAGACCAAGGGCCGCCTGAACAACTCCGAGGCGCAGAGCGCCGTGCAGGGGTTCTCGACCGCTGCCTTCGGCGGCTGGCTGGCGCAGAACCCGAAGGAGACGAAGCAGATCCTCGACCGGCTGCTGCTGACGCGGGACATCCGCATCGCGCAGTCCAAGATCTCGAAGAAGCTGCGCAACGCGGCGACGTCGATCTTCTCCGACTCGAACCTGCCCGGGAAGCTCGCCGATACGCTCGACAACCCGAACGTGCCGGTGCTGGAACGCGAGATCTTCATCGTCGAGGGCGACTCCGCCGGCGGCTCCGCCAAGCAGGCCCGCGACGCGAACCTCCAGGCCATCCTCCCGATCCGCGGAAAGATCCTGAACGTGTTCGGCGCAAAGGCCGGCCGCGCATTCGAGAACGCCGAGGTCGACTCGATCCTGGTCGCGCTGGGCGGCCGCAAGGACGCGATCGGCAAGGCGATCGTCGCGACGCTCGAAGTCGACCAGCTGCGGTACGGCAAGATCGTGCTCGCCAGCGACGCCGACGCCGACGGCGCGCACATCGGCAACCTGCTGATCACGCTGTTCCACGAGCTGTTCCCGCGCCTGCTGGCCGAGGGCCGCGTGTTCCTGGCGCAACCGCCGCTGTTTCGCATCTCGCTGCCCGACGGCACCTACGTCTACGTGGGAACCGAGGAGGAGCTGCGCCAGACGCTGAAGGCGCGGCGCCGCACCGGCGAGCACGTGACGCGCTTCAAGGGCCTCGGCGAGATGAACCCCGACCAGCTGCGCGAGACGGTGTTCGACCCGGCCACGCGGCGCCTGCTGCAGGTCACGTTCGAGGACGCCGTGCAGGTCGCAGACACCGTCAAGCTGCTGATGGGCAGCGACGCACAGGGACGCCGCGGCTGGCTCGAGGAGGCCGCGCCCGACGCGGAGGTCGACGTCTGAGCGACGACGAGCTCACGCTGCTGCCGCCGCCCGACGACGAGCCCGAGGGCGACGCCGACGTCGCGGTCGAGCGCCTGCCCTGGGAGGGTGAGAGCGTCGACGCCGCCGACGCGATGTTCGAGCGCGCGCTGTCCTACGGCATGTACGTCAACAAGGGCCGCGCGCTGCCCGACGTGCGTGACGGCCTGAAGCCCGTGCAGCGCAGGATCCTGTACTCGATGGACGAGATCGGGGCGCGCGCCGGCCGGCCGTACGTCAAGTCGGCGACCGTGATCGGCCAGGTCATCGGCCACTACCACCCGCACGGCGACACCGCCGTCTACGACGCGATGGTGCGGCTCGCGCAGGACTTCTCGCTGAACGTGCCGCTCGTCGACGGCCAGGGCAACTACGGCTCGGTCGGCCCGAAGGAGTACTCCGACCCGCCGGCCGCGTACCGGTACACCGAGGCGCGGCTGACGGCCGCCGCATCCGACTGGCTGCGTGACATGCGGCCCGAGATCGTCGAGTTCCGGCCGAACTTCTCGGAGCGCCGGCAGGAGCCGTTCGTCCTGCCGGTGTCGTTCCCGAACCTGCTCGTGAACGGCTCGAAGGGCATCGGCTGGTCGCTGGCGTGCGACATCCCGACGCACAACCTGGCCGAGGCGTGCGAGGCGGCGATCGTGCTGGCCGAGAACCCCGACGCGACGCTGGAAGACCTGCTCGCCGTGATGCCGGGCCCGGACTTCCCGACCGGCGGCATCGTCGTCGACCCGGAGGAGCTGCCCGACGCCTACGCCCGCGGCCAGGGCACGTTCCGGCTGCAGGGCAAGTACCACATCGAGCAGCTGCCCGGAAACCTCCAGGCGATCGTCGTGACCGAGCTGCCGTACGGCGTCTCGCCCGACCAGATCGTGTCCGAGGTGGTGCGCGCGGCCCGCGCCGAGAAGATCACCGACGTCACGGAGATGCCGAAGAACCTCTCCGACCGCAACGGGTTGCGCGTCCAGATCCGGTGCAAGCGCGGCGGCAACGTCACGAAGCTGATCGCCGACCTGATGCGCCACAGCAGCCTGCGCGTCACGATCGGGATCAACCTGACGGTCGTCGCCGACGGCGTCCCGCGCCAGCTCGACCTGCGCGAGATCGTCGACCGGTTCGTCTCGTTCCGGTTCGAGGTGGTGACGAAGCGCCTCGAGCACGAGCGCCACGAGCTGCTGCGCGAGCTGCACCGCCTCGTGGCGCTGCTGGCGGCGCTCGACTCGATCGACGCAGTGATCCGCATCGTGCGCAACGCGGAGGATGACGACGACGCGCGAGAAAAGCTCAAGTCTGAACTGAGAGTTGAGCTTCATGGCAGCCCAGTGCCCGTGCCGATCGACGACGAGCAGGCGCAGTACATCCTCGACATGCCGATCAAGCGCCTGTCCCGGCTGAATCGCTTCAAGCTCCAGGAGGAGCGGGAGACGAAGGGCAGGCGGGTCGACGAGATCGGCCGCATCCTCGACGACTTCGACGAGCTGCGCGGGATCGTCGTCGGCGAGTTGCGCGCGACCGCCGAGAAGTTCGGCGCGCCCCGGCGGACGCTGCTCGGCGGCGAGACGCGCGTCGCGGCGAGCGCCCCGGCCGGCTCCACGACACGCCGGGCGGACGTTGCGATCGTCGCAGCGCCGCGCACCGACGTCGTGCTGTTCGCGACCCGGGGCGGCGCCTGCGCCACGCGGCCGCTCGACGGTCGCGTCTCGCGCGTGCCGCTGAACGTCGGCGCGGGCGACGCGGTCGCGGCCGCGGTGTTCACCGACACCGAGAGCGAGCTGAACGCCTACACGAGCGACGGGCAGGTGCTGCGACTGCGCGTGGCCGACGTGCCGATCGAGTCGCGCGTCTCACGGGGCACGAAGGCGGTCGCGCTGTCGCGCGGCTCCGACCTGGTCGGGCTGCTGCCGCTGGCGCCCGCGGGCGGGCACGTGCTGCTCGTCACCGAGCGCGGCGAGATCAAACGATCCGAGGCCGGCATCTTCGCCGGCTCCCACATGGGCGGCTCGCCGGCGATGGACCTGCCGGACGGCGACCGCGTGATCGCCGTCGTCGCCCACGGGGAGGGCGACCAGATCCTGCTGCACTCGGCGCACGGCCGCACGCTCCGGTTCGACGCGTCGAAGGTGCGCCCGGTCAAGAGCGCCGCGGCCGGTGGCGTCGCGGGCATGAACCTCGACCGCGGCGACCGCGTCGTCGCGGCCGGCATTGCGACGGGCGACATGCTGCTCGTCATGCACGAGCTCGGCCACGGCAAGGCCGTGCCGCTCGAGGAGTACCCCGTCAAGGGGCGTGCGACGGGTGGCGTGATGAGTGCGAACCCCGGCGTCCCGAAGAAGGAGCCTGCCGGACCGGTCGCCGTTGCGGTCGCCTTGCCCGCGGCGGGCGAGGTAATGGTGCTGACGGCATCGGGCGGGCTGGCGCGGTTCGCGGTTGCACAGCTGGAGCCGTCGTCGCGGGCCGCGGTGTCGCGGCATCTCGTCGACGTGGTCGTCGGCGACGAGGTGGTCGCGGCGATCGGCATTATCCCGTAGTGGCGGCGCGGGCCAGCGATCGGCAGATCCTCGCGCTTGCGCTGCCCGCGCTGCCGGCGCTGGCCGCCGAGCCGCTCTACGTGCTGGTCGACACGGCGGTGGTCGGGCACCTGGGCGCCGCCGAGCTGGGCGGCCTCGCGATCGGCGCACTCCTCCTCACCGACGCGGCGTGGCTGTGCAACTTCCTGATCTACGGCACGACCGCGATGTCGGCTCGCCTGTACGGCGCCGGCCGGCGCCAGGAGGCCGTCCGGCAGGGCGTGCAGTCGACGTGGCTGGGTGTGGCGATCGGCCTCGTGGTGATCGGGATCCTGCAGCTGATCGCGCGGCCCGCGGCAGAGCTGATCGGCGACGACCCGGTACAGATCTCCTCGGCCGTGTCCTGGCTGCGGATCGCGAGCTGCGGCGCGCCGTTCATCCTGATCTCGTTTGCCGGGCAGGGCTGGATGCGCGGCGTGCAGGACGTGCGCCGTCCGCTGGTCTTCCTGCTCGGCGCGAACGCGCTGTCGGCAGTGCTCTGCCCGATCCTCGTGTTCCCGCTCGGGCTCGGCCTGGAGGGCTCGGCGATCGCGAACGTGGTCAGCCAGGGCATCGGCGCGATGCTCTTCCTGCGCGCCCTGCACCGCGAGGGGGTGGGCTGGGGACGCGACTGGACGGTCATCCGCGCACAGCTCGCGACAGCCCGCGACCTGGGCGTGCGGACCGCGGCGTTCTCGGCGACGTACCTGGCGGCGGCCGCCGTCGCGTCACGCATGGGCACGGCACACGTCGCCGCGCACCAGATCGCGCTGCAGCTGTGGACGTTCCTCGCGCTCGTGATGGACAGCGTCGCGATCGCGGCGCAGTCGTTGATCGGCGAGCGCCTCGGTCGCGGCGACCGCGACGGGGCGCGCAGCACCGCGAGACGGCTGGCCGAGATCGGCGCCATCCTCGGCGTCGTGTTCGCGGTGCTGCTGGCGGCGGGCTGGAACGTGATCCCCGCGCTGTTCACCGACGAGGCGGCGGTGCGCGACCAGGCGCACGTGGCGTGGCCCTGGTTCATCGCGACGCTGCCGCTGTCGGGACTGCTGTTCGCGCTCGACGGCATCCTGATCGGGGCCGGCGACATCGCCTTCATGCGCAACGTCACGCTGGCCGGAGCGCTCGGCGGCTTCCTGCCGCTGACGCTCGCTGCCTACGAGTTCGGCTGGGGCCTCGGCGGCATCTGGGCCGGCCTCCTGTCGTTCATCGTGATTCGCACCTGGGGCTGCGTGCACCGCGCGCGAGGCGGCCGGTGGGCCGTGGTCGGCGCGCCGCCGTCAAGCGCTGCGACGTAGCGGCTCCGCCAGCAGGCGCGCAAGCGCGTCGCGCCGGTAGTCGAAGATCCGCTCGAGGTCGCGGCCGATCAGCAGCCGGTGCGCGACCGCGCCGAGCATGCCGAACGGCATCCGGTACGCGACGCGGTCGCGGATGAGGGTCCCGTCCGGATGCGCCTCGAACGTGTGCGTGTGCTCCCAGCGGGCGAACGGGCCGCGGATCTGGAGGTCGACGAACCGTCGCGGCGGCTCCCAGCGCTCGATGCGGGTGCGCCACGTGACGGGGACGTGATGCATCGTCAGCCGGTAGTCGATCAGCGTTCCCTCGCCGATCGCCGGCGGCTGCACGGCGAGGATCCGGAACCGCAGCCAGGGCGGCGTGATCGCCTCGAGGTTGCCCGCGTCGGCGAAGAAGGCGAACGCCTCGTCGATGCCGAGCGGCACGATCTGGACGCGCTCGAGCAGTCGGTCGGTGGTGGCGCGCATGGTTCTGGGTAGTTCGCACGGAGGCCGCGCGCGGCCGGCCTCGTCGCCCGTCCCGGCGGGCTCGGCGCTCCTAGCCTAGAGGCCTGCAGACACGTCGACCAGCACCGCGTGCAGCAGGTCGAGCGCCTCGTCCACCTCGTCGCGCGAGATGATCAGCGGCGGCGAGAACGACAACCGGCCGTCGCGACCGCGCGTGATCAGCCCGCGCGCCAGCGCCAGGCCGACGATGCGCGCCGTACGATCGGCCGGCAGGTCGAGGTCGAGGGCGAGCATCATCCCGAGACCGTCCACGTCGCCCACCACCGGAAGCTCCATGAACTCCGACTCGAGCCGCGCGCGTGCGTGGGCCGACACCTCCGCCAGTCGCGGCGCGAAGGCCGGATCGAGGTAGGCGTCGAGGGCAGCGTTCACCGCCGCCATCGCGAGCGGGTGCCCGGCGTGCGTGAAGCCCGACAGGGAGACGCCCTGGATCGTCTCCTCGACGCGGCCGCCGACGGCCACGGCCCCGCACGGGACGTACGAGCCGTTCATGCCCTTGCCCATCACGAGCAGGTCGGGGACGAGCCCCCAGTGGTCGCACGCGAACATCGGTCCGGTGCGCCGGAAGCCGGTCATCACCTCGTCGATGATCAGCAGCACGCCGTAGGCGTCGCACACCTCGCGCACCAGCGGCCAGTAGCCGTCGGGCGGGGCGAGGTAGCCGCCGACGCCGAGCAGCGGCTCGGCCAGGAACGCCGCCACCGTGCCGGCCGGCTCCGCCTCGATGGCCGTGGCCAGCGCGTCGGCGGCGGTGCGCGCGTCGGCGCCGTCGCGGAACGGGTACGGCGGCGGGATGTGGACGTGACCGGGCACGATCGCCTGCTGGTCCGGCATCCCGCCCATCGGCATGCCGGTCGCGCTCATCGCGCCCGCGGTGTTGCCGTGGTACCCGCGCTGCCGGCTGATCACGGTCGTGCGCCGCGGATCGACCTTCGACCAGTAGAGGCGCACGAGCGCGAGGGCCTGCTCGATCGCCTCCGACCCGCCGGACGTGAAGATCAGCCGGTCGAGGTCGCCGGGCGTGAGCGCGGCCAGCCGGGTCGCGGCCGTGACCGCCTGCGGATGGGTGAAGCCGTAGAACAGCGAGACGTACGCGAGCTCGTCGACCTGGGCCTTGATCGCGGCATTCAGGCCGGCGTGCCCGTAGCCGAGGTTGACGCAGTTCAGCTGCGACCGGGCGTCGAGATACCGGTGCCCGTCGACGTCCCACAGGAACACGCCTTCGCCGCGCTGGAACACGACGCGTGCCGTGTCGCCGACCGGCAGGTACGGATGCACGAGGTGGCGGCGGTCGAGCACCAGGATGTCGTCGCTCAGCATGGCGCCGTCACCTCGTCGAACAGTTCGAGGACCAGCCGCGAGAAGGCCTCGTCGTTCACGTGCGCCTCACTTTCGACGTAGCGCACGCGCGGGTGCAGCGTGCGGCGGATCTCGGCCGCCATCGCGGCCAGGCCATCGGGATCGTGCATCGGCTCGCCGGGCCGGTCCCATTCGTCGACGCCGCCGAGCGGCATCGCGAACGCCGTCGGGCCGGTCGCTTGGTTGAGCTTGCGCGCGACGGCCCGCCCGGCCCGGCGCTTCTCGTCGGCGGTCGTCCGCACGACGCTGATCAGGCGGTTGTGCACATGGATCGGCCGGCCCCGGAGCCGGCGCGGCACCGGCTGCCACGTCGCGATGTCCACCGCATCGACGCCGGCGGGCGCGACGACCTGCGGGATGCCGAGCCGCCCGGCCGTCTCGAGCCGGGTCGGGCCGGCCGATACCACGCTGCCGAGGGCGTGATCCGACACCTCGATCAGGCACAGGTCGAGCACGGCCGCGAGGCGGCCCTCGGCCGCCAGCGCCTCGAGCGCGCGTCCGCCGGAGCCGGTCGCGTGGAACACGATCGCCTCGTAGCCGCGCTGCTCCAGCGCCGGCAGCAGGAAGTCGAGGTAGCGGCAGCACGCGGAGCCGAGCGACGAGATGCCGACCGCCGGCCGGTCCCACGTCACCTCACCGGCCGCCCGTGCCGCCCCGACGGCGGCGCCGGCGGCCTGCCGCAGCACCGCGCGGCACGCGGTGTTCAGTCCCCACAGGCCCCCGGCCCAGAGCATCGCGATCAGGTCGGCGGCGAGGCGCTCCGGCGGCACCAGGTGGGAGTGCGCGACGCTCGAGACGATCACCTTGGGCGTCCCCAGCGGCAGCGCCGCCATCACCTCCAGCGCGAGGTCGGTGCCCATCGTGCCGCCGATCGCGAGGCAGCCGTCGATCTCACCGCGGGCCCGGAGGCCGGCGGCCAGGGCGGCCGCGCCGCGAGCCATCGCCTGCATCGCGTGGTTCTCGTCGCCGAGCGCGGCGACGCCCGCGATGTCGAGCCCCGCGGCAGCCGCCACCGCGTGCCGGTCGACATCGACCGCGAGGCCCGGCTCGCCCAGCACGCCGACGTCCATCACGAGCGGGCGGCCTCCAGCGCGCGCGACCTCCGCCCGCAGGTGGGAGAGCTCGTCGGCCTTCGTGTCGGCCGTGCCGACGAGGAGGATCACCGGGCCCATCGCGCGATGAGTATCGCAGGACGGCCGATCGCCCGGAATGCCGGTCGCAACACCATAGGCACCTGCCTATCGAACTGCAGTCGAGACCGCCGTCCGGCCGGGGTGGGTCGGTGGCATGATGAGCGGCATGAGCGATCCCTTCGGCGCACGCACCGCCCTGCCGGGCCACCCCGGCCTCGACTTCTTCCGCATCGGGCGGCTGGACGAGTCGGGCGTCGCCGACACGTCGCGGTTGCCGTACACGGTCCGCGTCCTGCTCGAGATGGCGCTCCGCGGCGCCGGTTCGATCCACGTCACCGACGAGGACGTACGCGCGCTGGCGAACTGGCCGGCGCCCGCGCCCGGCACTGCGTCGGTGGCCTTCCTGCCGGCCCGCGTGATCCTCCAGGACTTCACCGGTGTGCCGGCCGTCGTCGACCTCGCCGCGATGCGCAGCGCGATGGCGCGCGCGGGCCGTGACCCGTCCGGCGTCGATCCGCTCGTGCCCGCCGACCTCGTGATCGACCACTCCGTCCAGGTGGACGCCTTCGGCACCCGCTTCGCGTACGCCCGCAACATCGAGCGGGAGTACGAGCGCAACGGCGAGCGCTACGCGCTGCTGCGGTGGGCGCAGGGCGCATTCGACGGCTTCCGCGTCGTACCGCCCGGCATGGGCATCGTCCACCAGGTCAACCTCGAGCACCTCGGCCGCGTGGTGCAGGTGCGCGACGGTGTCGCGCTGCCCGACACGCTGGTCGGCACCGACTCGCACACGACGATGATCGACGCGCTCGGCATCCTCGGCTGGGGCGTCGGTGGCATCGAGGCCGAGGCAGTCATGCTCGGCGAGCCGTTGGTGCTCCCGACGCCGATCGTGATCGGGGTCGAGTTCCGGGGCGCGCTGCGCACCGGCGTCACGGCCACCGACCTCGTGCTGACGCTGACCGAGATGCTGCGCAAGCACGGCGTCGTCGGCAAGTTCGTGGAGTTCTGCGGCGACGGCCTGTCGGCGCTGTCGATTCCGGACCGCGCGACGCTGTCGAACATGGCGCCGGAGTACGGGGCGACCGCTGCCACGTTCCCCGTCGACGCCGAGACGCTCAACTACCTGCGCCAGACCGCCCGCGGCGATGCCTGCGAGCTGGTCGAGGCGTACTGCCGCG
>JBBQFB010000104.1:0-13056 GCA_038321545.1 Gaiellales bacterium
CAGCGCGCCGGTCGCGGCCCGGGCCTCGGCAGAGCCGGGGAGCGAGCGGTCCTCCACGTACAGCAGCAGCATGTAGTGCAGGGCCGGCTCCCTCGCGCGCGTTGACCTGTAGACGAACGGGGGCCGGCAGGTTCGACCGGCTCGCGGCCCACCGGAATCGGGGGGTGGCTGCGGCGAGCGGTCGACGAACCCCGTCGGGCATGATGCCGCCGTGGCGGTGATGACCCATCGAGCCCGGCGGGGGGTCGTCGGGATCCTGATCGCGTTCTCCGTGCTCGGTCTCCTGAACGTTTTCACGGTGCCGCCGATGCTGCCGCGCGACGAGTCGTCGCACGTCTCCTACGCGCTCCGCGTCGCCCGCGGCCACCTGCCGACGCTGGACGACCAGAACGTGCGCGGCGTGATCCCGCACATGCGCACGAGCCTGCCGATCTTCACCGCCAACCATCCGCCGCTGCTGTACGCCATCGTCGCGGTGCCGCTCGAGATCGGCATCCGTGCGCACCGGCCGCTGCTCGGCCTGCGCGCCGCGCGTGCGACCAGCTTCCTGTTCGCGGTCGCCACCGTGCTGGGCGCGGCGATGCTGGCCGGCCTGGTGCTTCCGGGACGCGCCCGGGCGCCCGTGATCGCCGCAGCCGTGGTCGCGCTGACACCGACGGTGCCGCACACGACGGCCCTCGTCTACAACGACGCGATCGGCATGGCCGGGTCGACCTGGTTGCTGGTTGCCGGCATGCTGATCCTCCGGCGCGGGCCGACGCGCCGGCTGGTGCTGCTGCTGCTCGGGGTCGCGGCGTTCGCGGCGCTGGCGCGGTCGTCGAGCCTGTTCGCGCTGCCGTCGGCGATCGCGCTGGCCGGGTTCGGCGCCCGCCGCTGGCGCCCGGCGCTGCTGATCGGCGCGCTCACCGTCGCGTCGGCCGCCCTCGCCGGCGGCTGGTTCTACCTGCGCAACCGGCACCTGTACGGCTCGTTCCTCGGCACCGGGTATCTGAAACGGCCGGGCACGGCGACCGTGCACTCGCGTCCCTTCACCGACGCGCTGCTGAGCTTCCACGTCTACCGCTACATGGCCGGCCGGCTGTGGGACGGCTGGGTGTTCGCGAGCCGCCTGCCGCCCTGGCCGGGGCTGGTCGGCGCGCTGATCGAGCTACCGGCGCTGGTGGGCCTCGTCGAAGCCGGACGCCGCGCGGTCAAGCGTCGCGCGCGCCCGTCGCGTGACACGGTGATCGTCGGGAGCTGCATCGCGGTCTTCTCGGCGATCGTCCTGCTGTCGATCGTCACGTTCTACGCGACCGGCGGCAACGCGTTCGCCCGGTACCTGTTCCCGCTGCTGCCGGTGATCGGCATCCTGATCGCGATCGGCTACGAGCACCTGCCGTGGCAGCTGACGCCGGTCGCCCTCGGCGCCACCGCGATCGCGAACATCGCGCTGTGGCACCGGTTCGTGATCGCCAACGGCGGCGTCGAGTCGAACACCCCCGGCGTTGCCGAGCTCCAGGCGCTGCGCGGGGCCGGCCTGCGCGGCGCGCCCGTGCTGCTCGCGATCGCGGCAATCGTGTTCGCCGTCGGCATCGTGCTCGCCGCCCGAGCCGTCTGGGGCGGCTACCCGGCTGGAACGGCCGAGTCGCGCGCCACGAGCCCGGCGTAGCGCCCGCCCGCCGCGAGCAGCTCCACGTGCGTGCCGCGCTCGACGATGCGGCCGCGGTCGAGCACGATGATCTGGTCGGCGTCGCGCACGGTCGACAGCCGGTGCGCGATCACGATCGTCGTCCGGCCGAGGGCGAGCGCGTCGAGCGCCTCCTGCACCTGGCGCTCCGTCTCGACGTCCAGCGAGCTGGTCGCCTCGTCGAGCACCAGCACGGGCGGGTTCCGGAGGATCGTCCGCGCGATCGCGAGCCGCTGGCGCTCGCCGCCGGAGAACCGGTAGCCGCGCTCGCCGACTACCGTATCGAACCCCTCCGGCAAGCCGGCCAGCATGTCGTAGATGCGGGCGGCGCGGGCGGCGTCCTCGAGCTCGGCGTCGGTCGCTCCCGGGCACGCGAACCGCAGGTTCTCGCGGACGCTGCCGTGAAACAGGTACGTCTCCTGCGAGACCACGCCGACCACGCTCGCGAGGTCGGTGAGCGTCAGATCACGCACGTCGACGCCGTCCACCAGCACGCTGCCGGACTGCGGGTCGTACAGGCGCGCGACCAGGTAGCCCAGTGTTGTCTTGCCGCTGCCCGTCTCGCCGACGACGGCCACCTTCGTGCCCGGCTCGGCGGTGAACGACACGTCGGACAGCGTCGGCTGGCCGTCCTCGTACGCGAACGAGACGTCGTCGAACGTGACCTCTCCCCGGGCCGGCGGCAGCGGCACGGGATGCTCCGGCTCGGCGATGTCGATCGGCTGGTCGAGGTACTCGAAGATCCGCTCGAACAGCGCGAGCGAGGTCTGCACGTCGGCCTGGACGCCGAGCAGGCTGCCGACCGGGAAGAAGAGACGCGTCTGCAGCGTCGTGAACGCCACCAGGGTGCCGATCGAGACCGTCGTGAACCCCGACGACATCGCGTAGCCGGCGAGCAGGTAGACGAGCGCCGGCATGACGGCGAAGGCGGTCTGCAGCGACGCCATCACCCAGCGGCCCGTCATCCGCTGGCGGATCTCGAGGTCTGCCAGCAGCCGTGACTCGGTGCGGAACCGGTCGGTCAGCTCGCCGCCCTGGCCCATCGTCTTCGCGAGCAGCACGCCGGACACGGACAGCGACTCTTCGACGAGGGTCGAGAGGTCGGCGAGCGTGCCCTGCTTCTCCTTGGCGACGCGCCGTCGCCGGTCGCCGACCCGCCGCGTGGCGAGCGCGAAGAACGGCAGCAGGATGAACGACGCGACGGTGAGCGGCCAGCTCAGCACGAGCATCGCGGCCGTCGCGGCGATCACGGTCGTCGCGTTCTGGGCGATCGATGTGGCGGTGGACGTGACGACGGCCTGGACGCCGCCGATGTCGTTCGCGATGCGCGACTGCACCTCGCCTGTGCGCGTGCGCGTGAAGAAGGCGAGAGGCAGGCGCTGGAGGTGCGTGTAGACCGACACGCGCAGGTCGTGCATGACCTGCTGGCCGATGCGGTTCGCGAGCCACGTCTGCCAGACGCCGATGATGCCGGTCACGATCGGTACCGCGACCATGCCGGCGACCAGCAGGTTGAGCCGCGTGGTGTCGAGGTTGCGGCCCTTGACGAGGACGTTGTCGAGCAGGTCGCGGAGCAGGAAGGCCGGCGCCATCCCGATGATGGCCGTGATGATGATCAGGCCGCACACGAGCGCCACCGGCGCGCGGTAGGCCGTGAACAGGCGGACGGCGCGACGGCCCGTCACGCGACGGGCGCCGTCGAGGTCGACTCCGCGGGCGCGGGCGTCGTCTCGTCGTCCGGGATGGCGACCTGTTGCCACAGGACGATCAGGCCGTCCTTGATCACGAACGCCGCGCCGGCGCGCGCGCCGGGCGCGTCGCACTGGTGCTGGGGACGCGGGCCGAGCACGAACGTCGCGACGACCGCGACGTCGACCATTCGCAGGCCGACCACGGTGCCGGCACACGGTAGGCCGTTGTTCCAGAGCGTGGCGACCTCGGCGTCGACGAGCTGGTACTCCTGGCTCTGGCGGGCGACGGCGCCGGGCGCGAACAGCGCTGCTGCGGCGGCGTTGTCGTTGCGGTTGACGGCCTCGCTCCACGCGCGGACGACCTTGGCCAGCTCGGCGGGGACGGGCTCGCCGGCCCCGGTGGAGGCCGGCGGCGCCACGGTCGTGGCCGGCGCGGCGGCAGTCGGCGCCGGTGCGGCCGCGGTCGTCGTGGACGGTTTGCCGCTGTTACCGCAGCCGACCGCCAGCAAGGCGATCACGAGCAGTGCGGTGAGACGCGTCATGCCGGGGATTGTGCCGCGCGCATCAACCCGGTGCGACCTGGATGCGGTAGCGCAGGCGCGGCACGGTCTCGCCGACGCCCTCGACCCTGACGGTCACGACCCACGTGCCGGACATCAGGACGGCGTCCGTGGTCGCCTGGTAGACGCCGACCGCGGACTGCGGCAGCACGATCGTCTGCAGGGGCATCTCGGAGCCCATCTCGACGTGGCGGAAGGTGGCGGACACCTTCGCGCCGGCGATCGGCTCGTCGGATCGCGACACGAGCACCTTGACCTCGTTCGGCCGCCCGGCGCCGTTCGGCGTGATCGAGAAGAGGCCGAGGTACGGCGGTGCCGACTGCTGCGCCGAGTCGACCGGGCCGGGACCGACGTCGAGTGTCGGCGGGGGCGTCGGCTCGCCCTCGATCGGAGCGTCGGCGTCCGGCTCGTCGCCGGTGCCGGCCTGGATGGCGATCGGGGCGGAACCGGCCGCAGCGACCTGCGTTGTCGCACCACGGCCCGGCGGCGGCAGGGTCGTCAGCACCGCCGCGGCGACGATGATCACCGTCACCAGCGACAGCTCGCTGCGCACGAACGGCAGCCGCAGCTTGCGACCGGCGCGGGACGAGCGCAGGTTGGCGAACGCGAACGGCATCGTGGCCGCCAGCAGCAGCGACTTCACGATCAGCGAGCGGCCGTAACCGGTGTCGGTCAGGTTCGCGACGGACTTGACGTTCTCGAGCGCCGCGATCAGGCCCGTCCAGCCGAGGGCGATCACCGACAGCAGCGCGAGGGTCGAGAAGCGCGGCGCGATCCGCGTCGCCGCGTCACGCCCGGCAAGGGCCAGCCCGAGCAGGCCGCCGGACCAGATCGCCGCCGCCGACAGGTGCAGCCAGTCGAGGGGTACGGCGAGCGCGGGAACGGTGCCCTGCCCCGGATGGCCGACCAGCCCGGGCACGAGCAGCGCGCCCGCCCCGGCGACCACCGCTGCGATGCCGACCCAGCGTTTCCGGGTCCGGAGAGCGACGACGGTGAGGGCCGCGAAGATCGCGATCACGACCACCAGGTCGGTCAGCCCGCGGCCGAACGCCGTGCTGCGGATGTTCTCGGCGATCCACGCGACGTCGAGCAGCGACCGGTCGCCGAACAGCGCCGTCTCGTGCGCGACGTAGATCGGCGTCGCCAGCAGCGCGAGCACGATCAGGCCGAGCAGGATCCCGTCGACGCGCCACAGCGCCCGGGGTCGCACCTCGTCGGCCGGGCGCACCACGATCAGGCGGAAGACGGCCAGGCCGGCGCTCAGGATCAGCGCGCCGAGCATCAGGAAGCGGAGCGTGATCGAGCCGACCGCGGCGCCGCTGCCGGCCAGCGCGCCGATCTCGGGCGGCGGGCCGGCGTTGCCGACGCCGAACGGGAACACGCCCCGGATGCGATGGCCATCGACCGAGAGCGCGTGCCACTCGACGCGGTACCACCCGTCGGCGAGTGAAGGCTGCAGCGCGATCACGAGCGACGCCGCGTCGTCGCCGATCGTGACGGGGCCGTTCGTGACCGACTTGCGGTCCGAGTTCGTGATCTCGATCTGCGAGAACTTCGGCTCGATCGGCTCGGTGAACTGCAGCAACAGCTCGGCGGGAGCGGTCGGCGTGACGCCGCCGATGGCGGGTTCGGCCCGCAGCAGGATCGCGTGGGCGGATGCGGCCGGGGTCGCGACCAGCAGCGTCACGAGCGCCACGGCGACGGCGAGAGCGCTCCGGGTCACGATCCCATCCTACGGTGATCGTGGCGCGCGGAAAGGACGAATCGCTGAAGTCGGCGCGTCCGCGGTGCGGGCTATCGGGTGCCGGTGACGGCGACGTCCTCGGTGGAGTAGTCGCCCGTCACCTCGTAGCGTGGCCGGGCCGACGGCCCGTGGTCGAGGACGCAGGTCATCGTCTGCGACGTCGACGTGATCGAGAGGTAGTCGCCCGGATCGAGCGGCATGCCCCAACCCTTGCGATCCGGTCCCTGCACGAGGGCGATTCCGGGGTCCGAGTACCGGCTCGCGGTGCGAACCGCGCCGCAGGCGATGGTGCGCGCGCGGTCGAGCCGGTACACGTAGATCGGGTCTTTGGCCCGCACCTCGATCCGCGTGACGCTGTTCGCCCCGAAGCTGGTGCGCCCGCGGTCCGCGCCCCGCCGGCCCTGGCGCAGCCTCGCCCGGACCTCGGGCGATGGAGACCAGTCGGCCGACATCGGGTGCCCGGTAGCCAGCCAGCGCTGCGCTTCGGCGGCGTAGCGCCGGAACACGGCGACGCCCGCCCGGCGGTCGGTCGCCGTCGTCACCGGTGGCCGCTTCTCCGGGTCCGCGACCAGCCTCTGCGCACCCTGCTCGTCGTCGCGATCGATGGTGACGAACACGAGACGCCAGGCCGTGCCCGTCCGTCGCGCCACCACCACGAATCGCTTCGGCGCCTTGCCCGGCGGCTGCGTGTGCACCTCGGCGAAGATCGTCGTCGGCGCTGACTCGCGCGGTCGCAGCACCGAGACGCTCGTCAGGGGACTCTGGTCACGCGGCTGGGCGCAGCCGCACGCGACGAGTCCCGCCACGGCGAGATCGTGGAGCAGGAGGGTGCCGCCGTCGATGCCGCGGAAGCCATCGGCGACCTCCGTCAGCATGCTCTGCTGTCGAGCCGTCCACAGATCGCCGACGATCCGCGCCGTATCGATCCGGGGCTTGCTCGCCGTCGACGAGCCATCCACGAGGGCGGATGGATCCACGCCTTCCGGGATCGCGAGGTAGTCGATCGTCGAGCTCGGCGGGGCGTGGCCGGCGCCGCCACACGCCGTCAGCACGCCGAGCAGGACCACCAGCGATGTCGCTCGGATCACCGTTCGCTCGCGTCCCATGCACGATATCCTCGGCGGGGCCGGGACGAGCGCCCATCCCTCGACCGGGTGACCGGCGTCCGTTACGAGCCGACGCGATAGACGGTCTCGGCGCCGTAGGCCGTGACGACGCGGCGGTAGCCCGAGAGCTCGTCGTCGAGCGCGGCGTCGCCCGTGTCGACCAGCAGCGGCTGGCCCGCGAAGGCGGCCAGCTTCGTCTCCGTCGCGACGATCACGATCCGATCGCTGCCGATCGCCCGGATCACGCGCGGCGACAGCTGCTGGTTGCCGCGCCCGAGGATGAAGCCCTGGCCGCCGACCGGCGTCACGACGATGCGCGCGGCGGGGTTCGCGAACCGCAGCAGCTGCGACTCGTCCGCATCGGCCGCGACCACTCGGCCGTCCGCGATCACGTCCACGCCGAGCACCGACTTCGGCAGGCCCAGGGCCGTCATGATCGCGGCCGTCGTCGTGCCCGGGCCGACGAGCACCGGCCCGTCGCCGAGCAGCCGCTCCACCACGTGCGCCGCGATGCTGGCCTGCGCCGAAGCCTCGGCCGGAGCGCTGCGCGCCTTGCCGCCCTGCACCAGCCTCGCGGCCACCGGCACCTGCAGGTAGCCGTGCAGCCGGGGCGAGATCGTGCCCGCGCGCAGGTCTGCCTCGTCAACGTCCATCACCTCGGCGGGCGCCGTCCGGGTCACGCGGCCGGAGGCGAAGTCGGCGGCCAGCTCACCCGCCCGGCGCGGAGTCACGCCGAAGACGGCCGAGTGCATCTTGACGCCGGCCGGGATTCCGATCACGGGCACCCGGTCGCCCACCGCACGGAGGATGTCGACGGCGGTGCCGTCGCCGCCCGCGAACAGCAGCAGGTCGATGCCGGCGTCGAGCAGTGCCTGCGCGGCGGCCCGCGTGTCGTCGGCCGTCGTGCGGGTCCGTGCCTCCGTGACCGCCGTGCCGGCCAGCTCCGAACCCATCGCGCCTCCGGCCGAGAGGATGGTCACCGGCTGGGTGATCGCGGCCAGCGCGACGCGTGTCCGCTCCGCGGCAAGCAGTCCCGCGCCGCCGGCCAGGGCGGCGTCGACGAGCGCGCGGTCGTCCGAGCCCTTGAGGGCGAGGCGCCCGCCGATCCCGGCCAGCGGATTCACGATCAGTCCGAGCTTCGGAACGCGGATGGCCGGACAGGCTACCCGCGTTCGCGACGCCGCGCGTTCCCTTTACGCAGGTGGTTGCAGGGCGTACGATCGGCTGAACCTGGAACGAACGAAAGGGTCCTCCACGATGTCGGAGTCGTCCCAATGGCAGCTGGGTCTCGTGATCGGGATCGTCGTCATCGCCGTCGCTGCCGTGATCGTGATCATGATCGTGATGCTCGCGATGAGGATCGCGAAGCAGGCCAAGATCGCCGAGCAGGCGGTCGAGGTGGTGCGGCAGCAGACCGACGAGCTCCCCGGTATCGGTCAGATCAATGACTCGGGCGTGAGGATCCTGCACGCGGCCCGCGCGATCCGGAAGGTGGCGGTCGGCAAATGAGCAGCCACGACTACTGGTGGGTCGCGCTCGGCATCGGCCTCGTCGCCGCGCTCCTGGTGGCGGCCCTGCTGATGATCCTGGTCAGGACGGTGGCGAGCATCGAGCGCTCGGTCGACGGCCTGCTCGTCGTCGCCACCAAGGTCGCCGGCAACACCGCGAGCATCCCGCAACTGGAGGCGACGGCACCGGTGCTCTCCCTGATCGTGACGGAGGCCGTCGTCCAGGACGGGTACATGAACGCCCTCACCGACGGGTACGGTGAGGCATGAGTAGCACCGGGCTCCTGGCGACCCTGACCGTGGTGCTCGCCGTCATCGTCGTGCTCGTGCTCGCGGCCGCGCTGATCCAGGTGCGCAAGCGCCTGATGAAGATCTCGGAGGGCCTCGCGACGCTCGCCGGTGCGCTGCAGATGGTCGAGGCCGAGCACCTGCGCCCACTCGAGGGCGCGGTCACGGCCATCAACGCGCAGTTCGACATCATCCTGGGCGCGCTGCCGGGTATCGGCCGCAAGGCCGCGGTCGTCGCCGAGCGGAGGCCGAAATGACGCTCTGGTGGATCGGCAACGTGATCCTGCTGGTCGCGATCCTCCCGGTCGTGATCGTGCTGCTGCGCGGCGTGCTGGGCGCGGCCTCGAGCATCGTCCCGAGCGTGCAGTCCATCGCCGCCGCGGCCGCCGCGGGGTCGAAGGACCTCGATGCTGTCCCGCTCCGTGTGACCACGCAGGACCAGGTTGCGCAGACGGTTGCGGGGGTCGCCGGCTACGGCGGCTCGCTCGACGTGATCCTCGACGACGCGGAGTAGGAGCACCATGATCCTCGCTGCCATCGGCCCCGGGACCGGCTCGATCGTCGTCGTCACGCTGATCGTCCTGGCTCTCGTCTTCTACCTCGTCTCGACCATCCTGCAGCTGCGCAAGATCACCGCAGCGCTGGACGACACCATCGTCCACGTCAGCGCGATCATCGAGAAGACCGCGCCGGTCGGAGACGTCGTCAAGCACATCAACGCCAACCTCGACGCCGGCGTCGACCTGCTCGAGGGCCTGCTCGTGAAGAAGGCCGGTCTGGAAGACGCCGTCGGCCTGGTCGAGGGGCTGTATCCCGGCGCCGCGGCGGCCGGCTTCCGCAACTTCCCGGAGAGCAGCAAGGTGACCGCTCCGCGCATCGCCGAGGTCTACACCCGGGGCACGCTCACCCTCGCCCGGCTCGGCCGCGAGGCGCCGGTCGCCCAGGCCAACCCGGCCGGGGCGGTGCTGCGGAACGTCGAGGGCGGCAGCCTCGCTGCCCGCGAGCTGTACCCGGACGTGCGCCAGACCCGCCCGGCGGAGCTGCCCCGCTCGCCCGTGATCGGCACCGACGCGCCCGTGCAGTACGAGCAGCGCGACGATATCGGAGCGCCGCGCAAGCGGATGCCATCGCCCAGGCCCGGCAGCAACTGATGGGTACTCTGCCGACACGTCGTCCACCCCGACCCGCGTCCTGACTCGAAAGGAGTACGTATGCAGACACCTGCGGCATTCGAGTACGAGCGGGCGACCAGCGTGGAGGGCGCCATCGCGTCCCTCGAGCGGCTCGGCTCCGAGGCGCGGATCATCGCCGGCGGGCACAGCCTGCTGCCGATGATGAAGCTGCGGCTCGCGAACCCCGAGCACCTGATCGACATCAACGACCTTGCGGAGCTCGCCTACATCCGCGAGGGGGACGGCGAGGTCCGGATCGGAGCGCTCACCCGGCACGTCGATCTGCTCAAGTCCGAGCTGCTGGCCGAGCGCTTCCCGCTGTTCCGCGACGCCGAGCAGGTGATCGCCGACCCGGTCGTGCGCAACCGTGGCACCATCGGCGGCTCGCTCTGCCAGGCCGACGCGGCCGAGGACCTGTCAGCCGTCTGTACGGCGCTCAAGGCCGACGCGGTGATCCGCGGCACCGGTGGCGAGCGCGTCGTCGGCATGGACAAGTTCCACGTCGGGCCGTACATGACGGCCGTCGGCGCGGCCGAGATGCTGACCGAGGTGCGCATCAAGGTGCGCCCCGGCAGCGGCAGCGCGCACGAGAAGGTCGAGCGCCGCGCGGGCGACTGGGCGATCGCTGCGGCGTCCGTGTCGATCAGCCTGGTGGGAGGGCGGATCCACGATGTCGGCATCGCGCTCAGCGCGGTCGGTCTGACGACCATCCACCTGACGCGCGCCGAGGAGCAGCTCCTCGGGCAGGTGCCGTCGGACGAGCTGTTCGCGCAGGCCGGCGAGATCGCCTCGGCCGACTGCTCGCCCGGGGCCGACGGCCGTGGGCCGGTCGACTACAAGCGCCACCTCGCGGGCGTGCTCACCCAACGTGCTCTGCGTCGTGCGACGGCGCGCGCCCTGCAGCAGGAGGCCTGACATCAACGTCTCGATCACGCTCAACGGCGAGCAGGTCTCCCACGATGTCGAGCCGCGCCAGCTGCTCGTGCACTACATCCGCGAGACGGTCGGTCTGACGGGCACCCACTGGGGCTGTGACACGTCCAACTGCGGCGCCTGTGTGGTGCTGATGGACGGGCAGCCGGTGAAGTCGTGCACCATCCTCGCCGCCATGGCGGACGGGCACGAGATCCGCACCGTCGAGTCGCTCGAGGTGAACGGGCAGCTCGATCCGATCCAGCAGGGATTCCACGAGATGCACGCGCTCCAGTGCGGCTTCTGCACGCCGGGCATGCTGATGACAACGCGCGCCCTGCTCGACGAGAACCCCGATCCGACCGACCTCGAGATCCGCACCGCGATCTCGGGCGCCATCTGCCGCTGTACCGGGTACCAGAACATCGTCAGCGCCGTGCGCTGGGCCGCCGGCCATGAGGCCGCAGCCAAACGAGAGGTCGTCTGAGCACCGTGGCTACCACCGAGAATCTCCCCAGCCCCACCACCGAGCGCCCGATCGGCTTCGGCCGGCTGAAGCGCAAGGAGGACGCGCGGTTCATCCGCGGGCAGGGCAACTACCTCGACGACATCCGGCTGCCGGGAATGGTGTACGGCGCGATCCTGCGCAGCCCGTACGCCCACGCCAAGATCGTCTCGATCGACACGTCGCAGGCGCTCGCGCACCCGAAGGTCGCCGCGGTCGTGACGGCGAAGGACCTGGAGACGCTCGGCCTGGCGTGGATGCCGACCATCTCGTACGACACCCAGGCCGTGCTGGCGGGCGACAAGGTGCGCTTCCAGGGCCAGGAGGTCGCGTTCGTGATCGCGGCCGACGAGTACTCAGCCAACGACGCGCTGCAGCTGATCGAGGTCGAGTACGAGCCCCTGCCGGCGGTCGTCAACGCCCGTAAGGCGCTCGATGCCGACGCGCCGCTGATCCGTGACGACAAGGCCGGGCAGCGCGACAACCTCGCGAGCCCGACGTGGGAGGCCGGTGACGAGGCCTCCACCGACAAGGCGTTCGCCGAGGCCGACACCATCGTCACGCGCGACATCATCTACCCGCGCTGCCACCCGGCGCCGCTCGAGACGTGCGGCATCATCGCCGACTTCAACCCGACTACCGGGCAGCTCGACATCTACAACGGCAACCAGGCGCCGCACGCGCACCGCACGGTGTACGCGCACGTGGCCGGCCTGGCGGAGCACATGATCCGGATCCGCTGCAACGACATCGGCGGCGGGTTCGGCAACACGGTGCCGGGGTATCCCGGGTACGTCTGTGCCAGCGCCGGCTCGAGCGTGGCCGGCGTGCCGGTGAAGTGGGTCGAGAACCGCACCGAGAACCTCGTCTCGACGGGCTTTGCGCGCGACTACCTGATGCGAGGCGAGATCTGCTCGAAGGACGGCAAGATCACGGGCCTGCGGGTCGACGTGATCGCCGACCACGGCGCGTTCGACAGCACCGCACAGCCGACGAAGTTCCCGGCCGGCTTCTTCCACATCTGCTGCGGCTCGTACGACCTGCAGGCGTCACACGTGAAGGTGAAGGCGGTCTACACCAACAAGGCGCCGGGCGGCGTTGCGTATCGGTGCTCGTTCCGCATCACGGAGGCCGTGTACCTGATGGAGCGCATGGTCGACGCGCTGGCGCTCGAGATGAAGGTCGACCCGATCGATCTGCGCATGCGCAGCTTCATCGACAAGGACCAGTTCCCGTACGAGACCACCACCGGCTGGACGTACGACTCGGGCGACTACCACAAGACCATGAAGGTCGCGATGGACATCGCCGGCTATGACGACCTGCGTCGCGAGCAGGCCGAGAAGCGTGCGCGCGGCGAGCTGATGGGCATCGGTGTGGCGTTCTTCACCGAGGGCGTCGGCGCCGGCCCGCGCAAGCACATGGACATTCTCGGCCTGTCGATGAACGACGGCGCCGACCTGCGCGTGCACCCGTCCGGCAAGGCGGTCGTGAGCATCAGCGCGCAGACGCAGGGCCAGGGCCACGAGACCACGTTCGCGCAGATCGTCGCCGAGGAGCTCGGCATCCCGCCGGAGAACATCGAGGTCCGGCACGGCGACACCGACAAGTCGCCGTACGGCCTGGGCACGTACGGCAGCCGCTCGACGCCCGTCTCGGGCGCCGCGGTGGCGGTGGTCTCGCGCAAGGTGCGCGACAAGGCGCGCCTGATCGCGGCCACGATGCTCGAGACCCGGCCCGAGGACCTGGCGTGGGAGAAGGGCCGCTGGTATGTCAAGGGCGATCCCGAGCAGGGCGCGCTGATCGAGGACATCGCCGGCTATGACGACCTGCGTCGCGAGCAGGCCGAGAAGCGTGCGCGCGGCGAGCTGATGGGCATCGGTGTGGCGTTCTTCACCGAGGGC
>JBBQFB010000105.1:0-12943 GCA_038321545.1 Gaiellales bacterium
CCGCGAACACCCGGGTGGGCGGCACGCGACGGCTGAGCCGCGCCGCCGGCACCGCAGCCAGGGCGAGCACGCCATTGAAGAACGTCAGCACGTAGGAGACGGAGCGGATGCCGACGTCGAACTGGCTCAAGATATCCGGCAGGGCCAGCACGACGACCGACGAATCCGCCAGCACCAACGCCACGGCAAGCGCCAGCAAGGGCATCCGGAGCCCCCTCACGACGGCCGGCCGGACCGGCGTCCCTCCCGCCGAACCGCTCACCAACCACGACCTCTGGCCGGGCCCGAGAACGGACGCCGCGTCACCGGACAGGCAACGATTCGACGCGCAGTGGCGAGAGTACCCTCGACAGGCAAACAGGTCGCAAGGTAGCCGAGCCCGACAGCGACATCGCAGCCATCTGATCCGTGCTGGGCCCCGCAGCGTCCGGCTCGTGCGCTTCGCGGTGCGCCCCGCCGGTAAGATCGGGGAAGATGCGGTCAGGTCGAGAACCGCGCCGCGACGAGGCCTAAAGAACCCGGACCGCCCAGCAATGATTTCCCTGCACCTACACCCGACCGGAAGCGAAGCGCCCCCGCGCGCAAGGCGCCGCCGATGGCAGGGGCGGCGGCGGGCGACGGAGGCAGCCGCACGCGCGGCCGGCGCCTGATGGGGAAGGGCTACGCCGAGGGTCCCGCCGCCGAGGCGGCGGAAGAGGAGCGCGAGCGGCTCGCCCAGGGCCCGCCGCCGCCGCGCGCCGAGCTGCGCAAGGCCGTCTACGGCTGCACGCGCGAGCAGCCCGAGCCGCACTTGCTCGGCTGGGACGACGAGGTCGACCAGGACGCGCTGTTCGACGCCGGCCAGGCCTGGGGCCTGTCCGTCCGGCTCGTCGCAGCGGCCTGAGCGGGGCTCAGACCCGCTCCTCCTCCTCGAGCGCCGTCAACGCCACCCGGACGTAGTCGAGGTGCCGGCGCATGGCGGCACCGGCCGCCGCGGGCTCGCGCGACGCGATCGCCTCGACGATCGCGACGTGCTGCTCGGCGCTGCGGATGCGGATCTCGTCACGGGCGATGCCCTGCCGCCGGACGCCGGTACCGAGCTCGGCGATCGAGTCGAGCAGCAGCACGAGCAGCTGGTTCCGCGACATCTGGTGGATGTGGTGGTGGAACCGCCAGTCCGCTGCCAGCATCGCGGCCGGGCCGCCGGTGCGCGCGATCCGGTCGTTGTACCGGCTCAGCGTCGCGATGTCGCGGTCCGTCGCGTGCTCGGCGGCCAACTCGGCGCCGCCGACCTCCAGCATCGCGCGCACCTCGAACACGCGCGGGATCTGGCCCCCGCTCCGCGTCAGGGCGAACACCAGCGGGCTCGCGAGCGTGGCCGGATCGAGGTCGGTGACGAACGTGCCGGATCCCTGCCGGGCGTGCAGCAGCCCGGTCGAGCGGAGGCTCCGGATTCCCTCGCGCAGCGTCGAGCGGGAGACGCCGAGCTGGACGGCGAGCACGCGCTCGACGGGCAGCCGGTCGCCCGGGCCGAGGTCTCCCGAGCGGATCAGCTCGCGCAGCCGGTCGGCCGCGACCTGCGCGGCCTTGCCGGTCGACGTCCGCTCCCGCTCGTCGGCAGCGGCCATCAGTCCGTCGGTCGCGGCTCGAGGAACAGCGTCGCCCGCCGGTTCCACTCCGACTGCGGGATCGCGTCCACGAGCCGGCGCATCGGCACGACGTCGCGATCGAGCGCCGACGCGTCGGGCGTGTCGAGCTCGACCAGGTTGCCGCCCGGGTCGCGCACGTACATCTGCGCGCCGCCGTCGGGCAGCTCCGTGACCTGGGCGAACGGCGGCATGTGCACGAGGATGCCGGCCGCCTGCGCCTTCAGGTAGAGGTCCTGGAAGTTCGAGACGCTGAAGCCGACGTGGTGGTACTGCGGGGCGGACGTCTCGCGTTCGAACAGGTGCACCTCGAGGTCGCCGGCACGCAGCCACTCGACGCGGAATCCGAACTGGGGGCCGGGAATCCGCTCCATGCCGAGGAACTCGGTATAGAAGCTCAGCGACTCCTCCATATCGACCACGGACAGGCTGACGTGGTTGATGCTGATGCCGGGCACTGCCCCTCCGGTGCCAAATGGTCCGACCACTATACCGCCCTCGCCCGGCGCGTGAGACCGCGGTGGAGACGGTCGGGCGAGCAGGCGCAGGTGACGGCGAGCAGCGCCGCCGAGGTCAGGGCGACGATGGCCAGCACGGCGTCGAACCCTCCCGTTGCGTCCCGCACCGCGCCGAGCGTGATCGGTGCGATGGCGATCCCGACGTAGCCCACGCCGAGCATCATGCCCGCGACGCCCCCGACCGCGCCGGGAGTGTCGGCGACGTCGAGCGGCAACGTCATCGCGAGCGTGAACAGCGTCCCGTTCGCCAGGCCGGCGCCGATCACCCACACCAGCGCGCCACCGGGCGCGACCAGCAGCAGCGTGGTCGCGACCAGCATCAGCGCGGCGGCGCCGACCAGGCCGGTGCGCCGGTGGATGCGGTGACCGGCGAAGGACACGGTCAACGCCGCCGGCACGGTCGCGAGGTTCATCACCGAGGTGAGCAGGCCCGTGTCGCTCTCGCTCCAGCCCTTCTCCTGGTAGGCGTCGGGCAGCCACGCCGTGAGGCCGTAGTAGATCTGGCCGATGAAGACGAACAGCAGCACGATCAGCCACGCGGTCGAGCTGCGCAACGGGTAGTGCGGCAGCGTCGCCTCCTCGTCGGGCGGCGCCAGGCCGCGCGACGCGTAGATCCATGCCAGCAGCGACACGACGGCGCCGGCACCGAACACGAGCGGCGCGAGCCGCCAGTCGTCGCCGGCGTCGGCGAGCGGCACGGCGGTCGCGGCGGCGATGGTCGACCCGACCTGGATCGACGCGGCGTACACGCCGGTCACGAGCAGCGGCCGGGCCGCGAAACGCTCCTTGACGGCCACCACCATCAGGGCGTTGCCGAGGCCCATCCCGATCCCGATCGGGATCGTGAGTGCGATCAACGCACCGGCATTCGGTGCGAACGCCCGCAGGACGCCGCCGATCGCCACGAGCCCGACCGCGACCGTCACGGCCCGCACAGCGCCGATGCGGTGCGCCAGCACCGGGGCGGGCGGAGCGAAGATGCCCATGCAGAGCACGGGGATCGTCACGAGCAGGCCGGCGACCGCGTGCGAGACGCCGTAGTCGTCCTGGATGGCGGGCAGCAGCGGCCCAATGCCGACCACCTGCGGCCGCAGGGTCAGCGCCGCGAGCGCGAGCCCGATCAGCAGGGCGGGAACGCGAGATACGTGCGACACGGGGGTTCAGACGAGCTCGAGGTCGACGGGCGGCGCGTCGTCGACCATCGCGTCGGTCTCGACCCGGTGCATCAGGGTCGTGCGCACGATCAGCTTCGCGCGCGCGAAGTTGTCGAGCTGCATCGGCACCGGCCCGACCCGCGCGCCGACGGCGTAGCCCGCGGCGTTCCGTCCGATCTGCAGGTACGAGTCGAGGCTCAGGTTGGGCGCCATGCCGAACAGCTCCAGGTTGTCGAGCGGCTGCAGGTCGGCACGATGGATGACGGTCGTGCCCTTCGACTGCAGCCCGACGGCGACGCCGGAGCCGGCCAGGCACGCACCGGCGTGAGCGATGAACGCGACGTCCGACTGGTCGCGGATCCGCACGAGTCGCGGCGTTGCGCCGCCCTCGGCGATGCCGTGCAGCAGCGCGTCGAGCACGTCGCCGTGGCGCAGCCCGCCGATCGTCGCGCGCAGCTGCGCGCCGTAGGCCGGGCCGAGCGCCACGACCACCTCGACGCCGTCGACCCCGCGGTGCGACGGGCCGATCACGCGCAGCAGCTGACCGTCGGCCGAGGCCGGTGCGACGCCGATCGACCGCGCCTCGATCTGGTGCGGCAACGCGCGCAGGTGCTCCCAGCGGGCACCCTCCAGGCGGTAGCCGGTGCCCGGGCCGAGGTAGGTGTTGGGATCGTTGACGGCGGCGTGCACCCGACCGTCGGGGCCGATCACCGCCGACGTCTGCAGGTAGTCGGCCGACACGCGCTGGCGCTGCATCGCGAAGATGCCGTCGGCGATGTCGCGGAACCCGCGGCGCGCGAGGATGCAGGCCACGTCGAGCCCGGAGACACCTTCCTCGAGCACGCGGTCGGCGGCCTCCACGTCGGCCGCGCGATCGCGGTCGGGCAGGTCGCCCGAGGCGTACGCGGTGACGGCTGCGGCAACCTCCTCGTCGCTGACGGGCGGAAACCCGAGCTCGTCGAACACCGCCTGGATGGCCAGCGCTCCACGGGTGCGGGCGGCCTGGATGGCCTCGTCGCTGGCCGGCTCGATGCCGCCGTCCACCTGCCAGTCGCGCTGCAGGGTGAGCCACTCGTCGATGTCGTCGGCGTCGTAGTTGCCGCCGCCGAACATGTTGTCGGAGCGCGGCATCACGCTGTAGCCGCTGGTCACGAAGTCGGTGCCGGGCAGGAACTGGCCCATCAGCTTGCCGGTCCGGCGCGTCGGCGAGTGCGAGGCGATCGCGTCGTTACCGCTGGCAACCTCGAGGCCGAGCCACGCGGCGAGCAGGTTCTCGGCCAGGATCGCCTTCGTGCCGCCGGGCACGCTGAGGGTCAGCGCGACGCACGAGATGGAGCCGTTCTGCACGCCCTGCGAGCCGGCCGCGCGGGTGACCGCGAGACAGCGGGACTCCAGATACAGCATCGAGCAGCCCTCGGCGTGGCCCATCAGCGCCTCGGAGCCCGTGCCGCTGGTGAACCGCACCTTGACGCCGCGCGAGGCGTAGGCCGAGCCGAGGAACGCCTTCGACCACGGCGTGTCGTCGCCGTCGACGAACACGCGCTCGGTGCCGTACACCGACAGGGTCTCGGCGTAGGTGGTGAGGCCGAGCATCGCGAGCCGCAGCGAGCGGTGCTCCTCGACGGCGCACTGCGTCATCGCGCCGGTGCGGCCGGTCTGCGAGCCGACCAGGATCGCGAGCGCGTTCAGCGGCGCGTACCGGCTCACGCCGACCGTCGTCTCCATCTCGGCGAACCCGCGGATCGACGCCTCGGCGGCGTCGGCGGCGAGCAGCGCCGGGTTCTCCTTCATGTTCGTGACGTGCGCCTGGTTGGCGGGCTGCCGGCGGGCACGGAGGCGCTTCAGCGCGAACATCATCTCGACCGGGTCGAGCAGTGCGAGCACCTGCGCGAGCTTCGCCGGCGTCGCCCCGCGCGACAGCCGCACGAGCTCCTCACGCGGCACGTCAACGCTCACCAGCAGGTGTGCGAGCTGCCGGTTGGACAGGGCCATCGTCTCGGCCGCGATTGCAGGATCGATCCCGTGGCGGGCGATGAAGTGGTCGAGCGCGTCCCAGTCGGCGGCGCGGCGGCCGTCGATCTCGACGATCTCGCCGTCCACGATCTCGATGGACGGGTCGGGGTCGTTCGGCGACGCCATCGCGACCAGCCCGAGCGAGGGCTCGGGCGCGATCAGCGTCTCGCGGCGGAGCTCCCGGGCCGCCCGGCTCGCGAACCGCCCGGAGCCGTCAGGGGGCGACGGAGGCACGCTCACCCGGGGCCGTGCGCAGCAGACCGCGGACGGCGTACACGGCGGCCGCCTCGCGGACGAACGCCGCCGTGACCGGGGCGTCATGGTCGTGCTCGAGGCGGTCGGCCCAGGCGCCGAGCTCCTCGGCGGTCGAGCGCCGCGGACGCAGCGCCGTGTAGATCTCGAGGATCGTCTCGTCACCGAGCGCGGTCAGCTCGCTGGCCCGCACGAGGTTCGCCGCGAGCGGGTCGGAGCCGGCGGCCAGCGCGACCGCCGCCTGCCGGGCGAGGGTCTCGGGGGCGGCCCGCAGGGCGGCGCCGTCGATGTCACCGGCCAGCGCGGCATCGAGCGTGATGTCGGCGAGCGGCGTGCCGTCGGGCGCGCGCACGAGATCGGGCCGTCGCTCGCCGATCGGGTAGTCGGTTACCGGGTCGAACTCCATGTCCCGCATTGTGCCGGGTCCGAATTGGTCCGTCCAACTGGTGGGCGGTTCGACCGACTCGAGGTCAGGCCCGGAGCGCGAGCGCGCCCGTCTACGAGCGGAGCCCGCGCCAGGGCTCCTCGCTCGCCACGTCGACCACCTCGTAGCCCGTCGGGCCGACGCAGGGGCCGAGCACGACGTGCATGCGCGCCTTGCCGGCGCCGGTGTTGAAGGACGCGTGCACGACGCCCGCCGGGATGTAGATCGAGTCGCCCGGGTGCAACGTCCGCTGCTCCGACTCCAGCCACTGCTCGACCTCGCCCTCGAGGACCGTGATCAGCTCCTCCTGGTCGGGGTGCTTGTGGAAGTCGTGCCCGAGGCCGGGCTTCAGCCACACCTGCGTGATCGTGATGCCCTCTGCACCGACGGTGTCGGGCGTACAGATCCAGCGGAGCGTGCCCCAGTCGAGCTCCTCCGTGCGGGCCTCGTCCGCGAGTACGAATTGACCGGCCATCGCCTGCTCCTTCCACGAGAACGGGCCGAGCATACATTGGTCTGACCAAACGACGCAAGCCGGTGGGCGCTAATACGTCAGCCGACCGCCCGAGAGGTCGAACGCGGCACCCGTCGAGAAGCTCATCGACTCGCTCGACAGGAACGCGATCAGATGGGCGGCCTCGTCGGTCGTCGCGAGCCGTCCGAGGGGCACGCGGGACAGCATGTAGCTCAGATGCTCGTCGGACAGCCCGGCGATCATCGGCGTGTCGATCGGGGCCGGCGTGACGCAGTTGACGAGCACGCCGGTCCCGGCCACGTCCTTGCCGACCGACTTCGTCATGCCGATCACGGCCGCCTTCGACGCGGAGTAGGCGGCCGCCATCGGGTTGCCCTCCTTGCCGGCCACCGACGCGACGTTGACGATCCGCCCGTAGCCGTTCGCCACCATCGTGGGCAGGGCCGCTCGCATGCAGTAGAACGTCCCGCTCGAGTTGATGTCCATCACCAGGTCCCACTCGGCGTCGTCGACGTCGAGGGTGCGCAGCGACTGGCCGGCGACGCCGGCGGCGTTCACGAGCACGTCGAGACGGCCGTGCTCGGCGACGAGAGCCGCCACAGCCGCGTCGACCTCGTCCGACCGCCGCACGTCGGCCTGCAGCGCCGCCACGCCGGGGCCGATCGACGCGGCCGCCGCGTCGACCTTCGCCCGGTCGAGATCGAGCAGGCCGACCCTGGCCCCCGACGCCGTCAGCAGACGCCCGACGGCCGTGCCGACGCCGCTCGCACCGCCGGTGACGAGCGCGACGCGCCCGGAGAGGTCGTAGCTGTTGCCCAACTCAGGAACCCAGCGGCTCGTAGAACTCGCGCCGGCGCTCTGCGAGCCGCGGGAACGAGTGGCCGACGCCCCACTGCGCGAAGTGCTCGGTCTCGGTGTGCGCCTTGTACGCGTCGGCGTCGGCGTACACCTCGAAGATGAAGAACGTGCCCGGACTCTCCGGGTCGCGGTGCGGGCGCCACTCGATCACCCCGGCCTCGGCCAGGGTGGGCGCCTCGAGCTCGCCGAGCGCGCGGGCGATCTCGTCGGCCTCGCCCTCCTTCGCGGTCCAGCGGACGGCGACGATGTACGTCATACGGTCAGGCTCCAAACGCCGAGAGGACCTCGGCAGTCGTCGGGATCTCGGCGAACACGGTAACGCCGTACGACAGCGCGGCCCGCTGCCACTCGGCGTTGATGGCGACGGTGGCGTCGGAGACGATCGCCATCTCGTACCCGATGTCGGCGCCGACACGGGCCGTCGACTCGACCGCCATGTTCGTCCAGGCGCCGAGCAGGATCACCTTCTCGACGCCGAGGCCGCGCAGCTTCACGTCGAGGCCCGTGCTGGTGAACGCATTGCCGCGCTGCTTCTGCAGGACGGTGTCGCCGGCCTCGGGCACGCAGCCCTCCACGGGGGCCCGGCCCCACTCGCTCGACAGGCCGCCGGACTCGCGCGTGTCGCGCCACAGGCCGGCGTTCTGCTTCGAGTCGGCGTCATCCGACGCGCCCACGCTCGGGGCGTGGTGGACGAAGAACACGCGCGATCCCGCCTTCCGCGCTGCGGCGGTGATCTGACCGATGTGCGCGACCGCGTCCTGCTCGGCCGAGTGCGCCGCGGCGCCGGACGGGCCGCCCCACACGCCATCGGCGTGGACGACGTCGTTCTGCATGTCGATGATGACGACCGCGGTCTTCCGCGGATCGATCTCGATGGGCATCTGCAGCTCCTACTGGAAGAAGACGGGGCGGTTGCCCGCGACCGTCGTGCGGACGGTGTGGACGGTGTCCGACGTGCACAGGTAGAGCGTCTGGAAGTCGGCGTCGCCCCACGAGATGTTGCCGACGACGGCCTCCGACTTGATCGTGCCGAGATGCTCGCCGTCGGGCGACACGACCCAGACGCCGCCCGGTCCCGTGCACCAGAGGTTGCCGGCGGCGTCGAGCTTCATCCCGTCCGGCACGCCGGCCGAGTACTCCAGCGGGCCGGGCATCGTGAACACGACCTCGCCGCCGGACAGCGAGCCGTCCGCCGCCACGGCGAAGCGGCGGATGTGCAGCTCCTCGGTGTCGTTGATGTAGAGCACCGACTCGTCGACCGAGAAGCAGAGACCGTTCGGCTTGTTGAAGTCGGCGACTTCGAGGTGCTGCTCGCCGGATCCGTCGATGCGGAACACGCCGCAGATGTCGAGCTCGCGCTCGCGCTCGACCCCGAACCCGGGCCAGCGGCCGTACGGCGGGTCGGTGAAGTAGATCTGCCCATCGCTGCGCAGCACGACGTCGTTCGGGCTGTTCAGCTCCTTGCCGTCCCAGTGCGTGGCGAGCACGGACCGCGATCCGTCGCGCTCGAGGCGGACGACGCTCGACGTGGAGTGCTCGCAGATCACCTGGCGGCCGTCGGCGTCGAGCGTCGTGCCGTTGACCTTGTTGGACGGGTTCGCGACCACCTCGACGCCACCCGCGGCGGTCCACTTGCGGCGGGTGTCACCGGGCATGTCGCTGAAGTAGAACGCGTTCTCGGCCGCGACCCACAACGGGCCCTCCGTGAACACGCAGCCGTTCGCGATCTCGGTCCAGCCTGCGTTGAGATCGATCAGGTCGGCCATTCGTGGCGATGCTGCATCGACAAGGCTCATGGGCACCTCGATAGGGTCGGCGGGTGCAGGATGCGAAAGGGATACCCGATCACGGGCCCGAGCGCAATGGTCCGACCAACAGCGGTGTCAGACGGCGGACAGGGCATCGAGCAGCGACTCGACGATCGGCGTCAGCGGTCCTCGCGTGTAGGCCACGATCGGCCGCACGATCGGCGGCTCGATCGGCCGGGCGGCGCGCGACAGGCCCGGCGGCACGGCCCCGACCGGCACCAGCGCCGGGCCAAGACCCGCTGCAGCGAGGCGGGCGGCAGTGTCGGCCTGGGCCGTGACGGCGGCTGCCTCGGGCGTGAACCCGGCCGCGGCGCAGGCGCTCGCAACGACGTCGGCGAGACCGTACTGCGGCGGGTACAGCACCCACGGCACGTCAGCCAGGTCGCTCAGCCGCACGGCACCGCGCCGCGTGCCGACGGTCGCCTCGGGCAGCACGACGCAGAACCGCTGCTCACCGACGATCCGCACCGGGCCGTCCCAGTGGGCCGGGTGCGGGCCGATCGCGACGTCGCCGAGACCGGCCCGGGCCTGCGACTCCAGCAGCTCGCGGTGGATGACCTCGATCAGACGCACCACCACGCCCGGGTTGGTGCTGCGCAACCGGCGCAGCGCGTCGGGCAGGAACGCCGAGGCGACGGTCGAGACGCACGCCACCTCGAGGTCGCCCTCGCGCCCGTTGTTGACGGCCCGGGCAGCGCGCTCGGCGCGCTCCAGCGACAGCACCGCGGCGCGCGCCTCGAGCACGAACGCCCGGCCGGCCGGCGTCGGTCGCACCCCCTGCCCGAGGCGCTCCAGCAGCGGCCCGCCCAGGCGTCGCTCAAGCGCCCGCACCTGCTGGGAGAGCGTCGGCTGCGCGACCCGCATGCGGGCGGCGGCACGGCTGAACGACCCCTCCTCGACCACCGCCACCACGTACGACGCCTGCCGAAGACTCATAGACGTCTTCTATAGCAGATGCGAGTCCGATCGCTTGCATCGATGTTGGAGGACGTCTAATTTCTCCGCTGATGCCGCCGCAACTCCGCGACCTGGACCTGCTCCGCGATCGCGGCCTGGTCGCCGGCGCGTGGGTCGAGGCCGACGACGGCCGCCGGTTCGACGTGCACGATCCGGCCACCGGCGAGGTGGTCGGCACGGCGCCGCGGATGGGCGCTGCAGAGACGCGCCGGGCGATCGCCGCCGCCGAGGCCGCCCAGCCTGCGTGGCGCGCCCGCTCCGCCCGCGACCGGGCCCGGATCCTGCGCCGCTGGGCCGATCTGATGCTCGAGTCGATCGATGACCTGGCGGCGCTGCTGACCGCCGAACAGGGCAAGCCGCTGGCCGAGTCGCGCGCCGAGGTGGAGTACGCCGCGTCGTTTCTCGAGTGGTTCGGCGAGGAGGGCAAGCGGGTCTACGGCGACGTGATCCCGTCGCCGCTCAGCGACCGCCGGATCATCGTCGTCCGCCAGCCCGTCGGCACGACGGCCGGCATCACGCCGTGGAACTTCCCGGCCGCGATGCCGACGCGCAAGGCCGCCCCGGCGCTGGCCGCCGGCTGCACGATGGTGCTGAAGCCGGCCGAGCAGACGCCGCTCACCGCGCTGGCCGTAGGCGTGCTCGCCGAGCGGGCGGGACTGCCGCCCGGCGTGTTCCAGATCGTCACCGGCGACGCTGACGACGCGCCGCTGATCGGCGGTGAGATGACGTCGAACCCGGCCATCCGCAAGGTCGGGTTCACCGGCTCCACCGAGATCGGCAAGCTGCTGATGGCGCAGTGCGCGACGGGCCTGAAGCGCATCTCGCTCGAGCTCGGCGGCAACGCGCCCTTCATCGTGCTCGACGACTGCAACCTCGCCGACGCCGTCGCCGGCGCGCTGCTGTGCAAGTTCCGCAACTCGGGGCAGACCTGCATCTCGGCCAACCGCATCCTCGTGCAGGACGGCGTCTTCGATGCGTTCTCGGAGGCCCTCACCGCGGCCGCCGCCGGGCTCCGCGTGGGCGTCGGCACCGAGGCCGGCGTGCAGGTCGGGCCGCTGATCGACGAGGCCGCCCTGGCCAAGGTGCAGCGTCACGTCGACGACGCGCTGGAGCGCGGTGGCAGGCTGCTCACCGGCGGCCGGGCGCACGGGCTCGGCCGCACCTTCTTCACACCGACCGTGCTGACGGGCGCCACGAGCGACTGGGCGATGTCGAACGAGGAGACGTTCGGCCCGGTCGCCGCGCTGCAGCGCTTCACGGCGGAGGAAGACGCCGTGCGGATCGCGAACGACACGCCATACGGCCTGTCCGCGTACCTGTACAGCCGCGACGTGGGCCGAATCTGGCGCGTGTCCGACGCCCTCGACTACGGGATCGTCGGCATCAACACCGGCTTCGTCTCGACCGAGGTGGCGCCATTCGGGGGCATGAAGGAGTCGGGCATCGGGCGCGAGGGGTCGCGCTACGGCATCGACGAGTGGCTCGAGATGAAGTACCTGGCAATGGGAGGGATCGACCGATGATCGTAGAGGAGCGGACGTACCAGCTGCACGTCGGCAAGGTGCCCGAGTACCTCAAGCTGTACGGCGAGGAGGGACGCGCCATCCAGGAGCCGATCCTCGGGCACATGGTCGGCTGGTTCACGGCCAGCGACATCGGCGACCTCAACCGGATCGTGCAGCTGTGGGCGTACGAGGACCTCGCGGACCGCGCCGCGCGGCGAGCGAAGATGGGCGCCGATCCGAGCTGGCAGGCGTTCGTCCGGAAGCTGCAGCCGCTGATCGCGTCGCAGCACAGCCGCATCCTCACGCCGGCGCCGTGGTCGCCAGTCGGCGGCGAAGCACGATGAGGCTGACCGGCCGCGTGATCGTCGTCACCGGCGGCGCACAGGGCATCGGCCGTGCGATCGCCGACGGCCTCGTCGACGAGGGCGCGAAGGTCGTGATCGCCGACCTCGACGGTGCCGAGGAGGCGGCTGCCGAGCTGACCGGCAACGGTTCGGAGGCGCTCGGCCTGCGCGTCGACGTCTCGTCCGAGGCCGACTGCCAGGCGATGGCACAGGCGGTGCTCGACCGGTTCGGGCGGATCGACGGCCTCGTCAACAACGCCGGCATCTACTCGTCGCTGGTACCGCAGCCGCTCGAGGACATCGACGTCGACGAGTGGCGCAAGGTGTTCGACGTGAACGTGCTCGGCATGTTCCTGGCCACCCGGGCGGTGCTGCCGCAGATGCGCGCCCAGGGCGGCGGGAGGATCGTCAACATCTCGTCTGGCACGCCGTTCAAGGGCGTCCCGTACCTGCTGCACTACGTGTCGTCGAAGGGCGCCGTCGTGGCGATGACGAAGGCGATCGCGAAGGAGGTCGGCGACACCGGCATCCTGGTCAACACCGTCGCGCCGGGCTTCACGATGTCGGACGGCGTGCTCGCCAACCCGGTCCAGGTGCAGAAGCTCCAGGAGATCTCGGTGAAGGCGCGCGTGATCCAGCGCGACCAGTTCCCGTCCGACGTGGTCGGGGCGGTCGTCTTCTTCTGCTCCGACGACTCGTCGTTCATCACCGGCCAGTCACTGGTCGTCGACGGAGGAGCGTTCTTCAACTGATGGCCACCCTGCAGCTGCAACACCTCGACGCCGCCGCCGGCGACGTCATCACGGCCGCCGGGCCGCTCGTCGCCTACGACGTGACGACGGCCGCCGTCAGCTACCGCCCGGACGGCACCCTGACCGTCGAACACCCCGGCCTCCAGCTCGTCTGGTCGCTCGTCGATGCCCCCGCCGACGGCGCCGTGCTGGCCGCCGAGGTCGACCTGAACGGCGACGAGCGCCTCGTGCGCTGCGACCGCGTCGAGTTCCCGTCCG
>JBBQFB010000106.1:0-12820 GCA_038321545.1 Gaiellales bacterium
TGGCTCGCCGCCAGCATGGCGATCCGCGTCACGTCGTCGACGCTCGTCGCACGCACCTCGGCACCGGTCCGGTCGAGCTCCGTAGCAGCGTCCAGCCCGGCCTCGCCGATGAACAGATCGGCACCGGCATAGCCGGCTGCCACCGCCGACGCGCGCGCGACCAGCCGGTCGCAAGGAGCCCGCAGCAGGACATGGTCGCCGGGCCGGACGCCGACAGCCGACGCCAGCGGCACCGGCTGCGGGAGCGCCGCGTGCGACGCCGCCCAGGCGACTCCGCGGGCGGCGAACCGGTCGAGTCCGACGGACGGGCCGGCCGCGGCTCCGTCGATCGCCACCACAACGACTGGCACGTCCAGGTGGGCGGCCTCCCACACGTCGTCGTGGACGACGACGACGGCTCCGGCATCGACGATCCGGTACCCGCCCGCGAGAGCGCCCAGCTCGGCACACAGCCGCTCCGGACGCATCCGCCCCGGGAAGGCGACGCCTGCATCGGCAAGAACGCCGGACGCGCGCAATCCGTAGAGCATCTCAAGCGACCGCGTCCGGACGTCGCGCCACGACAACGAAAGCCCCCGGCTGCGCACACCCGACGCGTGTCGCCCGCCGAGCAGCTCGAACAGCTCATCGGCCGCTACGGAACAACCGCTCACGGCGCCGGAGCGTAGCGATCGGGCAGCGGCGGTGGGGGAGGCGTCCAATTGCACGGCGCGCTCCGTGCAATTGCACCGGGCCGTCTCGTGGCCGCCGCCGGGCTCGCGTCTAAGTGCACGGAGCGCTCCGGGCCATTGGACGCTTCCGCTCCCATCCCAACAACGACAGCGCAGCGACGCGCAGGACGCAATCGGGCCCCGTCACCTGCAGGTCACGGGGCCCGGTGCAACGTGCTGAAACGACGGGCCTTACCCCGTGGGGAGGAGCTCTCGGTCGAGCTCGTCCCGCGTGGCGGCGAACAGCGTCTTGTCGATCTTGCCGTGGTAGATCGGCACGTGCTCTTCGATGCAGAGACGAATGACGTCTCTCGTGTCGATCCCGAACTCCTTCGCCACCTCGTCGGGGGTCAGGTGATTCGCCATCTACGCGCCCTCCTGCTTTCCGGTGCCTTGAAAAAGAGGCCTTAAAACACGAAACCCACCGCGCTCAAGGAGCCGGTGGGCCTTGGAAATCCTAAGATCGCAAGTGAGCGTATTCACGTCGCTCAGTCCCGATCACCTTGCAATTTCATGTGCCGAACCGTACCACCGCGGCCGGACGCCTGCAACGGTCGTGACAGGATCGTGATCAGACGGGGTTCTCGACGGCGAGGAATTCGGTGGTCACTCCGAACTCGCGGACGAGCCGTTCGCCGACCGCCTGGACGCCGACCGTCTCGGTGGCGTTATGGCCGGCGGCGATCAGCGTGACGCCGAGCTCCGCGGCGAGGTACGGCGAGTCCTCATCCGGCTCACCCGTGATGAAGCAGTCGAGTCCGAGTGCGGCTGCCGCGGCAATCTCCTTCGCGGCTCCGCCCGAGATGACGCCGACGCTCCGGATCGGATCAGGGCCGCCGGGGAAAACCAGCGGGGTTGATCCGATCGTCTCGCCCAGCCGCCGCGCGAGCGCGATCGGTGCCTCCGGCGCGGGGAGCATCCCATAGCGACCGAGCAGCCGCCCGCGGTACTCGCCGAACGGCTCGACCTGCCCGAGCCCGAGCAACGCGGCGAGCACCGCGTTGTTTCCGAGCTCGCCGTGACCGTCCAGCGGGAGGTGGTACGCGACCAGTGACAGGTCGTTCCGGAACAGCGACTCCAGCCTGCGCCGCTCGAGCAGCGTGATCCGTCGCGGTGTCCCGTCCCAGAACAGGCCGTGGTGGACGACCAGCATCTGTGCTCCGGCCGCCGCCGCGCGCTCGAACACGTCGAGCGACGCCGAGACCGCAGTGCAGACGTGACGCACCTCGTCCGCGCCCGGCACCTGCAACCCGAGCGGCAGGTGGTCGCGGTACAGCACCGCCTCGAGGGTCTCGTCGAGGTACCGGACGATCTCGTCGCGGTCGGCCACCCTACCTACCGCTAGCGCGCCGCGCGGGGATCGGACAACGGCACGCCATCGCCGTCGGCCTCGATCACCGAGACCGGCACGTGGTCGTCGATCTCACAGCGGTCGCGCGTCAGCGCGATCACGTCGCCGTTCCGAGCCAGGATCACGTTGTTGCGATCCATGCCGCACCGCGCGACGGCGATCCGGGCCTGCGCCTCCTGCATCTGCGGCTCACCATGCACGGGCACGAGGAACCGCGGCCGCAGCAGACCGATCATCTCCTCGACCTCGTCGGCGCGGGCATGCCCGGACACGTGGATCGGTGCGTCGTCGTGCGTGACGACCTTCACGCCGCGCGCGATCAGCGCCGCGATCATCGTCTCGACGTCGGGCTCGTTGCCCGGGACGGGACGGCTCGCGAAGACGACGGTGTCCGTGCGGCCGAGCTGCAGGTGCGGGTGGTCGCCGCGGGAAGCGCGCGACAGCACGGCGTTTCGCTCGGCCTGCGATCCGGTGCAGATGACCATCGACCGTCGTGGCTGCAGCGCGTCGAGCTCGCGCGGGCCGGCGGTGTCGCGGCTCGGCGGCGAGATCTCGCCGAGGCGCTCCGCGATCGCCATGTTGCGCCGTACCGACCGGCCGATGAACGTGACGCGGCGGCTGGTCGCGTCGGCGGCGCGGATCGCGTGGTCGATGCGATCGATGTTCGACGCGAACGACGTCACGATCACGCGGCCCTGAGCGGCTGCGACGACGTCGTGCAGCGGATCGAACGTGGAGTCCTCGGAGCCCGTCCGACCCGGCTCGTCGGCATTCGTCGAGTCGCCGAGCATCGCCACGACGCCGGCGCGGCCGAGCGCGCCGAGGCGGCCCCGGTCGCAGCGCCGCTTCGGGTTGGCCTGCGTGTCGTCCAGCTTGTAGTCGCCCGTCATCACGACCACGCCGATCGGCGTGGTGATCGCGACGGCGGCGGCATCGGGAATCGAGTGGGCGACGCGCACGTACTCGAACGCGAACGCGCCGGTGGTAACGGGCACGCCGGGCTTCGCGGTCACGAGCGGCGGCAGTGCCACGCCCTCCGAGAGCTTGGCGCGAACCAGCTCGATCGTGAAGGGGAGGCCGATGATCTTGCCGATCGGAGCGCCCGTGCGGATCAGGTGCGCGAGCGCCGCGATGTGGTCGTCGTGACCGTGCGTGAGCACCACGGCCGCGATCGGGTGCGTGCCCAGCGGCCGGACGTCGGGCAGCAGTTGCTCCACGACGCCGTCGCGCTCGCTGGTCGCCGGGAAGCCGACGCCGCAATCGACGACGACGCGCTCGGCGCCCCAGTCGAGAACGGTGAGGTTCCGCCCGACCTCGCCAAGGCCGCCGACCGGCATGATCCGCAGTTCCGCAGCCACGGACGCACGGTACACGCCGCCCCCCGTGTGCATTGCCGCACGGGTGCCTGTGCGATACTTGGCCGGCTCGGGGTGTGGCGCAGCCTGGTAGCGCGCTCCGTTCGGGTCGGAGAGGTCCACAGTTCGAATCTGTGCACCCCGATGAGCACGTTCGTCCCTTTTACGAGTGGGTTCGTGGCGCTCTGTCTCGTGCAGGCGATCACGGTGCTCGGGCCGCGGCAGCCGCCGCGGCTCGTGCGCCGCGCGCTCCTGGGGATGATCCCGCTGGCGGCCATCGGCGGCGTCGCGCTGCTGCTCGCCGAACGGCCGTCGCTCGCGCAGCAGGCGACCGATCTCGCGGCGTTCGCCACGCCGGTGGCGGCGTTCGCCGGCCTGGTCGCGTTCCGGGTGCGCGCGCTCGCGCTGCTCGCGCCGGCGCTCTACCTGATCGCCTGGAATGGTGACGGGCGCCCCGCGCAGATCGCGATCGACCTGCTGATCGCCGGCGCCGCCGTCACGCTTGCCTGGCTGACCGGCACGGTCGCGCCGCGCGGCGGTCTCATCGTCGGGATCTTCGCGGCCACCATCGTCGACATCTACCAGGTCGTCGTGTCGGAGCAGGTGCAGGTGGCGTCGCACGCGTTGAGCGCCGCCCAGCCCGTTGCCGACCTGCCGCGTTTGCAGGAGCTCGTCTGGGGAACGGCGTCCATGGGGTGGGGTGACGCCTACCTTGCGGCGTTGCTCGGCGTGGTCGTCGCGGCCTCACCGCTGCGCGTCCGACTGGCAACCGCCGCCTCGCTGTTCGTGCTCGCGGTGCTGTTCGGGTTCCTGTTCCACGTTCTTGACACACTTCCGGCGACGGTGCCCGTTGCCGGCGCCCTCCTCATCGCCCTCGCGCTAGACGCTACCGTTCCCTCGTCACAAGAAGGAAGTACCTCATGGCTACGACGCAGACCCGCAAAGATGAGCGCCTCCTGATCGGTGGGGAGTGGGTGGACGCGACCGGCAACGGCCGGTTCGACGTCACCAATCCCGCCAACGGCGAGATCGTGGGCTCGACGCCCGACGCGACCGCGGAAGATGTGCGCGCCGCGATCAACGCGGCATCGGACGCGCTCGACGGCTGGCGAAACACGCCCGCCATCCAGCGCGCGCGCCTCCTGCGCAAGTCGGCCGAGGTGATGCGCGAGCGCGCCGACGAGATCGGCCGGCTGATGACGCTCGAGCAGGGCAAGCCCCTCGCCGAGGCGCGCGGCGAGGTCGACTATGCGGCCGCCTTCATGGAGTGGTTCGCGGGCGAGGCCGAGCGCACCTACGGCGAGATCGTGCCGCCCCAGAACGCGAACAACCGCGTGCTCGTGCTGCGCCAGAGCATCGGCGTCGTCGCCGCGATCACGCCGTGGAACTTCCCGGCCGCGATGATGACCCGCAAGCTCGGCCCCGCGATGGCGGCCGGCTGCACCAGCATCGTCAAGCCCGCATCGGCCACGCCGCTGACCGCTGCCGCGATCCTGCGCTGCATCGAGGACGCCGGCGTGCCGAAGGGCGTCGTGAACCTCGTCACGTCGCGCTCGTCGGGGATGGTCTCGCGCGAGCTGTTCGGCGACCCGCGCGTCCGCAAGATCTCGTTCACCGGCTCGACCGAGGTCGGCAAGGAGCTGATCCGGCTGTCCGCCGACGGCGTCAAGAAGCTGTCGCTCGAGCTCGGCGGCCACGCGCCGTACGTGATCTTCGACGACGCCGACCTGGACGAGGCCGTCGACGGGCTGATCGCCTCGAAGTTCCGGAACGCCGGCCAGACCTGCGTCTGCGCGAACCGTGTGTACATCCAGCGCGGCGTCTACGACGAGGTCACGAAGCGCCTCGCCGAGAAGGTCGCGAAGCTCGCGGTCGGCAACGGCCTTGGCGACGGCATCACGATCGGCCCGCTGATCGACGAACGCGCGGTCGAGAAGTCCGAGGAGCACGTCAAGGATGCGCTCGATCGCGGCGCGACCCTGGTCGCCGGCGGCCAGCGGCTCTCCGGCGGGGAGTACGAGAGCGGCTCGTTCTACGCGCCCACCGTGCTGTCCGGCGTCACCGACGAGATGCTGATGTACCGCGAGGAGACGTTCGGGCCGGTCGCCGGCCTGACGCCGTTCGACGACGAGGACCAGGTGATCGCGTACGCCAACGACACCGTCTACGGCCTCGCCGCCTACTTCCACACGAAGGACTACGCGCGTCTGCTGCGGGTCGCTGAGAAGCTCGACTACGGCATCGTGGGCGCCAACACCGGCATCATCTCGGCCGCCAACGCGCCGTTCGGCGGCGTGAAGGAGTCGGGCTACGGCCGCGAGGGCGGCTCGGTCGGGATCGACGAGTACCTGACCGTCAAGTACGTCTGCGTCGGCGGCGTCGGGATCTAACCGCCGTGCGCGCCATGCGGCAGCTCGCGTACGGCGAGCCGCTCGTCCTGCAGAACGTGCCCGAGCCGGTGCCCGGGCCGGGCGAGGTCGTGATCGAGATCACGCGCGCAGCGGTCAACCCGCTCGACGTGTGGGTCTCCCGCGGTACCGTCGCTGCCGCCGGGCCGCTGCCGCGGACCGGTGGCTCCGAGGGGGCCGGCGTGACCGAGGAGGGGCGCCGCGTGGCGTTCCGCGGTGCCGGGATCGGCGTCGTGCGCGACGGCAGCTACGCCGAGCGCATCGCCGTGCCGGCGGCCGGACTGGCCGATGTGCCGGATGGTGTCACCGACGCGCAGGCGGCCGGTGTAGGCGTGGCGGGCGTGACGGCCTTCGACATCGTCGAGCTCGCCGGCATCGAGGCCGGCATGACCGTGCTGGTGCTGGGCGCGTCCGGCGGCGTCGGCTCCTACACGGTGCAGATGGCGCGCGCCCGCGGCGCCCGGGTGATCGCACAGACGTCGCGGGAGGAGAGCGTCGCGGGGCTGCGCGACGACGCCGACCACGTGATCGTCTCGGCAGGCGGCGACCTCGAGGCCCGTATCCACGATCTCGGCGTCGCCAGCGTGGATGTGGCATTCGACCCGCTCGGCGGCCCGTACACCGAGCCGGCCGCGCGGGCGCTCGGGCGCGGCGGCGTGCTGGTGGTGTTCGGCGCGAGCGCCGGGCCGGTGTTCAGCATCTCGTCCGCCGATTTCTACCGCAAGTCGGCCCGGATCCTCGGCTACGGCGGGCTCGGCTCGAACACCGCGGAGCTGTCGTCGAAGTCGGCGCACGTGCTCGAGCTGCTCGCCGCCGGAGCCCTGAAGCCGGTCGCGACGACGGAGCTGCCGCTCGAGGACGTCAACGAGGCGCACGCGCGCATCGTCGAGCGCCGCGCCGGCGGCAAGCTCCTGCTCATCCCGTAGATGGCGTCGCACCTCATCGCTGGCGCCGCGCACCGATCAGCGCCAGCAGCACCCGCCGGCCGACGAGCACCAGGCCCAGGAAGACGATCGCGACCACGATGAACGCCGGCGCGATACCGCGGTCGGTCGCGACGCGCAGCAGCAGCGCGATCGGGATCGCGACCACGAGCGCACCGAGCGCCGCGACGGCTGCCCGCGGCCGCCGGTCGAGCCGCGTTGCGAACCACGCGATCGTCCAGCCGGCCACGAACGGCCACGCCACCTCGAGCACGCCCGCGATGGACGACCCCTCGTCGTGATTGCGACGACCGAGGATCGCGAACAGCACGATCGCGGCGACATCGACGGCGAAGATCCGCACGGGGGCAGTCTAGGTTCGGGTGCAAGTGCACGGGGCGATCGGTGCAAGTGCACCGAGAGGTTCGTGCACTTGCACGGCGCAGCCCGTGCACTTGCACGAGAGTCTCCACGCGCCCCGGCGCAAGAAGCGCCACGTCGGGAGGTCCGCGGCCATCCGCCAATTGCACGGTGCGCCCCGTGCACTTGGAATTCCCCCCGCCCACACCCCCCGTACACTCCTGGTCCGTGACCTCCCGGACTTTCGTGGGCCGCGGACGCGTCGTCGCTATCGGCGGCGGGATGGCCGCCGTCCGGGTCGATGGCGAGGAGCGCGTTGCGAAGCTCGCCGGCCGGCTGCGGGGGCGGTTCCGGCCGGTGGCGGGGGACGAGGTCGACGTGACGGTGATGGACGACGGCACCGCCCGGATCGACCGGATCGACGATCGGCGGACGCAGCTCGTCCGGGCGCAGCGGCTCGGGCGGGGCGATCAGGTGCTGGTCGCGAACGCCGACGTGCTGATCGTCGTGGCGGCAGCGGCGGATCCGCCGCTGCGGCGGGGGCTGATCGACCGGCTGCTAGTCGCGGCGTGGGCGGGGGAGATGGAGGCTGCGATCGTGATCACCAAGGCCGACCTTGCCCCCCTGGCGGAGGAGCCGCCCGCGCAGGTGCTCGCGGCGTACGCCGATCTCGGGTATCCGGGCGCGCTCGTCGATGCGCGGTCGGCCGAGGGGGCGAGCGCCGTTCGCTCGCTGATCGGCGGTCGTCTGGCCGCCTTCGCCGGGCACTCGGGGGTCGGCAAGTCGACGCTGGTGAACTCTGTCACCGGCGGGACGCAGGCGACGGGCGCCGTGAACGACGTGATCGGCCGTGGACGGCACACGACCACCGCTGCCCGGCTCATCCACGGCATCGGCATCGAGATCATCGATACGCCGGGCATCCGCGGATTCTCGCCCGCCGGGCTCGACGTGCGCGAGTTGCCGTTCGCGTTCCCGGAGATCGCCGAGGCGGCGGCGCTGTGCCGCTTCCGGACGTGCCTGCACATCGGCGAGGCGGGCTGCGCGGTCGAGACGGCCGTCGACCCCGAACGCCTCGCGAGCTATCGCAAGCTGCTCGCCGAGCTCCGCGGCGAGTCCCCGCCCGAGGACGACCCCCCGGAGGGGTGACGCCGGCCCGCCACGCCTGGCCGATGCTGATCACGTGACCGTGCAGCCCGCAGGAAGCGCGCTCGACCTGCTCGCGGCAGGTCTCGGTCAGGCGCGGGCCGCCATGGATGACGCGGCCCACTCGATCGCGCGGGCCCCGTTCGATGTCGACGCGATCCTCGACCTCAGCACCGCCGCGCTCGGCTTCACGGCCATGGCGCGTGCCATCCGCGTCGTAGCCGACACGCAGAGTTCGCTGATCGACACGCTCGCCTGAGCGCGTTCTGTCAGCCGAGCAGGTTTCGGATCTGGTCGATCCGGGCCCCGCTGTCGCGGAGGTCGCGCGCCTCCTGGTCGAGCGCGCGGAGGTGGCTGCCGAGCGCGTCGATCGCGCGGTGGGCGGCCGCGATCAGCTCGTCCGTGTCGGTCGCCGGCGCGCGTCGCGGCCTGCCGGGCCCTCGCTTCGGCGCAGCCGCGCCCGCTGTGTCGGGCGAGCGCCGCTTGCGCGGGCGCTGACGCACACCCCCGCCATCGGGCATCTCGCGCGCGACGCGGTAGAACGCCGTCGCGACCGTCGCCGGCGTCCGCTCCGACTCCTCCGCGACCTTTGCGAACGCCGCCGATCGCGACATGCCGTCGTTCACCAGCGCCGTCACCTGTTCGAACGTCGCCTTGCCGATCGTCCCGCGTTCAGCCATGGAAGCCCGCTCCTCGATCCGGGGGACCAGATCGGTCCCGCACTCCTGATTCTGCATCTGGTGCCGGTCCTCCTTGCACCACGCGCTATGAATGAGAGGTGCATCCACCCGGAAGGAGACGTCTTTCCATGCGACGTCCGATCATCCTCACAGCCTGCGCCCTCGCGCTCGTCGTCGCCGGCTGCGGCGGCAGCGACAAGAAGAGTTCCCCTGCGGCGCCGGCGAGCAGCGGCAGCGCCGCGGCCAGTGGCGACGCCTCCGCCGGCGGCCTGTTCGCGAACCTGAAGCAGTCCGAGGGCCCCGCGAGCCTCGACCTGGCGCTGACCATCAAGCTGGACGGCGTTCCGGCCGCTGCCGGCGCTGCGGGCGCGCTGCTCACGCAGCCGATCTCGCTGAAGCTGAAGGGCGTGTCCGACAGCGCGGCGAAGGCGTCCGACGTGGACATCGCGCTCGACCTCGGCGCCCTCGCGCTGAACGCGAAGCTGCTCACCGCCGGCGGCAAGAGCTGGCTCCAGTACGACGACTCGTGGTACGTGCTCGACACCGCGCAGCTGGCAGGCGCCGCCGGCGGCGTCACGGGCAGCCCGACCACGACCGCTCCCAGCGTCGACACCGCGAAGATCAAGTCGGTCCTGGCCGACCCCTCGAAGTTCTTCAAGAACTCGAAGAAGGTCGGCGACGAGAAGGTCGGCGACGTCGAGACCGAGCACATCACCGGCACGCTCGACGTCGCCAAGGCGCTCGACTCCGTCAAGCAGCTCGGCGGCTCGGCCGGCGGTGGCGTCAGCCCCGCGCAGGCGCAGCAGCTCACTGACGCGTTCAAGGATCCGACGGTCGACGTCTGGATCGGCAAGGATGACCGCGTCGTGCACCGCCTCGCCTTCAAGATCAACGGCGACTTCACCAACGTCGCCGACGCGCAGGGGCTAAAGGGCCTCGCCGTCGACCTCGACGCCACGATGCTGCCCGCCGACTCCCCGACGATCACGCCGCCCGCCAACGCGAAGAGCTCCCAGGAGCTGCTGGCGGCGGTGCTCGGCGGCTTCGGCCCGGCCCTCGGCCTCGGCGGCCTGCCGACCGCGACCGGATGACCGATCCACGCACTCCGCTCCGGGCGGCGTGCGTGCAGCTGAACGCTGCCCGCCCGCTCGACGACGTCCTGGCAACCGCCGGCGCGCTCGTCGAGCGGGCGGTCGCAGCGGGCGCGACGCTGGTCGTGCTACCCGAGAAGTGGAACGCGATCGGCCCGAAGGAGCGGATGCTCGAGGCCGGCGAGGACCTGTCCGGACCGACCGTCGCGGCGATGCAGGGCTGGGCGGCGCAGCACGGCATCTGGCTCGTCGGCGGCTCCATCTCGGAGCGCCTGGACGGCGAGAACCGGATCCGCAACCTGTCGCTCGCGTTCGATCCGGCCGGCTCGCTGGTCGGCGCTTACCGCAAGCTCCACATGTTCGACGTCGAGGTGGATGGCCGCGCGGTGCGCGAATCGACCACCGACTGTCCCGGCGAGGAGCTCACCATCGCGGAGCTCGGCGGGTGGCCCGTCGGGCTGACCGTCTGCTACGACCTCCGCTTCCCGGAGCTGTACCGCGCGCTCGCCGTGGCGGGTGCCGAGGTGTTCACGGTGCCTGCCGGGTTCATGCTCCACACCGGCCGCGATCACTGGGAGATCCTGCTGCGGGCGCGAGCGATCGAGAACGGCGCGTACGTGATTGCCCCGAACCAGCACGGCTCCTGGGACGGGAACCGCATGTTCGGGCGCTCGATGATCGTCGATCCGTGGGGCGTCGTGATCGCGAACGCGTCGGACGGCGACGGCATCTGCGTCGCCGATCTCGAACCTGCCCGAGTCGACGCCTCACGGCGCCAGCTGCCCGTCTTGCAGCACCGCCGGCCCGAGGTCTACGACCTCGGGGTCGGCACCAGCCTGACCGTCTAGAGGGCGCGCCGGAGGATCGCCGACCGCGCCAGGTGCGGCTCGCCGATCCGCGCGACGACGATCCGGAACGAGCAGCTCCTGCCCGCCAGCCGCTTCGGGTAGCGCCACGTGATCGTCGCGGACGCCGGTCCGCGCGTGATCGTGCGAGCCGTCAGCCAGCGCGCGCCGCAGCGGTACCGGAGCGTCGTGCGGTAGAGCCGGTCGAGTACCTGGCTCGCGTCGTCGGCGACGATCGTGCTCGCGCGCGCCACGTGTGCGTGCCGGTCGACCACGACATCGGCCGCCATCACGGTGACGGGGCGGCCCGCCGAGGCGACGGGTGCGAACACGCAGAGCACGAGAACGGCTGCCAGTACCCGCATGGTTCCTGGATCGGCCGGGTCGCCGTGGCTGCCGACGCCCATCCGGGGGAACCTGCCTGCCAAGACGAAGAACGTGCTCTCGCTGCTCCGCGGCGCCACCGTTCGCGCCCGCCCCTGATCCGGCTGAAGCGTCCCCTCGTGGCGGGCCTTTTGTTGTCCTGTAATCCCTTTGGTAGAAGCAGGAAATACGAGTACGACTTTCAAGTTGTACGAATACGCTAAAGGAACTTGCAGAACGTCCGATACAAAAGGTGCGTCGGTTGATCGCCGACGATGATCAGGAGCACAGGACGCCCCGCCGGAAGGCCGGGCCGGAGATCAAGGAGGATCTCAGATGTCCCTTCGCGTGAACACGAATGTCGAGGCGTTCAACGCCCACCGCAATCTCTTCAACACGTCGATGGCGCTGTCGAAGTCGATGGAGAAGCTCTCGTCGGGCCTGCGCATCAACCGCGCGGCCGACGACGCCGCCGGCCTGGCGATCTCCGAGGGCATGCGGGCACAGATCCGCGGCACGGCGCAGGCCAGCCGCAACGCGCAGGACGGCATCTCGATGGTGCAGACGGCAGAAGGCGCGCTGAACGAGATGCACTCGATCCTGCAGCGCGTCCGGGAGCTCGCCATCCAGTGGTCGAACGGCACGCTGTCGACCTCTGACCAGGCCAAGATTGGCGCAGAGGTCACGCAGCTGACGGCGGAGCTGGTACGGATCCGCGACTCGGCCACCTTCAACGGCATCACCCTGTTCGGGGCGTCGACGCCGACGATCGTGACCCTGCAGGTCGGTGCAAACGGCAACATCGACTCGGCCAGCAACACGAACCGTGTCGGCGTCACGCTCGTCGCGCTCTCGTTCTCGACGGTCTCGATGGACGTCAGCCAGATCGATACGGCGCTGAGCAGCGTCTCGCAGGCCCGGTCTGACCTCGGTGCCGTCCAGAACCGGCTTGAGCACGCGGTCGCCAACCTCGGCGTCTACCAGGAGAACCTGACGGCGTCGGAGTCGCGGATCCGCGACGTGGACGTGGCCCAGGAGATGGTCAACTTCACGCGGCTGCAGATCCTCTCGCAGTCCGGCACCGCGATGCTGGCCCAGGCCAACCAGGGTGCACAGAACGTGCTGTCGCTGCTGCGCGGCTAGTCCGCACCACTTCTGGAAAGGGCCAGGGCCGTCTTCGGACGGCTCTGGCCCTTTCTCGTTCTACTGCGTTTGTATTGTTTTGCTAAGGTAATTTGCAGAATGTCCGACAATGTATGTACAGCGTCGAAAGGTCACGGAGGTGACTCTGAAAGCGACGTGACGAGCCGGCTCGTTGAGACCGGCGAACCGTTGCACGACCTGGTGGCAGGAGGCCGCCGGGGTTCGGTCAAAGCCCGAGATCAAGGAGGATCTCAATGTCCCTTCGCGTCAATACGAACGTCGAGGCGTTCAACGCGCACCGCAACCTGTCCGGTACTTCGATGCTGTTGTCGAAGTCGATGGAGAAGCTGTCGTCCGGTCTTCGCATCAACCGTGCTGCCGACGACGCCGCCGGCCTGGCGATCTCCGAGGGCATGCGGGCCCAGATCCGCGGTACCGCCCAGGC
>JBBQFB010000107.1:0-12743 GCA_038321545.1 Gaiellales bacterium
CGTGATCGGCGTGCGGATGCCCGCCATGTCGCAGATCTGCGTCGTCCAGCCCGCGACGGCCGAGATCACGAGGCCCGCGTCGATCGGCCCGGACGTCGTGTCGACGCCGGTGCAGCGGCCGTTCGCGTCCTTGCGGATGCCAGTCACCTCGACGCCCTGGTGCAGGTGCACGCCCTGGTGGTAGGCACCGGTGGCGTAGCCCCAGACCACGGCGTCGTGGCGCAGCGTGGCGCCCGGCGGATGGTAGAGCGCGGCCTGGATCGGGTAGGCGACGTCGGTCGACATGTTCAGCTCCGGACAGAGCTCGGCGATCTCCTCGCGGCCGATCAGCCGCGAGTTGACGCCCAGCAGCCGGTTCGTCTCGCCGCGCTCGCGCTGGACGCGCACCGACGAGTCGGTGTGGGCGAGCGTGAAGTGCCCGAGCGTCGACAGCATCATGTTGATGTCGAGCTCCTGCGAGAGGTTGCTGAACAGCTCCATCGAGCGCTCGTAGAAGCGGATGCCCTCGGGCGTGCGGTAGTTCGAGCGGATGATCGTCGTGTTGCGCCCGGTGCCGCCCGCGCCGATGTAGTTCTTCTCGAGCACGGCCACGTTCTTGATGCCGTGCACCTTCGCCAGGTAGTAGGCGGTGGCCATACCGTGCCCGCCGCCGCCGATGATCACGACGTCGTAGGACTTCTTCAGCTCGGACCGCTTCCACCAGGTGCGGCCCTTGAACAGGCCGCTCATCGGGCCACTCCGATCGGATCGTCGGCCGGGGTCGGCACGGTGTGGAGGCCGACCGCGTGGCCGGCCTGCTCGAGACGATCGCGGACGTGCCGCGAGGCCTCCATGCCGGACATCACGTCGACCCGGTCGCCGCGCCGGAACGCCTTCGCGGCTACGTCGCAGACGCGGCCCATGAAGAACACCGGCTCGGCATCGCGGACGGGCAACGGGATCATCGAGACGCGACGGAACACCTCGTCGGCGCCGTCGCCGCTGATCGAGAAGCACGACCAGCCATCGGTGTGGTCGACGACCAGCGCGCGGTTGCCGAGCGACTGCAGGGCCGCCTCGCAGCCGGCCTTCAGCTCGTCGGCCCGGCCCGGGGCCGCGACGAACACGACCTCGTTCGGCGCGATCCGGCCGCGCAGGGCGCCGGCCGGCGTGGCGAGGGCGTCGATGGCCTCCGGAGGCGCGAAGCAGCGCACCTTCGCCGCGTCGTGAACGGTGAAGAGATCAGGCACGGAGCTTCTCCCCCTCCGGGTCGTAGAAGGCGTGGCCGGAGAACACCGAGGCCGGCGCACCGCCGACCACGATGCGGGTGCCGCCGGCGGCATGGGCACGGTGCACCCAGGCGAGGCCGATCGGGTGGCCGAGCGCCGGTGAGTCCCACGCCGAGGTGACGCGACCGGCGAGCTTGCCGTCGACCGTGACGGTGGAGCCCTCCGGCGGGCACGCGGTGCCGGCCGACATCGTCCACGGCACCAGCAGCTCGCGGTCGTCGCGCTTCTGACCGCGCAGCAGCGCCGCCTTGCCGACGAAGTCGGGCTTGTCGAGCTTGACGGCCCACTGCATGCCGATCTTCCACGGCGTGGTCTCGAAGTCGGTGTCCTGCGAGACGATGATGTGGCCCTTCTCGAGGCGCAGGAGCCGCTGGGCCATCAGCCCGAACGGGCGGATGTCCCACTCCTGGCCGGCCTCGAGGATCGTCTTCCAGAGGTGGTCGGACTGCGACGCGGGGAAGTGCAGCTCGTACGCCAGCTCGCCGACGAAGCCGAGCCGCATCGCGAGGCACGGCACCCCGGCGACGGTGATCTGCCGGTGCCGGATGTAGGGGAAGCTGTCCTTGTCGAGCGGATCGCTCGACAGCTTCTGCAGCAGCTCGCGGGCGTGCGGTCCGGCGACGTTGAGCGCGCCCAGCGACGCGGTCTGGTTCACGACGTAGACGTCGTGGCCCCAGGCCTCGGCCCAGTCGAGCATCCACGACTCGAGACGCTCGGCGCCCGAGGTGGTGACCGTCAGGTAGTAGCGGCCATCGCCGAGGGCGCACACGGTGCCGTCGTCGATGATCACGCCGCCCTCCTCGAGCAGCAGGCCGTAGCGCAGGCGTCCCGCCTCGAGGTCGGCGACGCGCATCGGGTAGATGCGCTCCAGGAACTCGGTCGAGTCGGGACCGCCGACGAGGAACTTGCCGAGCGTGCCGACGTCGATCAGGCCGACCCGCTCGCGGACCGCCTTGTACTCGCCCTGCACGTCGCCGTTGTAGGCCTCGACGCGCTTCCACGGCCCGGCCCACATCATCGACGCGCCGCTCGCGAGGTGCGTCTCGGTCAGCGCCGTGTGGCGCTCCATGTGGTGGACCGCGCCAGCAATGGCCTGCTCGAGCGTGATCGACCGGGTCGGCGGGCGCAGCGTGGTCGCGTTGGCCACGCGCTTCGTGTCGGGATCCTTGCGCTCGGCGACGGCGCGCAGCTGGTCGGCGCACATCCGGCCCTGGCAGGGGCCCATCGTGACGGTCGTGTACCGCTTCAGCAGCTCGGCCGACTCGAAGCCCTCATCGATCGCGAGCTCGAGGTCCTTGACCGAGACGTCCTCGCAGAGGCAGACGGTGCCGTCCTTGCCGCACGTGCGCGGTGCCGACGGGCCGACGGCGTAGAGGACCGGGCCGGCAGCCGCCGTGTGGCCGGCGGCGGTGCCGCTGGCGGCGGCCGCGTCGAGCGTCGCCCCCTCGCCGGCGGCGTCGCCCGCGGCGAGCGCCGGCAGGTCGTACGCGAGCCGGACGAGATGCTCGTTGGCCTGGATCTCGGAGCCGACGGCGAGCAGGTCGCAGTCGATCGTGCGACCGCCGACAACGACGCCCTTGAGGCGCTTCTTGCCGACCGCCGCGGTGATCTCGCCGCGCACGACCTCGGCGGTGACGCCGCTGGTGTCGAGGCCCTCCGGAGCGACGACGGCGGCGATCTCGACGCCGGCGGCGGCCAGGGTGCGGACGTGCTCGAGCGCCTCGGGCTGCTCGGCCCACACGACCGCGCGCGTGCCGGGCTGCACGCCGTGCACGCCGGCCAGGCGCGCCGCTCCCCGGGCCAGCATCACGCCGGGCAGGTCGTTCCGGGTGAAGACGCGGTGGATCTCGCGGCCGCCGCACGCGATCACGATCGCCTGCGGGTGGATGTGGAACGTCTCGTCGCCGCACAGCGCGATCAGCAGCGGGCCTTCGAACAGGCCCGTGGCGGGCGTGGCCCACGATGTCGTGATGGCGTCGCTGGCGTCGACCTGGGCCAGCAGCCCTTTGATGCGGTCCTTCGTCGGCCCGGGCGCGACGCGGGCGCCCGGTTCGGTCTCGTCGATCACCATCACCGACTTGCCGTCGCCGGCAGCGGCGATGGCGGCGGACAGACCGGCGACGCCCGCACCGACGACGAGCACGTCGGGGTGCCAGTTGACGCGCTCCAGGTGGCGCGGCGCGTCGGTCTTGGCGACGACGCCGAGGCCCGCCATCCGGCGGATCATCGGCTCGATCATCGGCCACGCGAACTTCGGCTTGATCCCGGCCTTGTAGTAGAAGCCGACCGGCAGCATGAAGTGGAACTTGTCGATGATCGCGAGCGCGTCGCGGTCGGCCGACGGCCAGGCGTTCTGGCGCGTGACCTTCTGGCCCACCTGTGCGCGGCACTCGCACGCGCGGACGTTGACCTCGCCGTCGACGGTCACGAGGCAGTTCGGACAGTCGCCGCCGACGCAGTACAGGCCGCGCGGCCGGTGGTACTTGAAGGACCGGGAGAAGATGCGCGTACCGCCGCGGTAGAGCGCGGAAGCGATCGTGTCGCCCTGCTTGATCGGGACGTCGGTACCCTCGAAATCGATGTGGGCCACTCGGGTTCCTTACGCGTGGGTCTGGACGTCGCCGGCGGGCTCGCCGGGTTGGGCCAGGATGATGTTGGTGCGGGTGTCGCGCGTGATCGTCACGAACCGGCGGCAGCCGGCGGCATGGAACCAGCGCTCGCGCTGCAGTCCGGCGACGTTACGACGGAGCCAGAGCCGGGCGACCTCGTCGGCATCCGATGCATCGGGATCGGCGAGCGGCCGTACCTCGCCGTTGTAGCTGTACTCGGAGCACGGCCGCGACCCGCAATTCGGGCACGTTATGTAGAAATGGCTCACACCGTGGAGGGTACAGCGCCCGATGTGGGGGCCGCATTGTGGAGAACGCACACAGTCTGGGCGGGAACGTGTCGGTCGCCGCCGTCCACCGGGGTCGGGTGCCCGCGTACGATCCACCGGTGGCGGTGCGCCAACCGATCGCCGGAAAAGGAGCCACAGTGAAGTCGAGCCTGGAGATCGCCCAGGACCACCGGATGCAGCCGATCGCCGAGATCGCGGCCGCGGCCGGACTCCTCGAGGACGAGATCGAGATGTACGGCCGCTACAAGGCCAAGATCGAGCTGTCGGCGATCGCGCGCCTGAGCGACCGGCCCGATGCCAAGATCGTGAACGTCACGGCGATCACGCCGACCCCGGCCGGCGAGGGAAAGACGACCACGTCGGTCGCGCTCGCGCAGGGACTCGGGCACATCGGTCGCAAGCCGATCCTCTGCCTCCGCGAGCCGTCGCTCGGTCCGATCTTCGGCGTCAAGGGCGGCGCGGCCGGCGGCGGGTTCGCGCAGGTCGTTCCGATGGAGGACCTGAACCTCCACTTCACGGGCGACCTGCACGCCATCACCTCGGCCAACAACCTGCTGTCGGCGTTCATCGACGCGCACCTGTTCCACGGCAACGAGCTCGGGATCGATCCCGGTACCGTCACGTGGCGGCGCTGCATGGACATGAACGACCGCAACCTGCGGAACGTCATCTCGGGGCTCGGCGGCCGGACCAGCGGCATCCCGCGCGAGACCGGCTTCGACATCACCGCCGCGTCCGAGGTGACCGCGATCCTGGCGCTCGCCAAGGACCTCGGCGACCTCCGTGAACGGCTCGGCAACATCACCATCGGCGCGACGTACGGCGGCCGCCCGGTGAAGGCCGAGGAGATCCGCTGCGCGGGCGCGATGACGACGCTCCTCAAGGACGCGATCAAGCCGAACCTGATCCAGACCCTCGAGGGTCAGCCGTGCCTGATGCACGGCGCGCCGTTCGCCAACATCGCGCACGGCAACAACTCGATCGTGGCCGACCGCCTCGGTCTCAAGCTCGGCGACTACCTGATCACGGAGTCCGGCTTCGCGTCCGACCTGGGCATGGAGAAGTTCATGGACATCGTGTGCCGTTCGGCCGGCCTCCGGCCGCACGCCGTCGTGATCGTGGCGACGGTGCGCGCGCTGTGCATGAACGGCGGCGGCGGGCTGACGAAGCCGGCCACCCCGGCCGAGACGTACCGCCTGATCGAGGCCGGCTGCGAGAACCTCGCGAAGCACATCGAGAACGTCCGCGAGTTCGGAATCGAGCCCGTCGTGGCCGTCAACCAGCGGCCCGAAGACACCGACGAGGAGCTGGCGCTGGTGAAGCGCCTGGCAGGCGAGGCCGGCGCGCTCGCCGCCGTCCACAACGGGTTCGGTGCCGGCGGCTCAGGCGCCGCCGAGCTGGCCGAGGCGGTCGTCGAGGCATGCGACCGGCCGACCGACTTCAAGCTCCTGTACCCCGACGACGCGCCGTTCAAGAAGAAGATCGAGGCGATCGCGACGCGCATCTACGGCGCCGACGGTGTCGACTTCGCGCCGGCCGCGATCCAGCGGCTGAAGGATTTCGAGGCGCAGGGCCTCGGGCACTTCACGGTCTGCATGGCGAAGACGCATCTGTCGCTGTCGGCCGACCCGAACCTGAAGGGCCGTCCCCGGAACTTCCGGATTCCGGTGCGCGACGTGCGCGCGTATACCGGCGCGGGCTTCATCGTCCCGCTGTGCGGCGACATGCTGCAGATGCCGGGCCTCGGCAAGCAGGCGGCCGGCTTCGAGATCGACATCGACAAGGACGGCAAGATCGTCGGGATGTTCTAGGTCCCTGACCTGGGTTGGAGATGCCTGTCGCTCGGGTTCGAGTGGCAGGCATCGCAACACCCGACCCTCGCGGCCGCGGCGCCCTGTAGCGCACCCCGCCAGTCCACCACGGCGAGATCGCACCGGGTCGTCACGGACTGCGCCCGTTCGACACGCCGCGTGCAAGATCGGAAAAGATGCGCGCCTTCCGGCACGTTGCGTTCTGGGGTCTGACCCCCGTGGCCGGGCGTTTCGGGGTCTGACCCCAGAAATTTCAGTACTCATGCCGGCGAGCGGATCGGCTTCTGCGATCCCGCCGGGCGCTAGCTGCGGACTTTTGCCGCCGACGGCGCGCCGACCCGCCTGCGCTCCGCGAAGCTCTCGCGGATCCGCGCCGTGGCGGCGCCGTCCGCTCCCGCGGCCTCGAGCGCCAGCAGCGCGGCGCCCACGATCGGCGGGTCGGCCGGCACGACCGGCCGCAGGCGGGCGTCGAGCGCGGCCAGCCGGACGCCGACGGCATCGCGCAGCCGGGGATCCGGCGCCTGCAGCAGACCGCCGCCCAGCACCACCTCGATCGGACCCGCCCCGGCGGCGATCCGCGGCAGGGTGGCCCGCACGAACGCCAGGATCTCGTCTGCCAGGCGATCGACCAGCCCGGCCGCAACGGCGTCGTCGGCCGCAGCCTCGACGACGAACGGCGCCAGCTCGACCAGGCGCTGCTCCGAGATGCGCCCCTGGTGCATCTCCGTCGCCAGCGCCAGCGGGTCGGCGAGCCAACGCCGCCGGCACCACGCGCTCCAGCACGGTTCGGGGGCCGCGACCGTCGGCAGATCGTGCCGCCGCGCCGAGCGCGGCCTCGCCGAGGTCGTACCCGCCGCCCCAGTCACCTGTCAGCGCGCCGAGAGCGGGGTAGCGGACGGACGCACCGTCGGACCCGAGACCGACGCAGTTGATGCCCGCGCCGCAGGTGATCGCGATGCCCCAGCCGCTCGTCGCTCCGGCGCGCAACACGGCGAACGTATCGTTGCCGACGACGACGCGGTCGGCGATCGCACCGGCCTCGAGCGCGCTGCGGACGGCCGCCTCCTCACCCTCCAGATCCACGCCGGCGAGCATGAACACGCCAACTTCCGGCCGCGTGCCCGCGGGCAGCGCGGCATCGCCGAGCGCCGTCGCAGCGAGCCCTTCCAGCACCGCCACCCTGCCGTCGGCACCGACGTGGTGGTGCGAGCTACGGCCGCCGCGCGCCCACGCGCGGACGTCACCGTCGATCGTGGCGATCACGATGTCGGTCTTCGAGTTGCCGCCGTCGGCCGCGAGGACGAACCGCGTCACACGCGCGCGCCCGGTCGCCGACGAAGAGCGTCTCGGCCAGCTCGCACGCCATGGCGTCCTGGCCGATCAGCGGGTGCGCGAGCAGCGCGCGCCGGCGGGCGACCGGCGTGTCATCCACCGCCGCCGCGACCGCCATCCGCTCGTACGCCGCCACATGCTGCACGAGCCCGAGCAGGTCGGCCGGCAGCGGCTCCTACGGCAGCGGTTCCGGACCATCCGCGCCGATCCGCGCCGGCAGCTCGACCACGTCGTCGTCGGCGAGGCCCGGCAGCGCGCCGTTGTTGCGCACGTCAACCACCTGCACCGACCCGTCGCCGGTCGCGAGCGACGACACCAGCTGGGTGGCAGCCTCGCTGTAGAACGCGCCGCCGCGCTGCTCGAGCAGCGCCGGCTTCGTCACCAGCGCCGGATCCCTGTACATCTCGAGCAGGCCCTCCTCGATGGCCTGCACCTCCTGGGCCCGCGTCGGCTGCCCATGCTGCCCGGCGACGATCTGGTCGTGGCAGTAGAAGTACTTCAGGTAGTAGGACGGGATCACGCCGAGGTCGGAGATCAGCCGCGCGGGCTGGTCGATCTCGGCGGCGATGTCGTCCAGCGAGTCGCTCAGCAGCCGCTGGAGGATGTCCTCGCCGTCCACCTCGACCGACCGGATCCACGTCAGGTGGTTCAGGCCTACCTGGCCGACGGCCACGCGCTCCGGCTCGATCTGCAGCCGGTGGGCGAACCAGCGCTGGAACCCGATCGCGACGTTGCAGAGACCGCACGCGCGATGCCCATGATCGAGCAGCGCTCGCGTGACGATGCCGACCGGATTGGTGAAGTCGACGATCCACGCGCCGGGAGCGGCCCGCTCCTTCACGCGGTCGGCGATCTCGAGCATGACCGGCACGGTGCGCATCGCCTTCGCGAAGCCGCCGGCGCCCGTCGTCTCCTGGCCCACACAGCCGCATGCGAGGGGGATCGTCTCGTCCTGGTGGCGCGCTGCCTGGCCGCCCACGCGGATCTGCACCAGCACGAAGTCGGCGCCGTCGATGGCGGCGTTCAGATCGCCGGTGATCTGCAGCGCACCGGCGTAGCCCGCGTGGTCAAGCATGCGGCGCGCCATCGCGCCGACGATGTCGCGCCGGCTCTCGTCGATGTCGTGCAACGACAGGCGGTCGAGCCCGAGCCGGTCGCGCTCCCGCGCCAGGCCGGCGACCAGTTCCGGCGTGTACGTGGACCCGGCGCCGACGACGGCGATCCTCATCCCTTCACCCCCGTCAGCGTGATGCCCTCGACGAACGCCTTCTGGGCGGCGAAGAAGAGGATGATCACCGGCAGCATCACGAGCAGCGTCGCGGCCATGGTGAGGTTCCACTGCACCTGGTGCAGATTGCGGAACTGGGACAGGCCGATCGACACCACCCAGTTGTCGGGCTTCTCGCCGACGTACAGCAACGGCAGGAAGAAGTCGTTGAACGTGTACAGCACCGAGAACATCGCGACCGCCGCGATCGCCGGGCGGCCCATCCGCAGCACCACCGTGAACAGCAGCCGCAGCTCGCCGCATCCGTCGACCCGCGCCGCGTCGAGGTACTCGTCGGGGATCGTCAGGAAGAACTGGCGCAGCAGGAAGATCGTGAACGCGTCGCCGAGCCAGTTGGGCAGGATCAATGGCCACAGCGTGCCGACCAGGTGGAGCTTCGACCACATCACGTACATCGGCACGACCGACACCTGCGGCGGCAGCATCAGCGCCACCAGCACGACCAGGAACACCCCGTTCCGGCCCCGCCACCGCAGCTTCGCGAGGGCGTAGGCCACCGGGACGCTCGAGATGAGCAGGCCGAGCGTGCCGAGCCCGGCGTAGATCGCGGTGTTCAGCGTCCACCGCAGCAGCGGCGCCTGCCTGAACACCTCGATGAAGTTCGACGGCTGGAAGGGGTCGGGCCAGAGGCGGTCGGACAGCGCCTGGTCGGTCGTCATCAGCGCCGTCAGGAGGATGAAGCCGAACGGCATCAGGAACACGAGTGCCCCGGCGATCAGCAGGCTGTGCTGCCCGATCGCCGACAGCATCCGCCGGCGGCGCGCGCTGGCGATCACAGGCCCCCCTCGAAGTGGATCAGCCGGCGCGAGCGCCGGACGATGACGTAGGTGACCGCGAACGCCACGACCAGCAGCACCATCGTCAGCGCCGACGCGTAGCCCATCGTGAACCGCCGGAAGGCGGCGTCGTACAGGAGGATCGGATAGAACAGCGTCGAGCCGAGCGGGTAGCCCAGCTCGGCGGTGCTCACCGACCCCGCCTGCGACGCCTGCCCGACCGCGATCTGGCTGGCCACGTAGGCCTGCGTGAAGTACTGCAGGCCGTCGATGACACCCGTTACGACGGCGAACAGGATCACCGGCGAGATGGACGGGATGGTGATGTGCCGCAGCCGCTGGTACGCGCCGGCGCCATCGATCTCGGCGGCCTCGTACAGCTGGCGCGGCACGTCGAGCACCGCCGCCAGGAAGATCACCATCACGTTGCCGACCGCCCAGACCGACAGCAGCACCAGCGACGGCTTGGCCCAGTCCGGCGACTGGAACCAGTTCGGCCCGTTGATGCCGACCACGCCGAGCATCTTGTTCACCGGGCCGGTGGCCGGGTTCAACAGGTACACGAACCCGAGCGTCGCCGCGACCGGGGGCACCAGCGCCGGCAGGTAGAAGACCGTGCGCGCGAACCCCGCGCCGCGGCGCACGCGGGCCAGCATCAGCGCGATGCCGATGCCGAAGATCACGCGGGCCGGCACCGATACGGCGATGATCCACAGCGTGTTGCGGATCGCGGGCCACACGCGCGGGTCGGAGTGGAGCATGAACCGGTAGTTGTCGAGCCCGATCCAACGAGGGGGCGACAGCAGGTCGTAGTGCGTGAACGACAGGTAGAACGTCGTCACGATCGGGTATGCGAAGAAGATCGAGAACCCGAGGATCCACGGCGACATCAGGAGCAGCACGAGCCCCCGCCGGCGGCGGTCGGCGCGGCGCCGGGAGAGGCGTCGCGCCGGCTTGCCGGCCCTGTGTGCGCGCAGGCCGATCACGGAGCCTGGCCGGCCTCCGCCTGCTTGCGCTGGTCGTCGATCTGCCTGTCGACCTTCGCGAGCGATCCCTGCAGGTCGCCGACCTTGCCGGCCTGCCAGTTCGCGAGCAGGCTCGTGAACAGGTCGAGGTAGCCGGAACCGGCCGCGGTGATCGGCTCCGTCGTTGACTTCGGGTGGTTGAACACGTCGATGAACGTCGCGAAGGCCGGATCGGGGATCAGGTCGGGCGACTTCGCCGACGAGGCGGTGGAGGGGACGTTGCGCAGGCCGTTCGCCAGCTCGGCCAGGGCCTTGTCGTCGGTCGTCAGGTACTTGACCAGCTGCCAGGCGAGGTCCTGGTGCTTCGCCGCCTTCGGGATGCCGATGATGGTGCCGTTGATGTAGCCGGAGCCGTACAGGTCGGGCTTCGCGTCGTCGACCGGCGCCGGAGCGGTGCCGTACTGCAGGTCGGGGTGCTCGTTCGCGATGAACGCGACGCGCCACTCGCCGTCCATGTTCATGGCCAGCTTGCCGGTCTCGAAAGCGTTCGACGCGGAGAACTCGTCACCGACGCCGGCCTGCCACTTGACCAGGTTGTCGTAGCCGTAGAAGTCGATCAGGTCCTTCTGCCAGGTCATCATCTTCGCCCAGGCCGGGTCCGACGAGAGCGTCGAGTTGCCGTCCGCGTCCTGCCACTGAGCACCGTACAGCGTCGCGTAGACGCCGGGCGTGTTCTGGAAGAAGCCGAAGAAGGGATCGAAGCCGACCACGTCCAGCGATCCGTCCGCCTTGCGGGTGGTCAGCTTCTTGGCGAGCGCGGTCAGCTCGGTGAAGGTCTTCGGGGGCGCGGTCGCGCCGGCCTTCGCGAGCAGGTCCTTGTTGTAGTAGAACCCGTATGCGTCGGCCAGGATCGGCAGCGCGCAGCGCACCCCGTTGTACTGCGTGTAGTACTGCGCGGGAGCCGGGAAGATCGACGCGTCGATGCCGTCCTGCTTCATCAGCGGCTCGAGATCGATCCAGCCGCCGCTCGAGCAGTACGCGCCGACGTTGGACGACGTGAACGAGGAGACCGCGTCCGGGGCGTTGCCGCTCCGCATCGCCGCCGTGATCTTGTCGTCGTCGATGCCGCCGACGAGGTCGACCGTGACCTCGGGGTGCGCGGCGTCGTACTCGCCGACCACCTTCTTGAAGACGTCGAGCTCGCGATCCGACCAGCCGACCCAGAGGGTGATCTTCTGCGCCGGGCCGGTCGCGGCGGCCGTGCCCGTCCCCTCGGAGGCCGCCGTGCTCGTCGCCTTCGAGTCGCTGCCGCCGCCGCAGCCGACTGCCACCAGGGCCAGTCCGCACGTGACGAGCGTCGCCGTGAGAGCGCGTCTCATCCGTCCCTCCTCCATCCGTTCTCGAGTCGTTTGGTAAATGACTCTAACGAGATGCAGACTCTACTTTCAGCATTCACGGGAAGTCAAGGGCCTGGAGTTTGCGATGTCCGTCGAGTTCGTTAAAGTCCCTGCCGATATGCATCGGGTGGAAGGCGACGTCAGAGCGACCGCGCCGTTGTTGCGGGCGCTCAACGAGCGCGCCGTCCTCGACGTCATCCGCCGGGCTGCCCCGGTGTCGCGTGCCGAGGTCGCCCGCCAGTCTGGCATCTCCAAACCCACGGTCTCCAGCGCGCTGCAGGCGCTGCTCTCGGCCGGCCTGGTGCGCGAGGCTCGACCGCGGCCGGAAGGGCCGAGCTACGGCGCGGTGTTCTTCGAGCCGGTGCCCGACGCCGCGATCGTGCTCGGCATCGACATCGGCGCCCGCTACCTGCGCGCCGCGATCGCCGACCTGTCGGGAGCCATCCGCGCGCGTCAGGACGTCGAGCTGCACGGCGCCGACGCTGCCGGCGTGCTGGCCGTCGTCGACGAGGTGCGCGGCTCGCTGCTCGAGGCCTCGCGGCTCGGCGAGCACCTGGTCGACTCGGCGGTCGTCGGCATGCCCGGCGTGGTCGGACCGGGCGACATGATCGGCCTCGCCGGCGGTGTCATCGGCCTCGGCGGCGAGGGGTTCACCCAGGCGCTGCGCGACCGGCTGCCGTTCCCGGTCACGTTCGAGAACGACGTCAACCTCGCGGCGGTCGGCGAGCAGTGGGGTGGGGTGGCGCAGGGCGTCGACGACTTCGCCGTGCTGTCGATCGGCACCGGCACCGGCGTCGGGATCGTGCTCGGTGGCGAGCTGCACCGCGGGCGCCATGGCGCTGCCGGCGAGATCGACCTGGCGTACGCCGGGCTCGGGCTCGACATCGACCCGTGCGCGGCGGCGCTCGAGGCGTACGCCACACGGATCGGCCGCAACTACCCGGGCAGGACCGCGCTGCTGGCGCCGTACGACACGCCGGCCGTGTTCGCCGCCGCCCGTGCCGGAG
>JBBQFB010000108.1:0-12607 GCA_038321545.1 Gaiellales bacterium
CAGAACGTGCTCCTCAAGTTCGGCGCGCACACCCGTGCCGAGGCCGTCGCCATCGCCGTCCGGGCCGGCGTCGTCTGATCGCGCCCGGCTGACCGCGGATCATCCCGCCGGTCAGCCTGCCCGACCTGTAGGCTGAGCGCCCGTGCCGGCGCCTCGCCCGAAGGGTACGACCGTTCTGCTGGCCGTGATCGTGGCCGCCGCGCTCGGACTGCGGCTGCTGGCCGCCACGGCGGACGACCGGCCGTCGCCGTCCCAGGACCAGCGCGCCTACGTCGTGCTCGGCCTCGACCTGGCCGACCACTGGAGCTACGGCGGCGCGCAATCCGGCCTGGTGCGCGCTCTGCACTGGCCGCCGGGGGCGCCCGCGATGATCGCCGCGGCGACGCTCGTCGCACCGCCGTCGGCGACCGACCGGGCGGCGCGCGATGTCCCTTCGGCGCGCTACCTCCAGGCGGTCCTCTCCACGCTCACGGTGCTGGCTGCGTTCGGCATCGCACGGCGCTTCGCAGGGGATGTCGCAGGCCTCGTCGCGGCCGGCGCCGTCGCGGCCTACCCGCCGCTGCTCCGGTGGTCAGCGGTGCTGGTGTCGGAACCGCTCGGCACGACGCTGCTCGCGCTCGCCGTGTGGGCGATGGTCGCGGCGTGGCCCGTGGCCGGCGAGCCGCTGCGGCGGATGCGCCTCGTCGTCACCGGCGTCCTGATCGGCGCGGCCGTGCTGACGCGCGCCGACCTGCTGCCGCTCGTCGTCGTGCTGCCGGCGGCCGTCGCGGCGGCGGCCCGGGGAACCCGCTGGACGCGCCCGGCGCTGGCGGCGGCGCTCCCGCTCGCCGGCGCGGCGATCCTGCTCGTGCCGTGGTGCACGGCCGTCTCGCTGCGCGCCGGGCGGCTGACGCCGGTGACGACGGGCGATGCGGCGGCGTTCTTCGTCGGCACGTACCTGCCGGGCGGCGGCACGACGCGGGGCCTCAAGGTGGCCCTGGCCGAGGACGTGTACCGGCTGCACCCGGCGCTGCGCGGCGCGCCCCCGACGCAGATCGAGGGCGAGGTCGTCATCGACGCGGTCGCTCGCCGGCATCCCGGGCTCGACCAGGAGGCGTCGCTGCGGCGCGAGGGATGGGCCAACATCCGCCGCTACGCGCTGCGCCGCCCGGTGGACTTCTCGCGGATGGTGGTGCGCAAGACGGGCGAGCTGTGGGGCTCGCCCAGCCGCGGGGGCGGCCCGGCGTTCGGCCGGTCGGTGCGCGTCCTCCAGCCGCTGCTCGTCGTCGGCTGCCTGTTGCTGACACTCGGTGCGTGGTCGCGGACGCGGGACGCTCGGCTGCTCGCGGTCCTGGCGCCGCCCGTGACCGCCACCCTCGTCCACGCCTTCACGGTCACGTCGGCGCGCTACAACGTGCCGCAGATGCCGCTGCTGCTGGCCGCCGGAACGGGCGCCGCGTTCCTGCTCGCCGCCCGCCGGCGCGCCCCGCCTACTCCGTGAACAGCGCCGCGTAGGCGTTCAGCGCCGGCTGGCCGCCGATGTGGGCGTACAGCACGTTCGAGCCGGCCTCGATCTCGCGACGCCCGACGAGGTCGATCATGCCCGCGAACGACTTCCCCTCGTAGACGGGGTCGGTGATCATCCCCTCCAGCGACGCGCCCAGGCGAATCGCGGCGATGGTCGTGTCGTCGGGAATGCCGTAGGTGCCCGCGTGGTAGCGGTCGTCGAGGAGCACCTCGTCCGGCGCCAGCTCGCGATCCACGCCGATCTTCGCGGCGGTGTCACGGGCGATCCGCAGCACCTGCGCGTGCGTCTCGGACGGCTTCGCCGACCCGTCGATGCCGATCACGCGGCGGCCGCGTCCCTCGAGCGCGAACCCGGCCACCATGCCGGCCTGCGTCGAGCCCGTCACGGAGCAGACGATGATCGTGTCGAAGTACACACCGAGGGCCTGCTCCTGCTCGGCCACCTCGACCGCCCAGCCGGCGAAGCCGAGCCCGCCGAGGGGATGGTCGGACGCACCGGCGGGAATGGCGTACGGCTTGCCGCCGGCCTCCTCGACGTCGCGCAGCGCCTGCTCCCACGACTCCTTGAAGCCGATCCCGAAGCCGGCCTTGACCAGTCGCACGTCGGCGCCGCAGAGCCGCGACATGAGGATGTTGCCGACCCGGTCGTACGTGACGTCGGGCCAGTCGACCCAGCTCTCCTGCACGAGCACGCACTTCAGGCCGAGCCGCGCCGCGACGGCGGCCACCTGGCGCGTGTGGTTGGACTGCACGCCGCCGATCGAGACGAGCGTGTCGCAGCCGGTCGCCAGCGCCTCGGCGACCAGGTACTCGAGCTTGCGCGTCTTGTTGCCGCCGAACGCGATGCCGGAGTTGCAGTCGTCGCGCTTCGCCCACATCCGCGCGCCGCCGAGGTGGGACGTGAGGCGGTCGAGCGGGTGGATCGGCGACGGCCCGAACAGCAGCGGCACGCGGGCGAACGAGTCGAGCGACATCGCAACCTCCGAGGGGAGTGGCATCGGTGCAACACTGGACCTTAGATGTCCGGCACCGACCCGCGCTACGCGCCGCTCTTCGAGCCGATCCAGGTCGGCTCGCAGACGCTGCGGGCGCGCGTGTTCGCCTCGGCGCACCAGCCGGGACTGGCAGACGACGGGGCGCCGGGCGACCGCTACATCGCCTACCACCGGGCTCGCGCCCGGAGCGGCTTCGCGATGCAGATCACCGGCGCGACGCCGATCGTGCCGTCCAACCTGTGGGATCCGCGCTGGATGCTCGTGAACCGCGACGAGTCGATCGTGCCGGGCTACCAGCGCCTCGCGGAGGCCGTGCACGAGGAGGGCGGGCGGATGCTCGCGCAGCTGATGCACCCCGGCGCCGGCGAGATCGGCATGCCCGACATCGTCTCGGCGTCCGCGCACGTGAGCGAGCTGTCGCGACAGCCGGCCCGCGCCATCACGCCCGCCGAGATGGACGCGGTCGTGGAGCGCTACCGCGAGGCCGCCGACCGCTGCCGGCGCGGCGACCTGGACGGCGTCGAGATCCCGATCGCGTGGGGCTACCTGCTCGGCTCGTTCGTCTCGCCGCTGATGAACCAGCGCGACGACGAGTACGCCGGATCGCTCCCGAACCGGCTGCGGTTCCCGCTGCGCGTGCTGGAGGCCGTGCGCGACGGCATCGGGTCCGACCGCCTGGTCGGCGTGCGCCTCGTCGGCGACGAGCTGGTCGACGGCGGCCTGACCGTCCGCGACACGCCCGCCCTGGCCCGCGGCCTCGCGGAATCGGGCCTGGTCGACTACCTGAACGTCATCACCGGAAACAACATGCGCCGGATGTCGCGCGTCGACCACTGGCCGGCCGCCCCGGTCGGCACCGGCATCTGGCGCCACCTCGCCCGTGCCGTCCGCGAGGCCGTCGACATCCCGGTCTGCACCGTCGGGCGCGTCAACCACCCTGACATCGCACTCGACATCCTGGCCTCCGGCGACGCCGACCTGGTGGGCCTCGCCCGCGCGCACATCGTCGACGCCGAGTTCCTGCAGAAGACGCGCGCCGGCCGTGCCGCCGACATCCGGCCCTGCAGCGCGGTGAACGTCTGCATCAACGCGCTGCTGCGCGACGAGCCGATCCGCTGTCTCGCGAACCCCGAGATCGGCCGCGAGGGCACGGTGGACGAGTCCGACATCGGCGAGGGCCGCACGGCGGTCGTGATCGGTGGCGGGCCGGGCGGTATCGAGGCCGCGCGCCGCCTCGCCGCGCGCGGGTTCGCGGTCCGCCTGTACGAGCTCAGCGACGCGCTGGGCGGCCAGATGCGGATCTGGACGGCCGGCCCGGCCCGCGCCGAGGTGCACCGGCTGCTCGGCTGGTGGGAACGCGACCTCGACCGTCGCGGCGTCGACGTCCGGCTCGGCGTCGAGGCAACGGCGGACACGATCGCGGCCGACGCGCCCGCCATCGTCGTGGCCGCGAGCGGCGCCGCGCCGCTCGCCCACCCCGACCTCGTCGCCGACGCCGCGGGCGTCTTCGACGTGAGCCGCCTCGACGCCGTCCCGGCCGGCCACGTGCTGGTCGCCGACGAGGTCGGCCGCGCCGACGCGATGCTGCTGGCGGAGGCGCTGGTGGCACGCGGCCGTCGCGTCACACTGACGACGAGCTGCCTGCACGTCGGCGAGGACGAGGGCGTCTCGACGCTCTACCCGCTGCTGCGCACGCTCGGGCAGCTCGGAGTCGACGTGCGCGAACGGGTGCGCGTGCGGTCGTTCGACGGCTCGGCGGCGGCGCTGGAGAACCTGTGGGACGGTCGCGCGAGCACGGTTGCCGACGTCGACGCGATCCTGCACTGGTCGGGAGCGACCCCGCGGCTCGACCGCGTGACGTTCGGCGACGCCCACGTGATCGGCGATGCGCGACTGGCCAGGCGCGTCGACGACGCGGTGCGCGAGGCGGCCGAGCTGGCCTGGTCGCTGACGTCCGCGTGACCGCGCCCGACCCGCTCCCGCCCTCGGGGCGAGGCGCGGATCCGGTGGGCGATCGGGGCGGGGTGCTCCGGCAACGAGGCGGCGCGGCCGACGGGTCTCTTCCGTCGTGCGCGGGCGAACCGTCGGAGCACGGCTGGCCCTACCCGGTTGCGATCGCGCTCATCCACCCGACGACGACCTTCACGTCGTCCTGGTTGGAGAGCCACACCTCGAGCTCGACCCGGTCGCGCTCGGGCGGGCCTGGATGGTCGACGACGACGGCCCTCGCCGTCAGGGTGTCGCCGGGATACACCGGGTGCAGGAACGTGTGCAGCGTCCAGCCGGAGTCGTGCCACGAGGCGCCGAACAGCGCCGTCCCGAACTCGGAGATGTACATCGACTGCATCAGGCCCTGCGCGATGGTGCGGTCAGACCCGGCCTTGCGCGCCACCTCGACGTCGGTGTGGATGTTGCGCCAGCCCGCCTGCACGTTGGAGAAAACCGAGATCTGGTCCTGGTGCACGGTCTTCGCCGGGCCGGTGAACGGCGTGCCGACGGTCGTCGCACGCGTGACCCGCTCCTCGGGCTCCCGGCCGGCGGGCCACTCGGCGTCGACGTAGCGCACCGCCGCCGACCGCTCTCCCGAGCCGCCGCCGAGATTCACGTCGGGATCGACGCGGGCGATCTCGATCGAGCGGTGCCGCACCAGCAGGCGCCCGTCGTCCAGCGAACGCGCCTCGGCGTCGGTGACGATGTAGCCCTTGTCGCGCTTCACGTACTTGTCCGTGAAGGAGCCCGTCAGGATCACGCGCTCGCCGAGCTTCACCGGCGAGTCGAACCAGATCTCCTCCTTCTGGTGCAGCCCGACCTCGGTGTTCGGGTCGTAGCGCGTGTTCAGCAGGCGCAGCAGCCAGGGGACGAGGATCGCGGCGTGCGCGACGCGCTCGCCGAACGGCGACTCGCCACCCAGGTACCAGGGATGGTGGTCGTCGACCGTGAACGCGAACGACTTGATGGCGTGGTCATCGACGACCAGCTCGATCGGCCCGAGCTGCTCCCCCACCTCCATCGCCTCGAAGGTCGCATCCTTCAGCGCGGGGGTGTCGCCGGTCATGGCGTCTCCGTCCTGGTCGAGCGGATACCCGCGGTCTCGCCGCCGTCGACGACGATCGTGGCGCCGTTCACGAACGACGCCTGATCCGAGACCAGCCACGCGACGGCGTCGGCGATCTCGCCGGCACGGCCGAGCCGGCCGACCGGGATCTCCCGCTCGACGCTCGCGAGCAGCTGCGGGTCGCCCGTGACGCGGGCCATCATGCGCGTCGCGATCTGCCCCGGGCAGATGGCGTTGAACCGCACGACGTGGCCGAACTCGAGCGCCAGCGACTGCGTCAGCGCGATCAGCGCGCCCTTGCTGGCGGCGTACATCGCGATGCCCTCCTGGCCCACGTAGCCGGCCACCGACGAGATGGTCGCGACCGAGCCGCGACCGGCGATCAGCCCCTCCAGCGCGAGCCGCGTGACCTGGTAGACCGCGCGGGCGTTGACCGCGAACAGCGCGTCCCAGTCGGCCACGTCGCTGTCGGCGAAGGCGATCCGCCTGGCCTGGCCGGCGGCATTCACGAGCGCCGCGATCTGGCCGTCGCCACGCTCCAGCGCGTGCGCGACCACGCCCGCGACGTCCCCGTCGTCCGTCACGTCGGCCGCCACGTGGAGCGATCCGGGAGCGGCGCGCGCGACGTCGGCGCCCGCCTCGCGGTCGCGTCCGGCGAACACCACCGAGAAGCCGTCCGCTGTCAGACGCTCGACGCACGCCCGGCCGATGCCGTGCGTGCCGCCGGTCACGATCGCGACCCGCGCAGCGGTCATCCGCGCCTCGGGACGCCGTGGCGCATGACGGTCGGCGAGTCGCTCAGCCGCACGGGCGAGGCGAGCGCCGGGATCGTGACGCCGTTCGATCCGACGACCTCGACCAGGCGGTCGCGGATCTGCAGCTCGGCGTCGTTGACGGCCTGTACGACGGAGTTGACGCGCGATGCGGGCACGCCCGCCTCTGCCATCTCCGCCTCCACCTGGGCGACCGTCCGGGCCGCCACCCAGCCGCCGACGATGGCGTCGACCTCGGCCCGGTGCTCGACCCGCGAGACGATGTCCCGGAACCGCTCCAGCTCGAGCAGGTCGGCCCGGCCGATGGCGTGCGAGATGCGCGAGAAGAAGACGTCAGGTCCGGCGTGGATGTAGACCCAGCCGTCGCTTGCCCGGTAGGCGTCGGCGGGCGCCGAGGTGCGGTCGGCGTTGCCGGCCAGCTCGGGCTCCTCGCCGGTTGCGGCCGCAACGGGGATCACGGGGCCGAGCAACGTGAGGGCGCTGTCGAGCATCGCGACGTCGACCAGCTGGCCCACGCCGGTCTGCTCGCGCTGCTGCAGCGCGGCCAGCGCGCCGATGGTCGCGATCAGGGCGGCGACCGTGTCGACGATGTAGGCGCCCGTCAGCATCGGGAAGTCGCCGGGACGGCCGTTGATCGCCGCGAGGCCCGTGAGGCACTGCAGGATGCAGTCGAACGCGGTGCGGTCGCGCATCTCCGCCTGCTGGCCGAAGCCGGACACGCTGACCGTGATGCAGCGCGGGTTGAGCTCGGCGAGTGCCTCGCGGCCGAAGCCCATCGTGTCGATCACGCCGGGCCGGAAGTTCTCGATCAGGATGTCGGCCGTGCGCAGCAGCTCGGTCAGCTCGGCGTGCCCGGCCGCGGAGCGCGAGTCGATCACCACGCCGCGCTTGTTGCGGTTCATCTGCGCGAAGTAGAGGCTCTCGTCGCCGATCCACGGTCCTTCGAACCGGGTCGGGTCGCCGCCCGGCGTCTCGACCTTGACCACGTCGGCGCCGAGATCGGCGAGCAGCATCCCGCAGTACGGCCCCGAGATGTACCGGGCCAGCTCGACCACGCGGATGCCTTCCAGAACCATCGCCATTGCGCCTCCTGCAGTTCAGTTCATCGCGCGAGATCGTCGCGCGTCGCCCGCGCGGCGGCGACGAGGGAGTCTCCCATGAAGGCCAGCTCGTCCTCGGAGATCACGAAGGGCGGCGCGATCGCGACCACCCCGTTCGCGAGCGGGCGCACGATCACGCGGCGCCGCCAGCAATGCTCGGCGAACAGCGCCGCGACGCCGTCGGCCGGCCCGAACGGCTCCCGCGTGGCGCGGTCGCGGACGAACTCGATGCCCGCCACCAGGCCGATCGCGCGCACGTCGCCGACGATGCCGACCTCCTCGACGCGGCGCACCTCGTGCGCGAAGCGCTCCGCCATGCCGGCCACGCGGCCGACCAGGTCGTCGCGCTCCAGCACGTCGAGCACGGCCAGCGCGGCGGCGCAGGCCGGCGGGTGCGCATCCCAGGTGTTCCCGGTCGCGAACTCGGGACCGGGGACGTCCTGCGCGGTCACGGCGCGGAAGATGTCGTCGGTGACGATGGTGGCGGCCAGCGGCATGTACCCGGCCGTGAGCCCCTTCGCGACCAGCAGCATGTCGGGTACGACGCCGCTGTGGTCGATCGCGAACCACCGGCCGGTGCGCCCGAAGCCGGTCATGATCTCGTCCGCGATCAGCAGGATCTCGTTCGCGTCGCAGATCTCGCGGAGGCGCGGCAGGTAGTCGGGGTGCGGCACGATCACGCCGCCCGATCCCAGCACCGGCTCGGCGATCAGGGCGGCGATGCGGTCGGCTCCCTCGGTCTGCACGAGGCCCTCGAGCTCGTCGGCGCAGCCCAGGTTGCACTGGTCCTGGCAGTGCCGGCAGCGGTAGGAGAACGGGGCGGCGATGCGGCGGACGTCGGGCAGCGTCGGTTCGAACGGCAGCCGCAGCGCCGGCATGCCCTGCATGCTGATGCCGCCGAACGACGTGCCGTGGTAGCCGCGGTCGCGCGTCACCAGGATCGTCTTGCCGACGCGGCCGCGCGCCCGCCAGTACAGGCGCGCGAGCTTGAGCGACGTGTCGACCGCCTGCGAACCCTGCACCGAGAAGAAGACGCGGTCGAGGTTGCCGGGCGCGCGGCGGGCGAGCCGCTCCGCCAGCTCGGCGGCCAGCGGGTGCCCCTGGCCGAACAGCGACGAGGCGGGCAGCACCTGCAGCTGTGCCGTGATGGCCGCGACGATGTCGGAGCGGCCGTAGCCGAGGTTGATGCTCCACAGGCCGGAGAACGCGTCGAGGATGCGGCGGCCGTCGACGTCGGTCACCCAGCAGCCGTCGCCGGCGATGATCATGCGGCCCGGGTCGTACGCCTTCTGGCGCGTGAACGGGTGCCAGAGGTTCGCCTCGTCGGCCTCCAGCAGGCGCACCTGGTCCGGATCGCGGGGCCGCACGCTCACTGGTCGAACAGCTCCGGCGAGCGGGCCAGGTCGTTGCGGGTGCGCCGGATGTGCATCCGGAGCAACTCCTCCGCCGCGTCGGCGTCCCTGCGGACGATCGCGCTCAGCAGCAGGCGGTGCTCGGCGTGCACCTGCGAGAGGTCGCCGGAGCCGCCCAGGTAGTCGAAGTGCACGCGCCGGTACTGCTGGGTGGTGTTCCAGAAGCCCTCGATCATCCGGCGCAGGCGCGGCAGCGGTGCACCGGCGTAGCTGAGCAGGTGGAACCGCCGGTCGAGGTCGAGCCACACGATCGCCTCGGTCGCGGCCTCCATCGCCTCGACGAGCGAGCCGAGCTCGTCCACCTGCGCGTCGGTGAGGTACGGGACGCTGGCCGCGATGGCGGGCGGTTCCAGCCACTCACGGATCCGGTAGACCTCGGTGTACTCGTCGAACGCGAGCTTCGCCACCCATGCGCCGCTGCGCGGGACGAGGATGATCAGCCCCTCGCTCTCCAGCCGGCGAAACGCCTCGCGCACGGGCACGCGGCTGGTGCCGAGGTCGTCGGCGACGCCCTCCTGGCTGATGCGCTCGCCGGGCGCCAGGCGACCGTCGAGAATCGCATCGCGAAGCGCCGCGGTGACGAGGTCGACCCGCGAGGTGATCGATACCTCATGCGCTGCATTGGATCCAATTGCGCCGGGATCCGCGCTGCTATCCGGGAGATTGGCATCCATCAGATCTCGATTGGATCCTATCCGTGATATTGTCGCCGCGTCAAATCGCGCCCGGAAGGAGCGAGCAGCGTGCCAGATCCCATCGATCCCGCAGTTGTCGAGCGCCGCGCGCGGTTCATCCGGCGCGAGACCGTCCGGCTGATCGGGATCGCGAAGAGCGGCCACTACACGAGCGTCTTCTCGGCGGCCGAGATCCTCGCGGCTCTGTACTCCGGCGTGATGCGCCTGCGCGACGACCCCGATGCGTCCGACCGCGATCGCCTGATCCTCTCGAAGGGCCACTGCGCGGTCGGCGTCTACCCGCTGCTCGCGGAGCGCGGCTACTTCCCGACGGCGTGGCTCGACGATTACACGCGCCTCGGTAGCCCGCTCGGCGACCACCCCGACATGCGGCGCGTGCCGGGCATCGACTTCTCGTCGGGCTCGCTCGGCCACGGGTTGTCGATCGGCACCGGCATGGCGGCCGCGGCGCGTCTGCGGGGCCTGCCGGACGTGCGCATCTGGGTGCTGCTCGGCGACCAGGAGCTCAACGAGGGCCAGGTGTGGGAAGCGGCACAGGCGGCTTCCCACTTCCGGCTCGGCAACGTCTGCGCGATCGTCGACCGGAACCGGATGGGCCTCGACGGCGACACCGAGGACGTCATGTCGGTCGAGCCGATCGGCGACCGCTTCCGCGCCTTCGGCTGGGATGCCCGCGAGGTCGACGGGCACGACGTCCCGGCGCTGCTCGCGGCGTTCGCCGAGCTGCCGCCGACCACGTCGCGGCGTCCGCAGGTGCTGATCGCGCACACGGTCAAGGGCAAGGGTGTCGGCTACATGGAGTCGTCGCGCACGTGGCACCTGGGCTACCTGGCGCCCGCCGACGCGGTCGCGACGCTGGCCGAGATCGGGACCGACGATGGCTGACGGGCGACCGCGCGCGCCGGTACCGGCGGAGCCCGAGAGCTGGGATCTCGCCACGTCGTCGCGACTTGCCACGGCGGCCGTGGCGGGCGAGGTGCTGGCGGATATGGCCGACACCGACGACCGGATCGTGATCGTCACCGCCGACCTGATGTACTCGAACCGCACCGACCCGTTTCAGGCTCGGCATCCCGACCGGTTCTTCAACGTCGGCATCGCCGAGCAGCACATGGTGTCGATGGCGGCCGGCCTGGCGACGTTCGGGTACGTGCCGTACGCGGCCACGTTCGCGAGCTTCGTCGGCCTGCTGTGCGGAGAGCAGATCCGTACCGATCTCGCGTATCCGGGGCTGCCCGTGCGGATCCTCGCGCACCACGCCGGTATCTCGCTCGGCTTCTACGGCACGTCGCACCACGCCACCGAGGACCTCGGCCTGATGCGCTCGATCGCCGGGCTGACCGTGGTCTGCCCGTGCGACGCAACGTCCACGGAGCGGTTGCTCAAGGCCACCTTGGACGTGCCGGGTCCCGTGTACATCCGGCTCGGCCGGGGGCGCGAGCCCGACGTCTACGGGCCGGACTCGCCGGCGATCGAACTGGGTCGCGCAAGCGTCCTGCGCGACGGCCGCGACCTGACGATCGTCGCGAACGGCATCACCGTGGCGGCGGCGCTCGAGGCGGCCGGGCGGCTCGCCGGCGAGGGAATCGATGCGGCCGTGCTCGACGTGCACACCGTGCGGCCGTTCGATGCCGCGACGATCTGCCGCTACGCCGAGCGCACCGGGCGGTTACTGGTCGCCGAGGAGCACAACGTGATCGGCGGCGTCGCCTCGGCGTGCGCCGACGCGCTGGTCGACAACGGCGTCGGCGGCGTCGTGTTGCATCGTGCCGGGATGCCGGCCGACGAGTACTCGTTGATCGGCCCGCCGACGCACCTGTACCGCCACTACCGGCTCGATGCCGACGGGCTCCTGGCCCGCGCGCGTGCGCTGCACCAGACCCCGCTCCGCGATGGGAGGAAGCCATGACCGACGCCCACGCCCCTGGCGCCTACGACGGCCGAGGCCGCAACAGCCCGCAGTGGTGGCCGTCCCGCTACGGTGCCGAGGACGAGCTGGGCGCGGGCAACGAGCTCACGCCCGAACGCGCGATGGCGGCGCTGAAGATCCCGAAGCAGGGACGCGTCATCCAGCTCGCGCAGCTGCTCGAGCCAGGCATCCCGGCGTACCCGCCGCGCGCCTGGCACCAGCTGATCCTCGCGCACGGCCAGCTCGAGGCGACGTTGACGGAGCCGGACGGCGCCCACGTCTCCTGGTTCGAGGAGCACGTCAACCAGACGTACCAGATCGGCTGCCACCTGGACGGCCTCGCCCACCTCGGAATCGACGGCCGCTACTACAACGGCTTCCACTACAAGGACATCTACTCGCCGACCGGCCTGCGCCGCCTTGGCATCGAGCACGCCCCGCAGTGGGTGGCGCGGGGCGTCTGCCTCGACATCGCAGCGATCGAGGGCACCGCCATGCTGGAGGAGGGCTTCGCGATCACGCCGGAGCACATCGAGGCGGCCTGCGAGAAGCAGGGCGTCGACGTCGACCCCGGCGACGTGGTGCTGTTCCACACCGGCTGGTCGTCGCTGTGGAACGTGGACAACGACCGCTACGGCGCCCTCGAGCCGGGACTCGGCTGGCAGGGCGCCCACTGGCTGACCGAGCGTCGCGTGTCGCTGGTAGGCGCCGACAACTGGGCCCTCGAGTCGTGGCCGCCGGAGGAGCCGGGCAAGCTGCTCGTCGTCCACCAGCACCTGCTGTGCGAGACCGGCACGTACATCATCGAGAACATCAAGACGCGGGAGCTCGTGGACGGTGGCTTCTCGGAGTTCCTGTTCCTGCTCGCGCCGAACAAGACGAAGGGCTCGACGGGCTCGATGACGGCGCCGATCGCGGTGGTCTAGGCCAGACCGCCTCCTGGCACGGAGTCGACAGCCTCGGGGGTCTGCGATTTGCCGGGTCACGGAGGATGGGGTCAGGCACCAGAATCGATACACCCCACAGGCCAGCGACCGGCCACGCCCAAGCGCCAAGACGACGCATCTACTCCACCGGAACGAGGCACACGGCAGCGGGCCTAGCCCGGCGTCGGGAACGGAACGCCGGCCGTCATGCCGCCGTCGGCGATCAGCTCCGCGCC
>JBBQFB010000109.1:0-12511 GCA_038321545.1 Gaiellales bacterium
TCCGGCGGCGGCGAGCCGACCGCGCAGTGCCCACTCCCTCGGCATGTGCTGAGCGTAGCTGCGTGGCCGCCGGGACGGCGCGTGCGACGATGGGCCCCCGGCCTCGCCGGCTCGCGCATGACCGCTCGCTCCCAGACCGACCCGGCCGCTGACGCCGAACCCGACGTCCTGCGGTCGGACCGCACGGGCGGGCTCGTGATTCGCGGCGGCCTCGTCCGCACGCTCGGCTACGGCGGGACCTTCCTGATCGGTCTCGCGACCGCCGTCTTCCTGCTCCGACACCTCGGGGTCGCCGACTTCGGCCGCTTCGCGACGGTGATGGCGCTCGTGACGATCGTCGGCGGACTGAGCGACGTCGGCCTGACGGCGGTGGGCAGCCGCGAGCTCGCGGTGCGCAATTCGGCGATCGAGCGCGAGCGGATCCTCGGCGGCATCGTCACGCTCCGGCTGCTCATCACGCCGGTCGGCGTCGGGCTCGCGGTGCTGTTCGCCGTCGTCGCGGGCTACGACGGGACGATGATCGCCGGCACGGCGATCGCCGGCGCGGGGATCGTGCTGGTCAACGTGCAGGCCGCCTTCCTGCTCCCGCTCTCGGTCGAGCTCCGGATCGGCGCCGTGACGGGCGTCGAGGTCCTGAAGCAGGTCGTCACCCTCGGCACGACGATCGTGCTCGTCCTCGTCGGGGCGCCGCTCCTCCCGTTCTTCGCGATCCCGATCGCCGTCGGCGTCATCGCGCTCGCGGTGACGCCGTGGGTCGTCGGCCGACACGCGTTCCGCGTCCCCATGAGCCGCGACATCCGCGAGCTCGTCGCTCTCGTTCGCACGACGGCGCCGGTCGCGGTGGCAGTCGGCCTCAACCTCGTCTACTTCCGCGTACTGATCGTCGTCGTGTCGCTGGTCGGGACCGCGGTCGAGACCGGCGAGTTCGCGACGGCCTTCCGCATCTACGAGGCCCTGTTCGTGCTTCCGACCCTGGTGCTGGCGACCGCGCTCCCTGTCCTCTCGGTCGCGGGCGTCGAGGACCGCCCGCGGCTCGCGCACGCCCTGCGGCGCATCACCGAGACCGGCATCGTGGCGGCGTGCGGGATCGTGCTCGCCGTGGTCGTGCTCGCCCGTCCGGCGATCGAGATCGTCGGCGGGGCGAGCTACGCCGGCGCCGTGCCCGTGCTGCGCGTCCAGGCGATCTCGCTCCTGTTCGTGTTCGTTGGCCAGGCCGTGCAGCTCGGGCTGCTCGCGATCCACGCCCAGCGCGCGATGGCGTGGGCGAACGGCCTCGCCCTCGGCCTCGCCATCGGCCTCGGCGTCGCGGCGGTCCCGATCGCCGGCGCCGTCGGCGCGGCCGTCGCGGCCGTCGTCGCCGAGGCCGTCCTCGCGGCGGCGCTCTGGCTTCTCCTGCGCCGTGAGGACCGGCGCCTCGCTCCGCCGATGGCGAACGCCTGGAAGCCGCTGCTCGCGGCCGGGGCCGGGGCCTGCGTGCTGCTCGTCCCCGGGCTGGGCGTCGTCCTCGAAGCGGTCGTCGCCACGGCGATCTTCGTCGCGCTCGCCCTCGTCCTCCGGGTCGTGCCGCCCGAGATCGTAGAGGCGTTCGCGCGCCGCGACCGGCAGGTGGCTCGGTGATGCCGGATCCGGTGCCCGCCGCGGCCCGCAAGGACGCCGGCTACTACGACAACCGGCGCGAGGACGTCGTCGCGAGGCTGCCGCCCCCGATCGGGTCCGTGCTCGACGTCGGCTGCGGCGGTGGAGGGGTCGCCGAGGCGCTGCGCGCGCGTGGCGCGACTCGCGTCGTTGGCATCGAGCTCGACCCCGTCGCAGCGGCGCGGGCCCGCGAGCGATGCGACCTCGTGCTCGAGGGGTCCGTCGAGGCGGCCCTCGAGCGGATCGAGGAGTCCTTCGACACGATCTGCTGCTACGACGTCCTCGAGCACCTCGTGGATCCGTGGACGGTCCTCGGGCGCCTGCGCGAGCGCGCCGCGCCGGGAGGGCGGCTCCACGTCTCGCTTCCGAACGCTCGGCACCTCTCGCTCGTGTACGACCTCGTGGTGCGCGGCACGTTCGGCTACGCCGACTTCGGGCATCGCGACGACACCCACCTCCGATGGTTCACGCGCTCCGACCTCCTGGCGGCGATCGAGGGGGCCGGGTGGTCGGTGCGCTCGGTCGCCCACAGCCCGCTCTCGCGGCCGCGGCGGGCGGCGGGCCGGCTGACGCGCGGCCACTCCACCGAGTTCGTCGCCCTTCAATGGTTCGTCCTCGCGGTGAACGCGGGAGGTTGACCATGGCCCGCCGGCCCCGCGTCGTCCTTCTCCGCGGGCACCTCGCGAACCCGTGGGACCTGCGGCCCTGGCGCGAGCTCCTCGACGAGTACGACATCTTCGTCGTCGTCACGGGCTCGAACGTGTACGAGACAGCAGGGATCGAGATCCCCGTGCGGCGCGTCCGCAGCGCCCGCGACGCGCTTCCCGCCGGGCGCCCGGCCGGCGCGGCCGCCTACGCGATCGGCGAGCGGTACCTCGGCCTGGCCGACGTCTTCGAGGGCGCCGAGATCGTCCACTCGGCCGAGATCGGCACGTGGTTCAGCGCCCAGGCGGCACGCCTGCGCCGACACCTCGGGTTTCGGCTCGTCCTGACGGTGTGGGAGACGATCCCGTGGCTCGGCGCGTACCGCTGGCCCCGCGAGCGCCGCTACCGCCGTGCGGTGCTTCCGGCCGTCGATCTAGCGCTCGCAGCGACCGACCGCGCGCGGGACGCGCTGCTGCTCGAGGGCGTCGATCCGGAGCGCATTCTCGTGGCGCCCCCCGGCGTCGACGTCGACCGTTTCGCAGCTGCGCGGAGTCAGCCGTCCGCGCGCGGCTCGGCGCTCGTCTTGTCGGCCGGACGCCTCGTGTGGGAGAAGGGCCATCAGGACGTCATTCGGGCCGTCGCCGCGCTCCGCCGGGGGCTCGCCGGCCGGCCACGCGTCGACATCCGACTGCTCGTGGTCGGTGCCGGGCCCGAGGGCGGGCGCCTGGCGCGCCTGGCGGACGAGCTCGCGGTCGCAGATGCCATCGAGTTCCGCCCCTCGGTTCCCTACGACGCCATGCCGGACGTCTACGCCTCCGCGTCGTGTCTCGTGCTCGCGAGTTTGCCCACGCGATCGTGGGAGGAGCAGTTCGGGATGGTCCTCGTCGAGGCGATGGCGGCCGGTCTTCCTATCATCGCGACGCGGACAGGGGCGATCCCGGAAGTTGTGGGCGACGCCGCGGCACTCGTCCCCCCGGGCGACTGGGGGGCCATCGCGGGCGAGATCGCCGACGCGCTCGACGGATCGGGTCCCGCGACCGTCGGGCTCGACGACGAAGTCCTTCGCCGCTGCTCCAGCGAGCGCGCGGCGGAGCGACTGCGCAAAGCCTACGCTCGCCTGCTCCGCTCTCCGTAGCGACCGGCGCGGGCGTCGGCGAAGCCGTCGAGAACCGCGCGCACGAACGAGGTTCGGCCCTCAGACAGCAGAAGGGCCTGCGCGAGGAAGACGCTCAACACAAAGCCCCGTCGCAACGACCGCAGGGGCCAGGGCAGCGGGCGATGTCGCTCGCTTACCGCGATCGTGTTCCGCACGCCGTAGTAGAGGGCGTGCGTCGATCCGCGTTCGCCGCCGGTCGACGCCGACACGCGATGGCGGGCCACGGCATCCGGGACGAACCAGACCTCGAAGCCCGCGGCACGCATGCGCAGGCACCAGTCCACGTCCTCCACGTACGCGAAGAGCTCGTTATCGAGCAGTCCGACGGTTTGGAGCGCTGTCCGCGACACCGCCATGAGCGCACCCGCGGCGCGGTCGGTCGGTCCGGGGATCCGGTACCGCGGGGCGTCTCGGCGGCCGTAGCCCCGCGGGCGCCCGCCGTAGCCGAACGCTGGCCAGAAGGACTGCCCGGCGAACCAGATCCGGTCCGGCGGATCCGCGATGAGCAGCTTCCCGGCGAGGACCCCGGCGCGGGGCCGCTGTGCCGCCGCGGCCTGGAGCGCCATGATCGCGCCCGGCTCCAGAGTCGCATCGTTGTTCAGCAGCACGACCCACTCCGCCCCTCGCTCGAGGGCGTGACGAATGCCCGCGTTGTTGCCGCCCGAGAACCCCAGGTTCCGCTTGTTCTCCAGGACGTCGAATCCGCGGTGACGCGTACGGACCGCCTCGACGGTCCCGTCAGTGGAGCCGTTGTCCACCACGACCACGGCAACGTCGGAGTCGACCAGAGGCCGGAGCGCGTCCAGGCAGGACAGTGTGTCGTCACGCCCGTTCCACGACACCACGATGATCCACCAGGACGCCGCCACGCAGGGTCGGACGGTAGCGTGCGACTCGTGGCTCAGCGATTCGCCGCGCGCTTACGCGCCGTGCTGGACAATCGTGCCCTGACCGCCGCGGACACGTGGGAGCGGCACCTGGTCGTCGCCCGCTTGGTGGGCCATCCCGTCGACCTCATCGATGTCGGCGGCATGCCGGCGCAGCTCGCCGGCTTCCTGCCGCGGACCCGGGTGGTCGCCGCGAACGTGGCCCCGCCGGCGGACGTCGTCGTGCCAGCGGACGTGTTGCCGTTCCCAGATGGCGCGTTCGCTGTGGCGACGAGCCTGGACGCGCTCGAGCACGTTCCGCCGGCGGAACGCGCCCGGTTCGTTCGCGAGATCCTTCGGGTAGCGCGCGACCGGGCGATCCTCTGTTGTCCGCTGGGCACGCGTGCGCACGTAGCCGCGGAGGCGGAGCTACAGGACTGGTATCGCTCGCTGACCGGCGAGGGGCACCCGTGGCTGGCGGAGCATGCGCGCAACGGGTTGCCGACCCTGGAGGAGCTCCACGCTCTTTTCTCGGACCATCGCGGTTCCGTGCGCTTCCTCTTCCACGGTGACTTCCGGGACGTCGAGCGGCAGTTCAAGATCCTCGTTCTCGCCCGCTTCAGGAAGCGCCCGGCTGATCTCGCGGCGTACGCGCGGTTCCGGCTCCCGTACCGCCCGCAGACGACCCTCAACGATACCCCGAGTGACTACACGAACCGGGTCTTCGTCCTTGCGGATCGCGTCACGATGGCGCGCTCGTAGCTCGCGGCCGTGAGGCGTGCCGCCGCGGTCCACGAGAAGCGCGCCGCGCGGGCGCGACCGCGGTCCCGGAGCGAGTCGGCAAGTCGCGGGTCCGCGAGGATCGCGTCGATCGCCATCGCGGCGGCTCGTGGGTCGCGGGGTCCGAAGAACGAGGCGGCGTCCCCGGCGACCTCGCGCAGGGCGGGGATGTCCGAGCACGCGACCGGCACGCCGCGCACCATCGCCTCCAGCACGGGCAGTCCGAACCCTTCGTACAGCGACGGGACCGCGAGGCACGAGGCGGCGGCGTACGCCGCTTCCAGCTCCCGTGCCGACAGGCGCCCCGTGATCACGACGTCACTCGCAACCCCGAGGGCGCGAGCGTGCGCCGTGAGCTCTCGGTCCAACGACGTCGCCTGGCCCGCGAGGAGCAGGGCCGGACGGCGTTCGGTCGACGAGGCCGCGAGCGCCTCAATGAGGAGCCCGAGGTTCTTGTGCGGCAGCCGGGTGGCGACTGCCAGAACGAGCGGGCGTTCGGCCAGGCCGAGCCTTCGGCGCAGCGCGGATCCGAGGTCCGGGTCGATCGGCGCGGGCTTCGCCACGCCGTTCGGGACGACGTCGATCTTGGAGCGTGGCAGCGAGAACGTCGCGACAATGTCGTCCGCGGCCGCCTCGGACACCGTGATCACCCGGTGCGAACGACGCGCAGCCAGCCGTAGGAGCGCGCTCGTGCCGGCGAGCGCGGCGCGAGTGTGGAATTCAGGATGACGCCGGAACAGCGTGTCGTGGATCGTGACGACCCGAGCGTAGGGGCCCCAACCCGGAGCGGTGTTGGCGAGACTGTGCAGGACATCGACGCGCGCCCGGGCGACCAGCCTCGGAAGGACGATCTGCTCCGCGGCCGCCCACTCGTGTCGGCGCCGGGCCCGGAAAGGGACAACGGTGACCGGGAGGTTCTCGAAGCCGCCGGCGTCCGTCGTCTCCCGGTTGACGAACGCGGTCAGGTCAAGGTCGGGCCGTTCGGCGCGTAGGCCTCCGACGAGCTCCCGGGCATACGTCTCCCGACCGCCGGTTTCGCCGGGAACGAGGAAGACCAGGTTGAGGCCGACCCTCACCGCCTGTCGGGAGGGGCAAGGCGTCGATCGATGGCCGCGGCCGCGATGCGGGCCGCTCGCCAATACGCACGTTGGCCGTTAGCGAGCGCTGGCATGCCCGTCGCTCGCCCCAGGAACGGGCTGTCGAGAGATGCTGTGAGACGGCGCGCGAAGGCGTCGACGCTCACCCGGCGCGATGCCTGCACCCGACGGCGGCGCGCGAGGAGCGCCGGCAGGGAGCGGATCACCGCGGCCTGGGCGCGGAGCTTCGCACCGAGCCATCCCTGCCGTGCGGCGACCGGCAGCAGGGCCAGCTCGAACGCGAGGAGCGCCGGCAAGACGCACCCAAGGAGGGCACCCGGGTAGTCCGCGATCACCGTGCTCCAGCGGTTGCGCTCGAGGAAGAACCACTTCTGCGCGCCCTTGGCGAACTCGTAGTCGTGTTCGACCCGTGCCCGCGGCTCGATTCCCACCTCGGAACCGGTCAGCCAGAGGCGAAGGGAGAGGTCCAGGTCCTCGCCGTACATGAAGTAGCTTTCATCGAAGCCCTCAGTCGCCTCCCACGCGGTCCGCCGAATCATGAGCGCGGCGCCCGACGCGAACGACACGTGGGCTTGGCCGACACCGTCGGTGACCGGCCGCCCGAGCCCGCCCGCCCAGCCGAAGCCCAGGTAGTGCGTGACTCCACCGTCGCTGTTCACCGCTCGACCGCCAGGGAGCGTCACGAGCGCCTGCCAGGCCGCCCATGACGGCTGCGCCGCGGCGACCGCGCGGAGCCGGTCCAGGCACGATTCCGCTGGCAGGGCGTCGGGGTTCAGGAACAGGAGCAGCGGGGCGGCACCTGTCCGTGCGCCCATGTGGCATGCCGCGGCGAACCCGAGGTTCGCGCCCGCGCCGGCACAGCGAACGTCGGAGCCCGATGCCCCGACCACCGCCAGGGTGTCGTCGCTCGAGGCGTTGTCCACAACGACGATCTCGTCCGACGAGCCCAGCTGCGGCGCGAGCGCGGTCAGTGTGGCGCCGATGTGACCCGCGCTGTTGTGCGTCACGATGACCACCGTGATCGCCGGGCGGCCCGCGCTCACGCGCTCGAGGACGTGGCCCTGGAACGCGCCGGCTCAGGTGTGTCCGCATGCGCGTAGTCCTCGATACGACCGGCGCCGACGGCCGTGTCGGCACCGGTGTGGTGTTCGAGTTGCTGCTGGAGCAGCCCGATTCGCTGCGCGAGTACCTTGTTCTGCTCGGCGAGTCGCGAGATGACCAGCGAGAAGTGCAGCAGCAGTAGCAGGACGAACCCGAAGGCGATGACGAAGAGCGCGGACGGGGCGTAGAAGATGCCGACCGCCGAGGCGACCGTCTCCAGCAGGCTCCTCCAGACCGCCAAGGCGAGCAGCACCCCGGCGGCTACGAGCCACAGGATCGCGTAGCGTTCCATGAGCCGGCGGCGGCGGACGAGTTCGAGAATGACCGCGAACAGCGCTGCCGTGACTACGACCGCCACGACCTGGATCCGCGTGTCCATCAGATCGAGTGTTCGGCGGCGACGGGCGCCCGGTCGCCGGGCTGAACCGACGGCCGCGCTCGGAAGAGCCCGATGAAGATTGCGAGTAGCACCTTCATCATGTAGTAGACGGAGCGGGTCGAGTTGATCGAGGACTTGCCTGCGCCGCGCTCGCGCATCGCCGTCGGGATCTCCGCGCTGGTGAGTTGATGGGCATGCACCATCAGCACCGCCTCCACCTCGGGATAGTCATGTGGGTAGTCGCGCGCGAACAGCTCGATGCCACGACGGGTGACCATGCGGAACCCGGAGGTGGGGTCGGTAACCTCCTGCCCTACGATTCTCGAGACGATCCGCGAGAAGATCCGGATCCCGAGCCGACGGGTGCTGGTGCTCCGATAGCCACGCCCCGAGGAATCGAGGAACCGCGAACCCGTGACCATGTCGAGCCCGGGCTCCTCACGGAGCTTCGCGGCCAGCCGCTCTATCTGCTGTGGGTCGTGCTGGCCGTCGCCATCCACCTGCACGGCGACTCGGTAGTCGCGCTCCGCGGCGTACGCGTAGCCCGTCTGCATCGCCCCGCCGATCCCCAGGTTGAAGGGAAGCCGTACCACGCTCGCACCGGCGGCCGTCGCCCGCGCAGCAGTCGTGTCCGTCGAGCCGTCGTCGATCACGACGACGTCGTAGCCCGGCGCGTGGGCATGGATCTCCGCGATCACGCCGCCGACGGAGCCCTCCTCGTTGTACGCCGGGAGTATCGCGATCCGCTGGTGTGCTGATGGCGCCGTGGAGAAGGTCATCACGAGCCTCAAACGCGTCACGCATCCGAGAGTTTCGCCAGTGTAACCCGCCATCGGGCGTGGCCGGTCAGCCTCAGCCCTCACCCGCGGACCCGGAGCCCCGCACGGCCATGGCGATCGACGCCGGCACGACAAGCAGAACGGCGACGGCGACGAGCCACAAAGTCCACGGCCCGAACCACCCTGCGCGGAATCGGGAGGCGCGCGCGAGCATCGTGGGCAGGACGTCGAGCGTCGAAATCGAGCGACGCCGGAGGAACTCTATGCTCAGGTCCGCGCCGATTGATCGTCCGCGAACGCGGGCGTGCAGGGGCGCCCCGCGGCCGGCACCATCGCCGTACAGGGCGACCGGTCGGCTGCCGAGATTCCGGACGCAGACCGCGATCGACCGCCCCGCGCCCACGTTCCCGACCGTGACGACCTGCTTCGCGTTGTCCGCATAGCCGCCGGCGAGCCGGCCGGCAGCCAGCGGCGCTCTCGCCTGCTCGAGCACCCGGACGCCGAGAGGCGGTCCCGGCCGCCTGAAGGTCCCAGGGTACAGCAGGATACGGCTGAACCCGGCGGCAACATCGACCGGCGACTGGCACACCGTTCCGCCGCGCGCGAGGGTCACCACGGGCTTCGCCGGCGTGACCCCGAGCGTGAACGCGAGACGACGGTCGGTGCTCACGGCCGCGATCATCAGGGAGCCGAGGCCCAACCCGATGACGACGCCGTAGGCGACGAGTGCGCGATTACGCATAGTACCTCGTAAGCACCAGCCCGAGCGAGAACAGCTGGAGCACGACGAGACCGCCGAGGACCCCGCCGGCGGCGACCGCCCGCCAAGACCCACGCACGACGGTGAGCGCCTGAGCGACCATGGCCCCCATCAGCCCGACAAGGGGGAACAGGTAACGCCCCTGGTTGAAGTTGACTTGGCCGCCGATGATCAGGTGGTACTCGGTCCAGTGGAGCGCCCCCAGCAGGGGGACGACGAGGAGGGCGAAGTACGCCACCACCGCCCGGTCCACCCGTCGACGGTCGCGCAGCAGCGTCGCGACGGCGGTGGCAGCGGCAGCGAGCGTTATCGCGAGGAACAGCCAGTAGACCTTGCTCGGGAACTGGACCTCGAGCCAGCCGAAGGCCGCCCACCCAGTGGTGATCCAGATGTCGTAGGCAGGGAGCGTCTTTGCAATCGTGGGGAACTTCTGCTGGAACCACAGGCGGGGCAGGTAGTACTGCCACACGTAGCTCGCGAACTGACGCACGTTCGTCTTGCCGGCCGGCGTGCTCGTCTGCGCGATCTGCGCGGCGCTCGGACGATCGAGCGCTCGGGCGGTGACGAACCATCCGACGGTTGGGATCGCGATCGCGACGAGCGCCACGGCCGCGATTCGGGCGATCTCTGCCGCGACGCTCGATCGCTGCCGCCACAGCCCCAGCCCGAGTACGAAGACGATGCCGGGAAGGAGCGCGTAGCTCGCGGCCTTCGTGATGATGGCAAGGCCCGCGAGCAGGAACAGGGCGGCGGCGTCGCGAGCGCCCAGGCCCCGCTTGAGCACCCGGACCCCGAGCCAGGCGACGAGGCCCCAGAGTGCGTACAACAGGCCATCCGGGGACACGGACGCCGAGATGAACGTGACCATGGGGAGGAGGCCGGCGACGCCCGCCGCGACGAGCTGCCGCTGTCGGTCGCGCGCGAACAGCTCACCGGCCAGGAGCCACGCGGCGATTACGGTGAGGAGCAGCCAGAGCACGTCGAGCACCCGCATCGCGATGAGCCGGGCAAAGATGTTTCCGGAGCCGGTCGCGGCGTAGGCCGCCGAATCGAGGAGGTAGAACAGCGGTGGGTTCGCGCCGGCCGGGTTGGCGCCGCCGCCGTCCGAGCGAAGCCGCGACGGCAGTCGCGCGTCGAACCGCAGCCAGGCGTTCCAGGGGCGTTCACTCCACTCCGGCCGCGCGAACGGCACGCCCGCCGTCTGGTCGGCTTTGGAGCTGATGGCCGCCGCCTTCTGCTCGGACGAAAACAGGGGTCTATCGCCGCTCCCGTCGGGGATCCCCGGGCCGTCGACCAGGGACTGGACGTACCCGAAGTGCGAACTCTCATCAGGAGCCTGCCAGGGCGGGACGATGACTGCCCAGGCGATACCGAAGGTCGCCACGGCGACGAGCAGCCAGCCGAGTGGAGCGGGGGGCCTGCGACCGAGGCCCGCGCGTTCACCTGCGGGGAAGCGGCCGGCTCCCTCGCCCTCGCCCATCGCCGGCGGGTCGCTCACGGGGCGGCTGGTGTTGCGAAGACCGTCAGCGCCTCGCGCGCGCGCAGTGCGGTGCGCAGGCCGGAAACTACCTCGCAGGCGGTCGCCGCCCACGTGTGCCCCGCGACGAACTCCAGGCCGGTGCGCGAGCGACGCTCCCATCGCGCGCGGTCGTCGAGCAGGCGCGCCATCGCAGCGGCCAATGCGACCGGGTCGAGCTCCGCGAGCTCCAGCGCCCCGTCCGGCCCGTAGACCGACTCGCTGCTGTAGCCCGCGAGGTCGACGCACGGCAGCCCGCAGGCCAGCATCTCCTGCGGGATGAGGGAGTGGTTCGTCATCGACAGGCAGAGCCCGACCCGCGCCTGCGAGTAGAGCCAGGCGAGCTGGGCCGGCGTGACGACGCCGACGTGGTCGTGGTCGAACGCCGTCCACTGCTCGTCGTCGGAGCCGAAGATCGCGATCTGCGTGCGTGGACGCCGCCGGGCGAGCTCCTCAAGGGCGACCATGCCGACCGGCACGGCGCGGCGCGGCGTCGTGCCGCGGCCGTAGAAGACGACGAGGTCGTCGCTGCGCTCGACGGGCCGCGGGTGGTAGATGTCGTGGTCCACCCCGAAGCGGAAGGTGCTCCCGCGCCGCCCGTAGCCCTCCATCAGCTCCAGCAGCCACGGGCTCGAGCAGATGCAGAAGAGATCCTCGTCGTAGGTCCGCGAGGCGAGCGTGCGTTCGACCGAGGTGGCGTAGAACTCGTTCTCGTGGTCGTGGACGAGGTAGGCCCGCGCGCGGGTCTGGTCCACGCCGAGCACCGGGTAGACCGTCTGCCAGCCGGTGGCCACGGCGACGTCGGCGCCGAACCACGCGTCGAAGCCCTTGAACGCGGGTCCCTGCACCGGCGCGAACCACTCGCGGATGGCCCCGCGCAGGTGGCCGGCCTTCTCGTACTGGGTGTCCAGCGGATCGTCGAGCCAGATCGAGCAGGTGTGGCCCATCCGCTCCAGCTCGACCACGATCTGGAAGATCGAGGCGTGGCCGCCCGACCCGCGGCCGAACGGCGGCACGACGACGGCGATGTGCAGCGGCGTGGCCGCGGACATCCCGGGCACCGGGTCGAGCAGCGGGACCGGGCCCGCTCCCAGGCGTTCGGTCAGCGGGCGGTAGGTCCGGGCCCGGGAGGCCCCCGCGATGTGCTTGCGCGAGGGCGGGCCGGCGTCGGCCAGGCTCGTCGCGGCGTCGATTGGGCCCGGCGCCGGGGCGGTGCCGTCCTCGCGCCCCTCGAGCGACAGCCGCCGCCGCGCCGGCGCCGGGAGGCGCTCCGCGCGGCTGCCGAGCGCCGAGAACACCCGCCGGCCGGCGTGGTGGGCCGCCGAGCGGGCGGTCAGCCGGCGCCGGTCGGCCACCGGCACACCGCGTGTGGCCATCCAGCGGCGATCGGCCGCGACCTCCGCGCGGACGTGCCGGGTCGCCGATCGCACTCCGATCCCCTCGACGTGGCCCAGCGTCTGGCGCAGCCCGCGGTACTCGTCGAAGTACCGGCGCATGAACCCGCTCCACGGGTAGTCGTGGGCGTGGAGCACGCCGGCGCGCGGGACGTAGGCCTTCTGCCGCCCCGAGGCCAGCAGGTCGCGGGCGAACGCCTGGTCCTCGGCGTAGGGGAGGTCGCGGAACCCGATCGCCTCGAGCGCGTCGCGGCGATAGCACGCGTTGACGTTCGAGAGGAAGACGGCATCGTCGGGGCCCTGGAGGACCGGCGCGCCGTCGGCGGCCCCGGCCGGCACCATGCCGGCGAAGAACTCCTCCAGCTCGCGGGCGATCATCGGGCTCGTGTCCGCCCGCGGCAGG
>JBBQFB010000110.1:0-12420 GCA_038321545.1 Gaiellales bacterium
CGACCTCGCCCATCAGCGGCCGCTTGGCTCGGTCGCGGTCGCCGCCGCAGCCGAACACGACGATCAGCCGGCCCTCCGTGATGGTCCGCGCCGTCGTGAGCACCGTCTTCAGCGCGTCCGGCGTGTGGGCGTAGTCGACCAGCACCGTGAACGCCTGGCCCGCCTCGACCGGTTCCAGCCGGCCCGGCACGCCGTCCAGCGACGCGATCCCGGCGGCGACGGCGGCCAGCGGCACCTCCATCAGAGCTGCCAGGGACGCCGCCGCGAGCACGTTGGCGACGTTGAAGGCGCCGCGCAGGCGCGTCTGCACCGCCACCGTGCCGGCCGGCGTGACCAGCCGGAACCGCGAGCCGCCCGCGTCCAGGTGGACGTCCTCGGCCCGGATCTCCGCCGTCTCGGAGCCGTACCGGATGGTCGCGTCGAGCCTGCTGCCGTACGGGTCGCCGGCGTTCGTGGCGGTCGAACAGCGGCCGTCGAACAGGCGCGCCTTGGCGGCGAAGTACTCCTCCATCGAGCCGTGGAAGTCGAGGTGGTCCCGCGACAGGTTCGTGAACGCCGCGGCCGCGAACCGCACACCGTCGACGCGGTGCAGGTCGAGCGCGTGCGACGAGACCTCCATCGCACATGCTCCGTCGCCCGCGTCGAGCATGCGCCGGAAGGTGCGCTGCAGGTCGATCGCCTCGGGCGTCGTCCGCTCGACCGGCTCGGCGCCGCCACCGACGACCTGCTCGATCGTCCCCAGCAGGCCGCAGCGAATACCCGCCGCCTCGAGGATCGCGCGCGTCACGTACGTGGTGGTGGTCTTGCCGTTGGTGCCGGTCACGCCGGCCACGCGAAGCGCCCTCGTCGGCTCGCCGAAGAACCGATCGGCGAGCGGTGCCATCGCCCGCCGGGCATCCGCCACGACGACCTGCGGAACGGCCAGGTCGAGCGCCCGCTCGCAGACCACCGCCACGGCGCCCGCGGCGACCGCGGGCGCGGCGTGCTCGTGCCCGTCGGCGGTCGCCCCGGGCACGCAGACGAACAGCGCGCCGGGAGCGACGCGGCGGGAGTCGTGGGCGAGATCGGCGATCTCGACGCCGTCCCGCCCGTTCAGAACCGCGCGCACGTCGAGGGCCTCGAGCAGGTGGTCGAGCAGCACCGGCGGAGTGTAGGTCGTCGGGTTCGCGGCAGGCTCAGTGCGGCTCGACGTTTGAAATGGCGGGATCGGAGTGACAACCTAGACAGCGACAAGATCGTGGAGGTCATGCATGGGACGGATCGTGGTCGGCACGGACGGCAGCGCGAGCGGCGATGAGGCGGTCCGCTTCGCAGCCGGCGAAGCGGCAGCGAGCGGCGCGAGCCTGGAGATCATCCACGTCTGGCCCGAACCGGCGACGGTCAGCCCGGGCGCCGTGGGCGCGCCCCAGGCGGTGAACCGCAAGCCCGGCGAGCGCGATGCCGAGGAGATGATCGCGCACGCCGCGACCATCGCATCTTCCGTGGCGCCCGACATCACGGTCGCGCGCGAGCCGATGGCCGGAGACACGGTCGAGGTCCTCGTCGACGCGGCGGCCGACGCCGACCTGCTGGTGGTCGGCTCCCGCGGCCGCGGCGACCTGAAGTCGCTCGTGCTGGGATCGGTCTCGCACGGCGTGCTCCACCATGCGAAGTGCCCGGTGGCGGTCGTCCACCACCCGTCGACGCCCGGCGGGCCGGTCGTCGCAGGTGCCGACGGCACTGACGAGGGCATGGCCGCCGTCCGGTACGCCGCCCACGCCGCGGCGCGGCGCGGCACGTTCCTGCACATCGTCCACGCCTGGCACGTTTCGACGCCGGTGGCGCTCGGCCCGATGGCCGTCGCGGCGCCGTCGATGGTCGACTCGCAGGCCGTCAGCGAGGCCGCCGACGGCGTCGTCGATCGTGCCCGCGCCGCCGCAGGAGAGGCCGTTCCCGGCCTCGAGATCACCGGCTCGGCGGACGAGGGCATCGCCGTCGACGTGCTGGAAGCCGCGTCGAAGGGCGCATCGATGCTCGTGCTCGGCTCGCACGGGCGCGGCGACCTCGCGGCGCTCGTGATGGGCTCGACGAGTCATGGGCTGATCCGAGCGGCATCGTGTCCCGTGGTCTGCGTGCCCGCCTGACCGAGCTTTCGGCTGAATTCACGCCCGATCGTCCGACCCGGACACTAGTGTGACGGCCGTGTCCTCGGCGTCGTCGGACCCTGCGCGCCTCCTTGCGAGAGTCTTCGGGCACCCCGTGTTCCGGCCCGGGCAGGAGGCGGCGGTGGCGGCAGCGCTGGCACGGCGCGACGCACTGGTGGTGATGCCGACCGGCTCGGGGAAGTCGCTCTGCTACCAGCTCCCGGCGCTCGGCGCCCTGCGATTCACCGTCGTCGTGTCGCCGCTCGTGGCACTGATGCAGGACCAGGTCGACTCGCTCTTGCGGCGCGGCCACGAGGACGTCGCCGCGCTGTCCTCCGCCGACGGCGCCGACGGCGCCCGCGACGTGCTCGACCGGCTGCAGAACGGCGAACTGCGGCTGCTGTACGTGGCACCCGAACGGTTTGCGAACGCCCGCTTCATGCGGGCCATCGCGTCGGCCCAGGTCGACCTGCTGGTCGTCGACGAGGCGCACTGCCTGTCCGAGTGGGGCCACGACTTCCGTCCCGACTACGGGCGCCTTGCGGCCGTCCGGCACGCGCTCGGCGACCCGCCCACGATGGCGCTCACGGCCACCGCCACGCCACGGGTGGCGCTCGACATCTCGCGCCGGCTGCGGCTCCGGGATCCGGTCGAGGTACGCACCGGCTTCGACCGCCCGAACGTGACGTTCGACGTGCTGCACACCTCGGGCGACCGGCTGCGGGGCGAGGCGCTCGAGGCCGGGCTCGCCGAGCCGGGCTCGCGGCCCGCAATCGTGTACGCGCGGTCGCGGCGCGCGGTGGAGGAGATCGGTGCGCGACTCGGTTGCCTGACGTACCACGCGGGTCTTTCGAACGACGAGCGCCGGCGCACCCAGCAGGAGTTCATGGCGTCGTCCGACGCCGTCATCGCGTGCACCAACGCCTTCGGTATGGGCGTCGACAAGCCCGACGTGCGGTCCGTCTGGCACTGGAACCTGCCCGGCTCCATCGAGGCGTACTACCAGGAGGCCGGCCGCGCCGGCCGCGATGGCGATCCGGCCCGCGCAGTGTTGCTGTACGCGCCGGCCGACCGTGGCATCATCGGCCGCTTCATCAGCGAGGCGCGATTCGGTCCGGCCGAGGTCGACGGGCTGCTCGATGCACTGGCCCGCGTCGCAGACGGCGACACCCGCCGGTTCCACGCCGCGCCGGGCGACCTCGCGGAGGGCAACCCCGACGCCGCGCGCGCCTGGCTGGCGGCGGCCGAAGCGGTCGGCGCCGTCGAGCTCGAGCCCGGATCCGGCTCCGTCATCACCGGTCGCCTCAACCTGCGCCGGCTGGGCAGCGAGCGCCGGCTGGCGATCGAGCAGCGGGCACGGGCGATCGAGCGCGTTCGGTGGGAGCAGCTGGAGGCCATCGAGCGCTACGCCGACTCGCAGGCCTGCCGCCGCGAGAGCCTGCTGCGGTACTTCGGCGACCGCGAGCCGCCTCACCCGACGGTCCGCTGCTGCGACGTCCACGAGCCACCCGACGGCGCGCCCCGCCGCGGGCCGCGGCTGGAGCCCGACGAGCTCGTCGACGCCGTCGTCGAGATCGCCGCGACGGCCGAACCATCCGTCGGTCGGGCCGGGCTCGATGGCATCGTGCGCGGCCTCGACGCCTATCGCGACCGATACGGCGAGCACGCGCTGTTCGGCGTCGCGAGCGGCCTGCGCCCGCCGCAGGTGCGCGCGGCGATCGGCGCGGCCGTGGCGCGCGAGCGTCTCGCCTCGACCGAGGGCCGCTACCCGCTGCTGCTGCCGCCCGGCCAGGGCCCGCGCCGCGCGGTCGAGGCCCAGCCCGGCAGGACGCGCCGGAACCCGCGGCCGGTCACCGCAACCGATATCGACGTCGAGCTCCTCGACGAGCTGCGGGCCTGGCGGCGCACCGAGGCCACGACCCGGACCGTGCCCGCGTACGTGGTCGCGAACGACCGCGCGCTCGCCGACATCGCGATCCGGCGGCCCACCGATCCGGCAGGCCTGCTCGACTGCAGCGGCGTCGGTCGCACGTTCGTCGAGCGCTACGGCGACGCGGTGCTGCAGATGATCGCCGTCCGCCAGACGTCCCAAACACGCTGACAGGCTGGCGGCGGCACTCCCGGTCGGATTCCAGACGACCGGGAGTGCCGCCTCGATGCGGGCGCCAGCGCCTAGGGCGCGACCCGCGCGATCCCGCCGGCCGTGACCGGCGTCCAGCCTGCTGCCGTCGGCGTGCGACCGCTCGCAGGGAGCACGAGTCGGATCGCACCGTGACGGCCGGCCCGGTACGAGAACGTGAAGAGGGAACGTCCGCCCTTCTCGAACCGCCCATGCCGCGCGTCCCAGTACCGGACACGCGCGGTGCCGGTGACGACCCCCTCGTCACCGTCTTGTACGGCCGCTTCGATGCGGCCGATGACCTGCAGGGCCTGCGACGCCGAGAAGCTCAGCGTGCCGATGCCCTTTGCATTCGTCTTCAGCGAGAACGTGCCGCCCGCCGTCCTGCCCTTGCCGTGCACGGCCACCGGCGCGCGGCGGACGACGACCCGCGCCGTGCCCGTCGAGACGCGGCAGCTGCGCGAGCCGACCGCGGTCGCCTGCAGCGTATAGGTGCCCGGGGCGACGCGCGTGCGGACGGTCGCGACGGCGCGGCCGAGCGTGTCGGTGCGCGTCGTGCCGAGCGCGAACGTGCCCTTCCGACTCGAGATCGTGAACCGCACCAGCCGGCTGCTGTTGCACCCGTTCGGAGCCTTGACGTCGGCGGCCACCAGGGTGGCCCTGCCGGCCGGGATCAGCGACGGGCCGGAGTACCGCGTCGCGCCCGCGTACGGCACCCACCAGGCGGCCATTGCCGGCGAGGCGTCGCGGGCGCCGTTGGCGCTCACGGCCCGGATCCGGAACAGGTGCGGGCCGGCGCCGACCTTCACGGACGCGCCGCTCGCGCAGCCCTTCCAGACGGCGCCGTCCAGCCGGCACTGGAACCACGTCTTCGGGTCCGTCAGGCGCGGCTCGCCGCCGCGGAACGCGAACGTCGCCGAGATCGCGCCGTCCTTCGGGCGCGACAGCAGCGTGGTCTCGGGCAGCAGCGCCTGCGGATCGGGCGGCGTCACCTCGGGTCCGGGCGACTGCAGGAACCTCGTCGTAGCCGGGTTCGCGGCGCAGTCCGGGCCAGTCGCCGGCACCTGCACGAACGAGTCCCGCGCCGCGCCGTCGCCGCGGTCGGTCGTGCCGACCGTCCCGTTGGGCGCACGGTGGCCGTTCGCGAGGAACAGCTCCGGGTGGTCGAACGCTCCGCACTGCTGCTCGACGCGCGGATCGGTCAGCGCCTCGAGGAAGGCGACCAGGGCGTCCTGCTGCTGCGACGTCAGGTTGAGCTGGTCGATGTCGGAGTCCAGGTTCTCGGCGTTCGCCTCGTGGAAGTCGCCGCCGCGGTTATAGAACTCGACCACCTGGCGGAGCGTCGCCGCGCCGCCGTTGTGGAAGTACGGGGCGGTCAGCGCGATGTTGCGCAGAGCCGGCGTCTTGAAGGACCCGTCGACCGCGGTGCGCCCTCCGATGCCGAGGAAACGCGCGTTCGAGAGCGCGTTGCCGAACGGATCCGTGCCGCCCACGCCGAGGTCGTCGTTCGTGTCGCGGACGCCGATGTTGTAGAAGCCGCCGTCATAGGCAGCCGTCTGGCCGTTGCCCATCTGCATCGTCTCGATCGGCTCGGCCTCGACGTTCGCGGCCGCGGCCGCGGTCATCTCGGCGCCGCCGTGGCAGCCGGCACACTTGCCCTGACCGCCCGTGAAGATCGCGAGGCCCTGCTGCTCGAGCGGGGTCAGCGCGGAGCCGTCGCCGGCCAGGAAGCGGTCGACCGGCGTCTGGTCGGAGACCAGCGTCCGTTCGTACTCCATCACGGCGAGGCCGAAGAAGAGCGAGAAGTTGTACGCGCCCAGCTCGTACTCGTCGCTCGCGAGTGGCCGGGCCGGGCGATCGACGATCGCCGGCGTCCCGTCGCCGGCGACGCGGACGATCTTGTTCGAGTTCCACCACTCCGGCTGGAAGGCCCTGCGCAGCATCGCGTCGTACGTCGTCGCGAGGCCGGGGTCGGCACCACCGGAGGCGGCCAGCGCGCCGAGCACGCTGTCGCCGGCGTCGACCTTCTGGCGCGACAGCGGAATCAGCGACAGCATCTTCTTGCCGATGTCGCGGAACGCGCGACCAGAGTGCGACATCTCGAAGTCACTGCCAGGCGGCCCGACGGCCTGCGATGCCAGCGAGGCGCGCTGGATGCTGACGCGGAAGGGCTCGAGGCCCGTGCCGGTCGCACGCAGCACCATGGCGTCGGGATCGCGGTCGCCGAACGGGTTGACGCCGTTGAACGTGGCCTGCGCGCGGCCATCCCAGAACTGGCGGCCGTTGAACACCGCGTTGATCGCGGACGGCGCATTGCGGCCCGGGACGCGGCGCGTGCTGAGGCCGGTCTGCGTGAAGCGGTCGTCGCCGGCGTTCGTGCCGGGCTCGACGGCCTGGCCGACCTCGATCCCCTCGAACGGGACGTTGAAGACACCCTGCGAGGAGACGACGTCGGAGGAGTCGGCGATCACGCGCGACAGGCGGTCGGTGACGTCCTCCAGCTGGTGCATCGGGAAGTCGGCCTCCGTCAGCTGCTGGTTCGCGTCGTGGCCGGGCGTGAAGGTGCCGCCGCCGGTGACGGCGTTGCGCAGGTCGGGGTCGAGCTGGTTCACGGACCGCGCATCGGCGCCGGCCGCGTAGTGACAGCTGGCGCAGGCCTGGATGCCGTCGCTGCCGACCTGCATGTCCCAGAACAGCGCCTTGCCGAGCTGCACCACCGCCGTCTGATCGGCGACGTAGGGCGAGAGGTCAGAGGGCGCCGGAACGGGAACGGACGACAGCGCGGCGATGCCGTCGCCACCGGCTGCACCCCGCGCGGAGTCCGTCCCGGCGAGGGGCCCGAAACCGAGCATCAGGGAAAAGATCGCCACCAGGGGGGCACCGGCTGCGAACAGCGCGCAGATACGACGTGCCCCGCTGGGGCCGGGAGACAGGCGGCCCATGTCCCGACGCTCTCACTCCGACCTTTTACTTATCTTTGGGAGGGCAAATCTCCCGATTCATGCCGGTTTCGCAACCGAAACGTCAGACGTCGAAGCTCGTGATCGCGCCATGCGAGGCGGACTGCACCGTCGCCGCGTACTTGGCGAACACGCCCCGCTTGTAGCGCGGTTCGCGCGGCTTCCAGTCGCGCATCCGCTCTGCCATCTCGTCCGGTGAGATCTCGACGTTGAGCTCGCGGCTGTCGACGTCGAACACGATCATGTCGCCCTCGCGGAGCGCCGCGATCGGTCCGCCGTGCTGCGCCTCCGGCGTCACGTGGCCGGCCATGAAGCCGTACGTGGCACCCGAGAAGCGCCCGTCGGTCAGCAGCGCGACGTGCTCGGACAGCCCCTCCCCCACGATCGCCGCGGTCACGTGCAGCATCTCGCGCATGCCGGGACCGCCGGCCGGGCCCTCGTAGCGGATCACGAGGACGTCGCCCTTGTTGATCGTGCCGGCCTTGACGGCGGCGAAGGTGTCCTCCTCGCTGTCGAACACGCGCGCGGGCCCACGGTGGTGGTTGCGGTTGTGACCGGACAGCTTCAGCACGCAGCCCTCGGGCGCGATGTTGCCCCACAGCACCGCCAGGCCGCCGCGCGGCTTCAGCGGCTTGTCGATCGGCAGCACGACCGGCTGGCCCGGCGTCTCGACGACGGCGTCGGCGACCTCGCCGATGGTGCGGCCGTCGACGGTCATCTCGTCGGCGTGCAGGAGTCCGCCGCGCTTCAGCTCGCGCGCCACGAGGGCGACACCGCCGGCATCGAACATGTCGGTCGCGACGAACCGGCCGCCCGGCTTCATGTCGGCGATCACGGGCGTGCGCGCGCAGATGTCGTCGAAGTCGGCGAGCTCGAACGGCACCCCGAGCTCCCGCGCGATCGCGATCAGGTGCAGCGCGCCATTGGTCGACCCGCCCATCGCGGACACCGACATGGCCGCGTTCTCGATCGCCTTCCGGGTCATGATCTGCGACGGACGGACGTCCTCGCGGACGAGCCGCATGACGACGCGCCCGGCCTCCACGGCCGAGGCCGCCTTGCCCCGGTTGATCGCCGGCACGTCGTTCAGCCCCGCCGGCGAGATGCCGAGGAACTCGAGCGCGGCCGACATCGTGTTGGCCGTGAACATGCCGCCGCACGCACCCGTGCCCGGCACCGCCACGGACTCCATCTCATGCAGGTCCTCGGCGCTGATCTGCTTCGCGTTGTACGCGCCGATGGCCTGGAACACGTCCTGCACCGTGACGTCCTTGCCGCGGAACGTGCCGGGCGCGATCGAGCCGCTGTAGAAGGCGACCGACGGGATGTCGACGCGCGCGATCGCCATCGCCGCGCCCGGCAGCGTCTTGTCGCAGCCGACGATGCACACGAGGCCGTCGAACAGGTGGGAGACGGCGACCAGCTCGATCGAGTCGGCGATCACCTCGCGCGAGATCAGCGATCCGCGCATGCCGCTGGAGCCCATCGTGACGCCGTCCGACACGGAGATGGTGTTGAACTCCATCGGCGTGCCGCCCGCCTCCCGGATGCCCTCCTTGACGTGCTGTGCCAGGTCGCGCTGGTTGAAGTTGCACGGCATGGTCTCGGTCCACGTCGTCGCCACGCCGATGATGGGCTTCGCCAGGTCGTCGTCGGTGAACCCGTTCGCCTTCAGCATCGACCGCGCACCGGCGCGGTCGGGGCCGTCGGTGATCGCCGAGGAGTGGCGCTTGGCGGGATCGGAGGGACGATCGTAGGGATTGGACATCGTGGGCGGAGAGTCTACCGGCGGGTCGTTCTCGCCTCGCCCGGACGGGCCGGCGCACGGACGGGGACCGGTAGTACACTCGGTAAGTGCGGCGGTTCCTGGTAGTCCTCATCACGTTGCTGTCGTGCGGCACCCCCGTGTCCGCGGCGCCGCCGGCGTGGGTGTCGACCGGCCCTGGCGGCGGGTGGATGACGAGGGTCGTGCGCGACCCGAACAACCCGACCGTGGCCTACGCGGGCGGCTACACCGTCTGGCGATCGGTCGACGCCGGATCGAACTGGGCGCCGTACGGCAATCCGATCAGCCACGTCCAGATCAGCGGGCTCGCCGTCGGCGCGCCACCGACCAGCCCGCTGTTCGTCGCGAGCGGCTCGGCCCTGTACCGTCCGGCGAGCGGCGGAACGTGGCAGAAGGTCGACGAGCCGGCCGACGACGTGCTGATCGCGCCGGCGGATCGCCGGCAGATGCTGACGGTGTCCGCCGACGCGCACGCCGACTCGCTCACGCACGTGTGCGCGTGGGTCGACGTCCGCCGAAGCGAGGATGGCGGCGCCACGTGGCGGTCCGCGGGCCGGGTCGACAAGAGCTGCACGAACGACCGGGATTCGGTCAACCTCCTGACCGTCCCGATCCTACTGCCGCACCCGACGCTCCCCGGTACCGCCTGGATGGCGGCGGAATGGCTGCCGACCGGCGTCGGCAGCGGGCTCAAGCTGTGGCGGACCGACGATCACGGCCGGACGTGGCGCGAGGAGACCCTGCCAACCGGCACCCTGGGCGTCGACCTTCCTCCGCCGTACACCGATCTCGTCGCCTGGGGACTGTCGCCGATCGCGCACCGAGCGTTGGACGGAGGTCCCTGGGCCGATGGCACCGGCTCCTGTGCTGCCGTCGCACCGGAGCCGTTCATGTTCTTGGCGTCGTCGCTGATCGGCTGCAGCGGGTCGCGGGCACCGACGGACAATTTCTCCTCCGTGGCGCGACCCGTCGGATCGGAGCCCACGCTGGGCTCGAGCATGCTGCTGGGAATTCTCCGAACCGGCGGCACCGGGTGGGTCAGGTCGTCAGACGGGCTCACCGCCGAGTTCATCACCGGCGCCGTTCGCCTGCACGACGGCTCGACCGTGATCTCCGGCGGCCAGGGAACCTACCGGCAGCGAAGCGGCGGTCCTTGGGAACTCTGGAACGACGGGCTTCCGAGCATCGGCGGCGAGTTCGCCTCCGTGCAGTCGCTCGGCGTCGACGGCGCGGGACGCGCCGTCGTCCTGTCGTCCGGCGCGTTGCTCCGGCGCGGTGACGCCGATAGCGCGTGGACGGCGCTCCCGGTCCCGGCCGTCGGGAACCCCAGTTCGCTCACGCGAGCCATCTCGCCCGCGCAGCCGGTCTACCTCGCCAGCGACACGGGCATCGCGGCGTCGGATGACGGCGGGACGACATGGCCGCGCTTCCAGGCGTCGACGCGGGTCGCCCTCGTCGTCCCGGCGCCCTCGGAGCCGCGCGTCGCGTACGCGACGCGGCACCTGTCGGCAACGTTCTCCGAGGTCGAGCTGAGCGTCACCCGCGATGGAGGCGGCACCTGGCACAAGGTGGGCGCCGGGTTCAGGTGGCTGTTCGGACTGACCGTCGACCCCCGTGACGCATCGCACCTCGTCGCCGTCGAGGAACGAGGTGTCGTGGTCTCCCACGACGGCGGCCGAACCTGGAGCGCACAGGGAGGGAACACCCCCGCTTCGTTGCTCGCGTTCGCATTCGATCGTGACGCCGGCGGCGTGATCTATGCCGGCACGTACTGGGACGGCCTCTGGGCCAGCGCCGACGACGGCCTCACCTGGGGTCAGGTGCCCGGGTCGGCGACGGGCGCTGCGATCTCGTCCTTCCTCGACGAGCCGGCGCCCGGATCGGCGACCGTCGCCCTCCGCGCCGCGTCAAGCTGGAGGCTGTACGCCACGCTTGGGCGCGTCGGTGGCGGGCTGGCGCGCATCGACGTCCGCGTCCGGCTCCCGAAGCTCGTGGGCACGCCGCACCACAACGCCCGGCGGTCTGGGCGGACCGCCACGTGCACCGGGGTTTCCGTGGTCGGCGGTGGGCCGTCGCTCACGCTCTGGAAGGCCGGCCGAACGGTGATCGGCAAGGGCCGCCGGTTCAAGGTTCCCGCGTCGGCCGTCGGACGGGCCGTGCGGTGCGAGTTCAGAGCCGACACGCCGTTCGCCAACGTGTTTCGCGCGACGAGAGCGGTCACGCTCGTCGGCCGCCCCTTCACGCCACGTCCGCGCATTGCCGGCGGCAAGAAGGTCGGGTCGCAGGCGTCGTGCCGAGCGGCGTGGCGCGGAAAGCCGGTCTCGACGTCGTTCGTCTGGCGCGTGGCCGGCAAGATGCGCGGCACCGGTCTCCACTACACGCCGAGCGCGGCCGACGCCGGGCGGGGCCTGTCGTGCACGGCCACGGCCCGCAACCGCTACGGCACGTACGCCGTTTCGTCGGCCAGTGTCAAGATCCGGCGCTGATCAGACCGGAGGCGGGCCGCTGCCCCAGCTGTCCTGACCGCCGTCGATCGCGATCGACGTACCCGTGATCCACGACGCGGCCGGCGAGGCCAGGAAGGCCGCGAGGTGCCCGACGTCGTCGGGCCGGCCGAGCCGCCCCAGCGGCACCGTCTTCTGCCAGCCCTCGACGACCTCGGCGCCGTAGGCCTCCACCGCTCCGTCGGTCAGCACGTTGCCGACCCGCAACGAGACCGTCCGGATGCCGTACCGCGACCACTCCGCTCCCAGGCCCTGGGCGAGGTTCTCGATCGCGGCCCGGGCGGCCGTCGCGTGCAGGTACCCCGGCTGCACGCGGGGCGAGAAACCGATGAACAGCACGACGCCTGAGCGCTGCGGGATCAGGAACCGGTTGGCGGCTTTCTGCGTCACGTCCCAGACGGCATCGACCGCGAGCCGGTGCACGGCGCGGAAGCCCTTCAGCGAGATCTTCTCCGCGTCGGCCACGAACTGGCCGCCCGCGTTGTTGACCAGCACGTCGAGCCGTCCGTACCGCTCGCCGACGGACTCGAGCAGCGCGTCGACCTGCTCGGGCTCGCGCACGTCGCACGCGAACGTCAGGCACTGTCCGCCCGCGGCCTCGATGGCGGCACGGGTCTCGGCCAGCGGCCCGGGCCGCCGGCCGCAGACCGCGATCGACGCGCCCGACGCCGCGAGCGCAGCGACGATCGCCCGGCCGATGCCGGTGCCGCCGCCCGTCACCAGCGCGACCGCGCCGGCGTTCGCGTCCGGGGCGAGATAGCTCTGCATGGGCCGGTCAGATCAGGGGGTTAGAGCTCGGTGCGCTCGACGTACTGCGTCTCGTAGCACTCGATCACGTCGCCCTCGTGCTCGTCGTGGAACCCGGCGAGCAGGATGCCGCACTCGAAGCCCTCGCGGACCTCGCGCACGTCTTCCTTGAGGTGCTTGA
>JBBQFB010000111.1:0-12372 GCA_038321545.1 Gaiellales bacterium
CCAGCGTCGCGAACGTCCGGTAGAGCTTCCGGCCATCGCTCCGCGAGTAGACCCAGGCCTGGTAGGTCGGGTGGCACCGGCAACGCTCATCGGCTCCCGACGGACACGAGCGCCCGTGCTTCGTGACCACGCCGGTCGTTCTCGCCTTGCTCGCCACCATGCGGGAGCCTACCAGATAGACTGGTGCGCATCATGGTGCGCACCGCGCGCAATCCATGGTATAGAGCCAATCGACGCTGATCTCGAAAACCGTTATGGGCGTTTCCGTCCATCGGGGGTTCGAATCCCCCCCTCTCCGCTAGCTCGCGAGCCGGAAGGTCGCCGTCCGAACGACATCGTTCGGACGCCCCTCCACGTCATGTCGGGAAACCGTGCCGGGGGTGTCACGCCGCCTATGCTCGTTCAGTGGGATCGGAGACGCGGATCAGGTGGGGCACGTCGGTCGCCGACAGGACCGGCCGCATGATGGCCGTCGACGCGAGCGCCGGCGACGGCGACCGGCTGAAGCAGCGACGAGCCGCGGCGCTCACCTCCGCCCGTTGACGCCGTACGAGCAATTCGGAGGCGAGCCGTTCTTCGCGGCGCTGGTCGCAGCCTTCTACGCCCGGGTGACGACCGACCCGGTGCTGCGTGCGCTCTACCCGGGCGCCGATCTCGGGCCTGCCGAGGAGCGCCTGCGGCTCTTCCTGGCGCAGTACTGGGGCGGACCGGGTACCTACTCGGAGCTGCGCGGTCCTCCCCGCCTGCGCATGCGCCACGCCCCGTTCGCGATCGACCAGGAGGCCCACGACCGCTGGCTCCTGCAGATGCGCGCCGCCCTGGACGAGCAGCGCCTCGAGCCCGACCTCGACACCGTGCTGTGGACCTACCTCGTCGCGGCCGCCGCGCACCTGCGCAACCGGTGAGCGTCAGATGTCGCCGAGCAGGACGACCTTGTGCACGCCCGACGCCCCGGCCACATCCGACTCGACCGTCACGTCGACCAGGCGGAAACGCTCGGCACGTCCCGCGGTGCCGAGCGTGCAGCGCGCCTTGCCGTCGGCGCCCACGCGGAACGTTCCCGCCGTGATGCCGTTGCGACCGTCGGACAGCCACACCTCGTAGTGCTGTCCGGGCTTCGACGCCGGAAGACCGTCCGCCTGGAACCGGATCTCGGTACCGTGAGGCCCGGCCTTGAGCGCGGCCGTGCCCCACGCGGTGGGCGCGGAGTCGGTGCCGGCCAGGTCGACGGCGCGCGCCGACGCCGCGTCGTCGCTGAATCCGCCGATCGCGACGACGACGCCCAGCGTCGCGGCCGCACCGATGGCGAGCCCTCCGATGCCGGCGAGCAGCGGCCGCCGCGCGCGTCGCAGCCGGCGGCGGCGGTCCGTGTCCGCTGCGGCGATGCGACGTGCGATGGCGTCCTCCAGCCCCGGCGGAGCCTCGATGCTCGCGCCGTCGATACCGCCCGCCAGGTCGAGCAGCGCCGGCAGCGCCATCATCTCGTCGGCGTACGCGTCGCACGCCTCGCACCCGGCCAGGTGGACGCGCAGCGGCGTCACCTCGGACGGATCGAGGGCGCCGAGCGCGAGCGCGGCGATCGACTCACGATGTTCGCGGCAGGGCGTCATCGCGCACCCGCCTCGTCGAGCGTCAGGCGCAGGTTCTCGAGCGCGTAGAAGCAGCGGCTCTTGACCGTCCCGACCGGCAGGCCCATTCGCTCCGCCGCACCGGCCATCGTCATGCCCTGGTAGTACACGAGGTCGAGCACGGCGCGATGTTCCGGTTTCAGGCGCACGAGCGCCTCCTGCACGTGCCAGCGCTGCATCGCCCGCTCGATCGGCTCGTCGGACGAGGGGTCGTCGTGACCCGCGCCGAGCGCCATCGGCGGACGCACCGACCGGCGGCGCTCGGCATCGATCAGGGCGTTGCGCGCGATGCCGTAGATCCAGGTGCGAAACGTCGCGCGCGTGGGGTCGAAGTCGCCGGCCGACCGCCACACGCGGGTCAGGACGTCCTGGACGAGTTCCTCGGCCAGGCCACGGTCGCCGAGCCGGCGAAGCGCGAAGCCGTACAGCCCGCCGCCGTAGGCGCGGTAGAGGGCCCGGGCGGCGGATTCGTCCTCCCCCGCGGCAAGCTCACGTGCGATCAGCTCGTCGGTTGTCACCTCTGACGGGTACGCAACGCGGCTACCTGCGGTTCAGCACCGGCGACGAGGGTACCCTTGATTCGTGCAAGAGGATCGCGCCCAGCGACGGGACGTCCCCGCGCTCGACGGCTTCCGCGCGCTCGCGGCAGTGTCGGTGGTGTCGTTCCACCTGATCAACACGACGGCGCCCGCGTGGTTCGACGAGGGACCGCCGGAGCTCGTCCGAAACGCCCTGCACCACCTCGGCGTGAACGCCGTCTCGGCGTTCTTCGTACTCTCGGGCTTCCTCGTGGCGCGGCCGTTTCTCGAGCACGTGATCGACGACCGGCCAATGCGCCTGCGCCGCTACATCCGCGCGCGCTCGTTCCGGATCCTGCCGGCCTGGTGGGTCGTGTTGCTCGTCGTCCTGATCATCTCCAACCACCCCGTGCTGGGCGATCCGGGCGAGCTGGCCCTGCTCGCGACGCTGCAGCACTCGTACGATCCCGACCTGCTGCGCAGCGTGGTGCCACCCGCCTGGACGCTGGTGATCGAGGTCAGCTTCTACATCGCGATGCCCGTGCTGCTGATCGCGGCACGGCGTCCGCTGGCCCCTTTCGGCCGGACGACGCGCGTCGCGGCCCTCGCGACGGCGCTGGTCGCGAGCGTGATCGCGACGATGTGGCTGCACCGGGTCTGGCTCGACCCGGCGACCATGCCGCATCCCGACCTGCGCCCGTTCTCGTTCTCGCTGCCGGTGTGGTGGGACGCCTTCGCGCTCGGCATCCTGGCCGCCCTGGCCGTCAGTGCGGGTCGCGGGACGGTGCCGCTCGGCCGCGAGCTGCGATACGCCTCGATCGTGCCGATGCTCGCCGCGTGGGACTACTTCGGCGATCCCGGGGTCGACCGCAACACGCTGTTCGCGATCGCGTGCGCGATGGCGGTCGCCGGCATCGCCGGCGCGCCCGCCGGCGCGATGACGCGCGTCCTGGCCACGACCTGGCCGCGGCGCATCGGCTGGTGGTCGTACGGCATGTACCTGTGGCACCTGCCGATCCAGTACGCGTTCGTGCAGACCGGCCTGCTCCATCACAACGACCCGGTATCGACGGCGTTCTGGTTGCCGGTGCTGCTGACGGTCGACATCACCGCCGGCTGGCTGTCCTACCGGTTCATCGAGGCGCCGATGCTGCTGCGCATCGACCGTCCTGACTGGTGGCGCCCGCGGCCGCGTCCAGCGACCGCCTGAATGTAACGTACGGCGCCGCTCGGGCACCATACAGACATGGAACGAATCGAGATCCCCGAAGAGGAGTGGCGCGCGAAGCTCGACCCGCAGCGCTACGAGGTCCTGCGCCGGAAGGGCACGGAACGTCCCTTCACCGGCGAGTACAACGGCACCAAGGAAGACGGCGTGTACCGCTGCGCCGGCTGCGGTGCCGAGCTGTTCAGCTCCGACACGAAGTTCGACTCCGGCTCCGGCTGGCCGAGCTTCTACGCCGCCATGAACCCGGAGGCCGTCGATCTGCACACCGATCACAGCCACGGCATGACCCGCACCGAGGCCACCTGCGCCCGTTGCGGCGGCCATCTCGGGCACGTCTTCCCGGACGGTCCGCAGCCCACGTGCGAGCGTTACTGCATCAACTCGCTGGCGCTCGATCTGGAGCGCTCAAAGTAGACTGAGCCCGGCGCGGAGTGGTGTCCGAGTGGTCGAAGGAGCGTGACTGGAAATCGCGTAGGCGGGTGTTGAGCCCGTCTCGAGGGTTCGAATCCCTCCCACTCCGCCTCGGGCCGGAGGCAGTCAGCGAAGCGCCCGCAAGCGCAACGCCCCGGCCCGAAGATCGTCACGGTCGAGCCGCCCTGCGCGGGTGGCTCCGGCCACCGCGTCGATGACCGCCAGCGTGCTCCACGGCGAGGCCACGAGCACGCTGTCGGCGCCGGCGCGGAGCGCCTTCACGGCCACCTGACCGACGGAGCCGTACGCCCGCAGCGCGTCGGCGTCGAGCGAGTCGGTCACGATCACGCCGTGGAAGCCCATCCGGCGCAGCCGCCGGTACGTCTCGCTGCAGAGCAGCGCGGGACGGCTGCAGAGCGCCGGTACGACGACGCTCGACACCATCACGCAGCGGGCCCCGGCGTCGATGGCAGCGCGGAACGCCTCCAGATCGTGGACGACGGCGAACTTCGACCGACGATCGATGGCCACACCGGCATCGGTGTTGGTGCCGACGTTGCCGAGTCCCGGGAAGTGCTTGACGCAGCCGGCCACGCCGGCGTCGTGCAGGCCGCGCAGGGCCGCGACGACGCGCTTGCCCGCCGCGTCCGGCGTCGATCCGAAACTTCGGAAGCCCGTCGTTCCGCCGGTATCGACGTCCGCGACCGGCGCCAGGTTGACGTCCACTCCGAGCTTGTGGAGCGCCTTGCCCGCCGCTCGGTACTCGCGCCGCGTGCTGGCCGCGGGCAGCCGACGGAGCGCGCTCGGCGGCGCCGGTCCCAGTGACCGGATGCGCCGGACGGAGCCGCCCTCCTGGTCGATCATCAGCACCGGCGAGGTGCGGGAACGCCGCAGCGCGAGGCGCAGCGCGCCGCCGCCGCCGCTCAGCTCGCCGAACAGCACGAGGCCGCCGGGCCGCTTCTGCAGCACGAGCCGCGAGCCCACCGATCCGACGCCACCGAGCGCCCCGATCACGACATCTGCAGCCCTGATCGCGGGCGGCGGGGCAGGTGGGGGAATCGCGAGCATCACGGGGCCGCAGAGCATACGCGGACCCGGCCGAACGGATCCGCCGGTGCGATAGGATTGCCTGCTCCGGCGCGTATAGCTCAGCGGTAGAGCGCCCGCTTCACACGCGGGAGGTCCCTGGTTCGAACCCAGGTACGCGCACTGCCCCCGGCGAGTAGGCCGGTCGGCCCTTCCGCGGCTCTGGCTCCAGCTCTACGTTGGCGACGGTCTCTGCGTGCCGGAACCGCATCCCCGGCTCGTGAGATAGAGAGACGCCCGCGCCGGCTGTCGGCGCGGGCGCCTCTCCACCCGTTCGCCGCTCGTTCTACGATCCCGTCATGAGCGATCACACGCACCGGTACGCGGCGACGTGCTCGTGGAGCGGCTCCACCGCGGATGGCTACGACCACTACGCGCGCGCCCACACGGGCGTCTGCCCGCCCGCCGTCGCGTCGGCCGACCTGAGCGCCGATCCCGCCTTCCGGGGCGACCCCGACAGGCTCAACCCCGAGCAGCTGCTGGTGCTGGCCGCCAGCTCGTGCCAGCTGCTGTCCTTCCTCGCGGTCTGCGCACGGGCGCGGGTCGACGTCGTCTCCTACGTGGACGAGGCGTCCGGCGAGATGCCGGACGGCCGCTACCCGTGGATCGAGCGGATCGTGCTGCGCCCCGTCGTCCGGTTCCGTGGCACGACCACCGACGAGCGGGTGCTGCACCTGCTCGACCTGGCGCACCGCGAGTGCTACATCGCGAACTCGCTGAAGACCGAGATCACGCTCCAGCCACGGCTCGAGCGGGTAGCGTAGGGCGCGGCCTATACTCGCCGGGTGAAGCGCACGCCGCCCGACCAGCCCGTCGCCTTCGTGGAGATCCCGAAAGGCAGCCGCAACAAGTACGAGTACGACGAGCGGCTCGGACACCTGATTCTCGACCGGACGCTCTACTCGAGCGTCGTCTATCCCTGCGACTACGGATTCCTGCTCGACACGATCGGTGACGACAACGACCCGCTCGACGCGCTCATCCTGGTCGCCGCGCCCACGTTTCCCGGCTGCCTGATCCCGTGCGACCTAGTCGGTGTGCTGCACATGCGCGACGAGGCCGGCGAGGACGCGAAGGTGCTGTGCGTGCCGCACAACGATCCGACCTGGACGCGCGTCTCGTCGTACGACGAGATCCGCCGCGAGCTGCTCGAGGAGATCGCGCACTTCTTCGAGGTCTACAAGGACCTCGAGAAGGGCAAGCACGTCGAGATCGGCGAGTGGGGCAGCCGCGAGGAGGCGCACGCCATCTACATGGCCGGCCGCGCGCGGTACGACGCCACGCAGACGCCGACGACCGCCGCTCCCTAGCCGGACGTCGCGTCAGCGGCCCCGGTGCGCCGCCGTCCGCCCGACCAGCGAACCGACCGCGAGGGCGACGGTCGGGATGATCACGAGCAGACCGAGCGCGGCGCCCAGGTTGTCGCTCACGGCGTATCCGACGAGGTCGTGTGAGCCGCTGCTCCGGAAGTCGCGGACCAGCTGGGCGTCGTAGGGGCGCCCGTTGTGCGCGTACGTCTCGGTGACCCACACGATGAACACGAGCAGACCGCCGACGAGGCCGCTCCACAGCGCTGCGTCGGTGGCCGCGCGGGCATCGCGGCCGGCGCGACCCACCAGCGCCGCCACCGCCGCCGGAGCCAGCAGCGCGACCAGCAGCGGCACGAACACCCAGGCCTTCAGGAGGTGCGGTGGCGCGAGTCCGGCCACCCACGTCGCGCCGACGACGAGGTCGCCGGAGGCGCTGAACCGGCGCGCGAGCGCCGCGCTTCGGGTGTAACCACCGGAGAGCGTGAGCGCAGCGGCGGCGTAGCCGGACAGCAGGACCGCGAGGACGACGCAGGCGCCCGGCGCGCCCGCCCCCGATCGCAGGCCCGGGTACCGGACGAGCCCGTACACCGCCAGCCCGAGCGCGGCGGCCACGGCGCCGAGCACTGCCGCGCGGAGTCCGCCGGCGCCGCGATCCCGTCGGGTCAGCGCCGCCCTGCACCGCATCGCAGCGACGACGCGGACGCAGCCGAGGCTGAACCGCCAACGCTCGCTCGCGCGGTGAGCCTGGCCGAGCTCGACGAGCATCGCCGTGCCCCAGGCAGCGCGATCGGCGGGTAGCCCGCCGGTGACCCGGGAGAGCACCCGCGACGCGGCGTCGGGCCGGTGCCCGCCCGCGGCCGGCCGGGCCGCCCGGAGGGCCGCGGGCAGCAGCCGCCCGCCGACGAGCACCAGCAGCGCGAGGACGAAGATCCCTCCTATGACGCACCCCTCAGCTCGGGCTGCCGCGGACGCCGGGCCCGGCCGGCGCTCCCGGCTGCTTCGTGCTGGGCCGCGTACTCCAGCCCGCGCGCCGTCAGCCGGTACAGGTGGCGCGGTGGTCGGCCGGCTGGCGGATTCGCCTCCCACACCGCCTCGAGCAGCTCGCGATCGGACAGCCGCACGAGGATCGGGTAGAGCGAGCCGGACCGCAGCCCGACCTCCGCACCGAGCTCGTAGCCGTAGCGCCACTCCGACGGGTCGGCGGCCAGCGCGCGAAGCACCCGGACGGTCTGTGAGGACGGGAGGCGGGAACGGGCCACGCCATAACTCTACCTAGGTAGAGTTGATCATGCAAGCGGCCCGCCGAAGTCGACCAGGACCTTCCCCGACTTGCCGGGGCCGGCCAGCCGGTCGTAGGCGTCGCGCGCCTTCTCGGCAGCGTAGACACGGTCGACCAGCGCGCGCATGCGTCCCGATGCGAGGTGCGGCACGACCTCGCGCTCGAACGCGCGCACCGCGAGCGCCTTGTCCTCCAGCGAGCGCGCCCGCAGGACGGTGCCGTGCAGCTCCGCGCGCCGGCCCATCATCGCGCCCAGGTCGAGCTCGACCTTCGACCCGGCGCCGACACCGACCACGACGATGCGGCCGCGTGGGTTGAGCGCCTTCAGGTTGGCGGGGAAGTGCGGCGCACCGACCAGCTCGAGGATCACGTCGGCGCGGACGTGCTCGGCGAAGTCGTCGTCGGCGACCGCCTCGGCGCCCAGCTCGCGCACCAGCGCGCCGGCCTCCTCCGACCGCACGACGCCGAACACCTGCGCGCCCGCGGCGACGCCGATCTGCAGCGCGGCCGTGCCGACGCCGCCGTTCGCGCCGTGCACCAGCAGCGTCTCGCCCATCGTCAGCCGGCCGCGCGTACGGATCGCATCGTGGGCCGTGATGAAGGCCTCCGGCGTCGCCGCCGCGTCGAGATCGGCGAGGGAGTCGGGCACGCGCGCAACGCAGCGCTCGTGCACCGCGACGCGGTCGGCGAGGCCGCCGCCGGCGATCAGCCCGAACACGCGATCGCCCGGCTGGTAACCGAGCACCTGGCTGCCGATGGCTTCCACGACGCCGGCCACCTCGAGACCGGGGATGTCCTGCGGGGCGCCGGGTGGCGCCGGATAGTGTCCCGCCCGCTGGTGGAGGTCGGCCGGGTTGAGACCCGCGTAGCGGACGCGGACGAGCACCTCGCCGCTGCCGGGGACGGGGTCGGGGCGTTCCTGGACGGCGACGACCTCGCCGCCGCCGACACCCGTGAAGACGACACATCGCATGGGGGTGAACCCTACACCTGCCGCACTGGTAGGATTCGCAGCGACCGTGCTAGGCGGGGAGCTAGCGGTTCCCTGTACCGGCAAGCCGCTCTAGCCGGGCTGAATTCCCACCTTCGGGGGCCAGCCCGTTGGCATCAGGGCCGCCTTCTCGGGCGTTGATGACCAGGTCCCGCGCGACTAGCGCTCTCGAACCGTGTCAGGTCCGGGAGGAAGCAGCACTAAGGGAGTTTGCTGGTGCGCCGCGGGGAAGCCTGGTCGGAGCTGGAGATTCCGGCACCGGCCGACGGACAGCCGACAACGGTGGGTGCACGGTCATTTCAGCCACGGCACCGAACCACCCTCCTACACTGCACCGGTGTCCGCGCTCTACCGCAAGTATCGCCCGCAGGATTTCGACGACGTCGTCGGGCAGACGCACGTCGTCCGAACCCTCCGCAACGCCGTCGAGAACGGCCGCGTCCGCCACGCCTACCTGTTCTCCGGCCCCCGCGGCACGGGCAAGACGTCGCTCGCCAAGATCCTCGCGAAGTCGCTCAACTGTCTCGCCTCCGACGGTCCGACGGCCACGCCGTGCAAGGTGTGCGAGTCGTGCCGGTCGATCCACGACGCGACCGCGCTGGACGTGATCGAGCTCGACGCCGCCTCCAACCGCGGCATCGACGACATCCGTGAGATCCGCGAGCGGGTCGCCGTCCAGCCGGCGCTCGGACGCCGCAAGATCTACATCCTCGATGAGGCCCACTCGCTCACCACCGACGCCTCGAACGCGCTCCTGAAGACGCTCGAGGAGCCGCCCGACCACGTCGTGTTCGTGCTCTGCACGACCGAGCCGCACAAGCTGCTCGACACCATCAAGGGCCGCTGCCAGGCGTTCGCGTTCGCGCGTCCGTCGGTCGAGGAGATCCGTGTCGTGCTGCGCCGCATCGCCGCCGCCGAGAGCATCGAGGCCGACGAGGATGCGCTCGGGCTGATCGCGCGCAGCGCGCGCGGCTCGTTCCGCGACGCCGTGTCGCAGCTCGACCAGCTCGCCACGGCGTGCGGCGGGGTCGTGTCGGCGAGCGACGCCCGCACGCTGCTCGGCATCGTCGAGGAGCACGTCCTGCGCGGCATCGTCGACGCGGCCGCGGCGCGCAACGCGCCCGCAGCCCTCCGCGCGGTGGACGAGCTCGCCACCTCCGGCCAGGACCTCGGCCAGCTGGTCGGCGACCTGCTCGGACACCTGCGCCTGCTGCTGCTGACCCGCGAGCTGGGAGAGGTGCCCGTCTCGGCGCCGCTGGCCGACGAGGCCCGCGCGGCGCTCGCCGAGCAGGCCGAGCGCGTCGACGAGCGCCTCGTCGTGACGCTCCTCCAGGGCCTGCTCGGCGTGCTCGACGAGCTCCGCGACGGCGGCGATCCACGCCTGCCGCTGGAGCTCGAGCTGGTCCGCGCCTCGCGCCCGTCCACCGACCGGTCGATCGAGGCGATCCTGCGGCGGCTGGACGCCCTGGAGGTCGGTAGCCCCGCCCCGATCCCGCCGCCGGCGCCAAGCCCGGTCGCGGCCGCTCCCACCGTGGCACCGCCTGTCGTGGCACCACCCGTCGTCGCGCCGCCGGTGGCCGCGCCGCCCGCTCCTCCACCGGCGCCCGAGCCGGCCGCCGAGGAGGCTCCGCCGTGGGACGTCGAGCCCGTGCCCGCCCCGCCGGAGCCGGTGGCCGAGCCGGTCGCCTCGGCCGAGCCCGCGCCCGCACCGTCCGCGGTGATCCCGCTCGAGCCGCTCACCGACGACGCCGATATCGGCCCGATCTGGCGGCTCAAGATCCTGCCCCTCGTCGCGGAGCGCCGGCCGTCCCTGGCGCCCCACCTCGAGCCGGCCACGCCATCGCTGTCGGAGGGCGTGCTGCGGCTGCGGTTCCCGTCAGCGGCGCAGTTCCAGAAGTCGTTCGCCGACACCGACGCCAACCGCGCGATCGTCGCGGAGGCCGTGACGACCGTGCTCGGCGAGCGCCGGCGGATCGTGCTCGAGACGCTCGACGGCCCAGCCGCCGACGCGCCACCGCCACCACCGGCCCCGGTCGAGGCATCGCCCGAGGCCGAGCCGGAGCTCACCGAAGAGGATTCCGAGGCTGCGCTGATCCGCGGCTTCGTCGACGCGTTCGACGCCCACGAGATCGAGGAGGAGTCGTGAACCAGCAGCAGATCATGCGGCAGGTGCAGCAGATGCAGGCCGCCATGGCACAGGCCCAGGCGGAGATCGCCGCGACCGAGGTGTCCGGCTCGGCCGGCGGCGGCATGGTGACCGCGACCGTCACCGGGTCGGGCGACCTGAAGGCGATCAAGATCGATCCCGGCGCCGTCGACCCGGCCGACGTCGAGATGCTCGAGGACCTGGTCGTCGCGGCCGTGGCCGAGGCGCGCCGGGCCGCCGATGCGCTCTCGCAGGAGAAGATGGGCGCCATCACCGGCGGCCTCGGTTCGCTGATGGGCGGCATGGGCCTGAACCTGCCCGGGATGTAGTGCTGCCGCCTTCTGCAGAGCGGCTCGTGACCGAGCTGGAGCGGCTCCCGGGCGTCGGCCGCCGGACGGCGCAGCGCCTCGCGTTCCACCTCCTCCGGGTGCCCGAGCCGGAGGCGCTCGGCCTCGCCGAGGCCGTCCGCGACGTGCGCGACAAGATCAGCTTCTGCCCGGTCTGCTTCTCGCTGGCGGAGGGCGACCTGTGTGTGATCTGCCAGGACACGCGCCGCGACCAGGGCCAGATCTGCGTGGTCGAGACGCCGTCCGACGTGGTGCCGATCGAGCGCACGGCCAGCTACCGCGGGCTGTACCACGTGCTCGGCGGCGCCCTGTCGCCGATCGATGGCGTCGATCCCGGCGACCTGCGCATCGCCGAGCTCGTGCGCCGCGTCGAGGGCGGGACGATCGAGGAGGTGATCGTGGCCACCAACCCGACCATGACCGGCGAGGCCACGGCCTCGTATCTGGCCACGGTGCTGCGGCCGCACACGCGCGTCACGCGACTCGCCAGCGGGCTGCCGGTGGGCGGCGATCTGGAGTTCGCCGACGAGGTCACGGTCGGCCGGGCGCTGAGCGGGCGACGCGACCTGTAGGGCGCTCCGCCGACCTCCGGCACAATGCGGTCCAGCCATGGCACAGGCCGCGCCCGCATTCGACACCATCGTGATGAAGTTCGGCGGCTCGTCCGTGGCCGACGCCGAGAAGGTCAAGAATGTCGCACAGCGCCTCGTCGAGGCGAAGGAGCGCGGGCTGCGGGTCGTCGGCACGGTGTCGGCGATGGGCAAGACCACGGACGGGCTGATCGACCTGGCGAACGCCGTGTCGCCGTTCCCGAACCCGCGTGAGATGGACATGCTGCTGTCGACCGGCGAGCGCATCTCGTGCGCCCTGGTCGCGATGGCGATCCACGACCTCGGCCACGAGGCGGTGTCGCTGACCGGCTCCCAGGCCGGCATCGAGACCGACGCGTCGCACACGAAGGCGAAGATCCAGAGCATCAACCCGCATCGCGTGCTGGCCGCGCTGGATGCCGGGAAGATCGTGCTCGTGGCCGGGTTTCAGGGCGTCTCGGCCGCCACGAAGGACGTCACCACGCTCGGCCGCGGCGGCACCGATGCGACGGCGGTGGCCCTCGCAGCGGCGCTCGACGCGGCCTGTGAGATCAACTCGGACGTGCCCGGGGTCTTCACGAGCGACCCGCGGATCGTCCCCGAGGCGCGCAAGATCGCGCGTCTCTCCTACGAGGAGATGCTCGAGATGTCCGCGTCCGGCGCGAAGGTGCTGATGCTGCGGTCCGTCGAGCTCGCTCGCAACCACGGAGTGCGCATCCACGCCCGCTCGACGTTCTCGGACGAGCAGGGCACCTGGATCGGAGAGGACGGCATGGAGAACGCGATCATCTCGGCGGTCACGCACAACGAGAAGGAGGTCGTGTTCACGCTGACGGGC
>JBBQFB010000112.1:0-12135 GCA_038321545.1 Gaiellales bacterium
CGCCGCGAGGCGGAACTGGCCAAGGAGCGCGGCGAGGCGCAGGACATCTCGTTCGGGAGTCAAATTCGTTCGTATGTCCTGCACCCGTACACGATGGTCAACGATCACCGAACGGGCCTCAAGGACGGCAACATCAACGCCGTTCTGGAGGGCGACCTCGACCCGTTCATCCGGTCGTTCCTGCTCACCCGCGCGACCGGCGCCGACGCTCACGCTTAGCCGGGTTTGCAGGAGGTTCTCGCGGGACTGCTTTGTCGCGCGGGTTTCGTGGGCTACATTGGTGCGCAGCGGATGCTGAAACGCGAAGGGTCCATTGGCGGAGCAGACACCGACGCTCCGATTTCTCCGGTCACCGGGCGCGACGACTCCTTCGAGTGGGAGACGCCGACCGCGCCGGAGGTGCATAGCGACGACCTGACCGACGCCGAGCGCGCGGCAATCGACCGCGCCAACGACGAGGCGCGCCGGCGCCGCGCCGAGGCGTACGCCGCGATGGCGCCGGCGACCGGCGAGTACGAGCGCCCGCCCGCGCCCAAGCAGAGCGCGATGATCCTGCTCGAGAACGTCACGAAGATCTATCCCGGCAACGTGACGGGCCTGAAGGACGTGTCGCTGCAGATCGACAAGGGCGAGTGGGTGTTCCTCGTCGGCGCGTCCGGCTCGGGCAAGTCGACGATGATCAAGCTGCTGCTGAAGGAGATCGACGCGACCCGCGGCAACGTGATCGTCGGTGGCCGCTCGCTGTCGAAGCTGCGCCGCTCGCGGATCCCGCAGCTGCGCCGCAACATCGGCTGCGTCTTCCAGGACTTCAAGCTGCTCCCGAACCGTACGGTGTTCGACAACGTCGCGTACGCGCTCGAGGTGCAGGGCCAGCGCCGCGACGAGATCGAGCGCAAGGTGCCCGAGATCCTCCACCTCGTCGGTCTCGGCGAGAAGATGGAGAAGTTCCCGAACGAGCTGTCCGGCGGCCAGGCCCAGCGCGTCTCGATCGCGCGGGCGTTCGTCAACCACCCGCCGCTCCTGATCTGCGACGAGCCGACGGGCAACCTCGACCCCGACACGTCGATCGGCATCATGCAGCTGCTGTACCGCATTCAGCGCACCGGAACGACCGTGCTGATGGCGACGCATGACCGCGAGATGGTCGACAAGATGCGGCGCCGCGTGGTCGCGCTGGAAGACGCCCGCATCGTGCGCGACGACCGCCGCGGCGGCTACATCTCGGAGGATCTCCGATGACTCACGGCCGCATGGGGTGGTTCTTCGGCGAGGCGCTGAAGTCGCTGCGCTCCAACTTCTCGACCACGCTCGCCGCCGTCGTGACGGTGCTGATCGTGCTCTACCTGTTCGGTGTCGGCGCTGCGCTCGGCTCGTACATCTTCTCGTACACCGAGAAGGTCCGCAGCGACGTGACGATCAAGGTGTGGGTCGCCGACGACGCGAAGGACTCGCAGCGCACCGCGATCCAGCAGCGCCTCGCGGCCGACCCGCGCATCCAGACGACCAGCATCAAGTTCGTCACCAAGGAGCAGGCGCTCGCCGAGGCCAAGAAGAAGTTCTCGAACGACACCATCAAGTTCCTCGCCGGCAACCCGTTCCCGGCCCGCTTCGAGGTGAAGGCCAAGAACCCCGACGACAGCGCGGCGATCGCATCGTCCGTGGCCGGAATGAAGGGGCTCGAACCTACCTCCGACACGCTTCCGAACCCCGACTACGGGGCGAAGACGGCAGACAAGGTGCTGTCCACCGCGGGCGTGATCGAGGCGGTGATCGCCGGCATTGCGGTCGTGCTCGGCATCGCCGCGGTGCTGCTGATCGGCAACACGATCCGGCTCTCCATCTTCGCGCGCCGTCGTGAGGTGGAGGTCATGAAACTGGTGGGCGCGACGAACTGGTTCGTGCGCTGGCCGTTCATGCTGGAGGGGATGATCTGCGGCGTGCTGGGCGCCATCGGCGCGGTGGTCGTGATGTTCATCTCCTACGAGGCGCTGCGCGGCTACTTCGAGACGGAGACGCTGTCCGGCCAGGGCGGCGCCGTCGGTGCACTCGCCTTCTGGCAGGTCGCGGTCCTGCTGATGATCGCGGGACTCGGGCTCGGCGCTGCCGGCTCGGGCCTGACGATGCGCAAGTTCCTGCGCGTCTGACGGTGGCGCTCGTCTGCTGTGAGGTGATCCGGCGCGGCCGGTTCCTCGTCGCGGACCCGTACCTGCAGCCGGGCTACCCGCTGGCGCTCGGCCGCCGTGGTTCGACGGTGGCCCACGAGGGCGAGCTGGTGCTGGTCGAGGTGGCTCCGGGCGGCGGCAGAGCGCGCGTCGCGGAGCGGCTCGGCTCGCCGCGGGACGTACGCGCGCTGCTGCACGGCCTGGCCGGAGAAGCGGGCGCCGCGCTGCCTTTTCCAGCGGCCGCCGAGGCGGAGGTGCGGGAACTGCCGCGCGATCCTGCGCCGCCGTCGGGCGACCGCCGCGACCTGCGCGACCGCGTCGCCTTCACGGTCGACCCGGGCACGGCGAAGGATCACGACGACGCCATCACGGTGGAGCGGACCCGTGACGGTCTGCGCGTGCTCGTGCACATCGCCGACGTGACCGCGGTGGTGAGCGGAGGTTCGGCGCTCGACCGCGAGGCGATCGAACGGGGCTTCTCGTCGTACCTGCCGGGCCGCGTCGACCCGATGCTTCCGCCGGCCCTATCGGCCGGTCTCTGCAGCCTCGTGCCGGACCGGCCCCGGGACGTCGTCACCGTCGAGGTGCCCTTCGACGCCGGGCTGAAGCCCGGCCGGCCGTCGTTCTACCGCTCGCAGATCGTCTCGCGGCGCCGCTTCGCGTACGCCGACGTCGAGCGGATCCTGGCCGGCGCAGACGATCCGCTGGCCGAGCCGCTGCACGACGCGCAGCGCATCGCCGCCGCCCTGCGAGACCGGCGCGCTGCCCGTGGCGCGTTGCAGATCGTCAGTCGCGAGCTCGAGATCACGCTCGCCGACGACCGGGTCGCCGACGTGCACATGATCGGCGAGCCGGCCGCGCACGCGCTCGTCGAGGAGCTGATGATCCTCGCGAACGAGGCCGTCGCCGAGCTGCTCGCCCGCCGCAAGGCGCCCGCGCTGTTCCGGATCCACGACCCGCCGGACCCGGCCAGCGTGGTGCGGCTGTACGACCAGCTCGCCGATCTCAGCGTGCCCACGCCGCCGCTGCCCGAGATGCTGGCGCCGGCCGACGCCGCGGCCGCGATCGGCCGCGCGTCCGACGCCGTGGCCCGCCACGCGACGGCCGCCGGCCGTGGCGCCGAGGCCTGGACGACGCTGGTCCTGCGGGCCGTGATGCAGGCCCGCTACGCGCCGGCGAATGGCGGCCACGCCGGCCTCGCGACCTCGTTCTACTGCCACTTCACGAGCCCGATCCGCCGCTACCCCGACATCACCGTCCACCGCGCGCTGCTGGGTGCGCTCGGCCTCGCGCCGGTGCCCGACCGCGCCGGCCTGGACGACCTCGCGACGGCCCTGTCGGAACGCGAGCGGGAGTGGTCGAAGCTCGAGCGCCGCGGCAACTCGATCTGCCTCGCCGCGCACCTGCGCGACCAGCCGGACGACGACATCGTGCGGCCGGGCGAGATCACCGGCCTCATCGGCGGCGGGCTGTTCGTGCGCTTCGGTGGCGTCTACGACGGGATGGTGCCGTCGCGCCGGCTCGGTCCGGAGGAGTTCGAGGTGTCCGATCTCGGCACCGCGCTGAACGGCCGCGAGGGACGCCGGTTCCGGCTCGGCGACGGGATCGACGTGACGGTCGACCGCGTCGACGTGCCGCGCGGCCGCGTGTCGCTCAGCCCACGAGCTCGGCGATCGACCTGACGATCCGGTCGGGCACCGCCACCGGCGCCTCGGGCAGCCCCCGGCCGCGCACGTCGACCCAGACGCCGTGCATGCCGACAGCCTGCGCCCCGCCGACGTCGAACACCAGGTTGTCGCCGACCATCCAGGCATCGCCCGGTTCGGCGCCGAGCGCGCGCAGCGCCCGGTGGAACGCCTCGGCCTCGGGCTTGCCGAACCCGACCTCGCCCTCGATGCCGACGTAGTCGAAGTGCGACGCGAGGTCGAACCGCTCGATCTTCCAGCGCTGGTGCCGGGCGCTGCCGTTCGTGAGCAGACCGAGCCGCACCCCCCGCGCGCGCATCGTGTCCAGCGTCTCGATCGCGCCCGGCAACGCGGCGATCGCCTCGTCGCGCAGGACGTTCAGCCGCGTCGAGACGGCGATCGCGAGGTCGCCATCAACCAGTCCGATCTTCTCGAGCGCCGCCACGACGATCCGCCGCCGGGCCTCGCCCAGGTCGGCGCGGCCCGCGCGATGCCGGTCGGCATCCGACCAGAACCACGCTCCGGCCTCGCGGATCGCGTCGTACAGGCCTTCCGGCGCGCCGCTGTCGACGCACGCCTGCTCCCAGGCGGCCGACGCGCCGCCGGTGTCGTCGAGAATCGTGTCGTCGAGGTCGAGCAGGATCACGGCAGGCAGCATCGGCCGAAGCGTACGCGCCCGACGCCGTCCGCCACGTCAACGGTCTAGGCTGCCTGCATGAGCGAGCTCCGGCCGCACGAGATCCTGCTCGTCGAGGATGACGAGGTGATCCGCGAGGCGACGGCCGAGAGCCTGCGCCGCGACGGGTTCGAGGTGCGCCTGGCCGGCACCGGTCCGGACGGCCTGGCCGCCTTCCGGGAGCGCGAGCCGTCGCTGGCGATCCTCGACGTGATGCTGCCGGGCCTCGGCGGCGTGGAGCTGTGCCGCGAGATCCGTCGCGACTCGCAGGTGCCGATCGTGTTCCTGAGCGCCCGCACCGACGCGATCGATATCGTGCTCGGTCTCGAGGCCGGTGCCGACGACTACGTCACGAAGCCGTTCGAGCCGGCCGTGCTGGCGGCGCGCGTGCGCGCGGCGTTGCGCCGTGCGCGCCCCGCGCCGATGCCCGACGGGGGCGTCGACCGCGTCGGCACGGTGGCGATCGACCGGGCCGGCCACGTCGTCACCCGGGACGGCGGTGTGATCGGGCTGACGCCGACGGAGTACCGCCTGCTGGCCGAACTGATGGACAACCCGGGCGTCGCGCTCGACCGTGCCGCGCTGCTCGAGCGCGTGTGGGGCTACGGCTGGGCGGGGGACTCGCGGCTGGTCGACGTCCACATCCAGCGCCTGCGCGCGAAGATCGAGGACGACCCGACCAACCCGGAACTGGTGCTCACCGTGCGCGGCGTCGGCTACAAGCTGGCACGTGGCTGAGCCTCGCTTGACGCTACCCTAGAGCCATGAGCCTACGGCTCAAGCTGGCGCTCGCCATCGCAACCATTGCGGGTCTCGTAGCGGGCCTGACGGGTGTCGTGGTCTACGACCGCGCGAAGTCCGACCGCCACGACAGCGCACGTCGCGGTGTCGCGCAGACCGTGCGCGTGGACGCGCAGATCCTCAGCGATCCCAATCTGACGGAGCCGCCGAACGGCGCCATCGTGGAGGCGGAGAACGGGCTCGACAACCCGCTGATCCCGGCCGTGCTGCGCGCGCAACTGACCGATAGCCGCGTCTACTCGCTGATCGCGACGGTGTCGGGCATCCCGACCGTGATCGCCGGCACGCGCCTGCCCGACGGACAGCGCGTGTACGCCAGCCGCTCGTTCCTCGTCGACGCCAACGCCCTCGCCGATCTGCGGGTCGCGCTGGTGCAGGTCTGCATCGGAGGCGCGCTGCTGGGCGCGCTGCTGGGATTCGCCGTGTCGCTGCTGCTCGGCAGACGTCTGCGCGGCCAGGTTTCGCTCGCGCGCCGGCTGGCAGCCGGTGATCTCGACGCACGCCTGAACCCGACCGGTCGCGACGAGATCGCACAGCTCGGCCGGGCGCTGGACGACATGGCCGTGGCGCTGTCCCGCAAGCTCGGTGAGCTGGACGAGTCGGCCGAGCGCGAGAAGCGGTTCTCGAGCGATGTGGCCCACGAGCTGCGCACGCCCGTGACCGGGCTGGTGGCCGCCGCCGCGCTGCTGGACGACTCGCGCGCGGCCGGCATGGTGCGGGAGCGCGCGTCGGCGCTGGCGGCGCTGGTGGAGGACCTGCTCGAGGTGAAGCGCCTGGAGTCGGGAGAGCTGCCGCGGCTCGACCCGTTCGATCTCGCGAAGCTGGTGCGCGACGTCGCCCACCTGCGGCTGCCCGGGGCCGAGGTCGACGCGCCGGCCGAGCTGCACGTGCTGTGCGATCCGCGTCGCGTCGAGCGCATCGTCGCCAACCTGCTGGACAACGCCCGCCGGCACGGCCGCCCGCCGGTGCAGGTGCGCGTCGGCGTCAACGGCGGCGACGCGCTGATCGAGGTGCGCGACCACGGCGAGGGCTTCGGCCAGTTCCTGCCGCACGCCGGCGAGCGGTTCGCGCTGGCGCGGCCCGAGCGAGGCGGAGGCACGGGCCTCGGCCTCGCGATCTGCCGCGGGCAGGCGCGCATCATCGGCGGCACGCTCGACCTGCGTGACGACGGTGGCGCGATCGCGCAGCTGCGCCTGCCGGGCGCGGTGACGGTACGTCCGTCGGCGGTGCAGACGGAGCTGGAGCTCGCGTGAGACGCCTGCTCGTCCTGCTCGTGGTGGCGTTCGGGGTCGCCGGCTGCGGTGCCGGCGAGGGCATCCGTGACGAGGGCGGCCAGGCCGTCGTCAGCCCGATCGCGAACGTGGGCGTCGCCAAGCGCACGATCTTCATCTACCTCTTGCGCTACGGTCAGCTGGTGAAGGTTCAGCGCACCGTCCCGGGCGCCCAGGCTCCCGAGCGCGAGGCGCTGCTGGCGCTGCTGGACGGGCCCACCGCACGCGAGCAGGACCTGCACTACACCAGCGCGATCCCCCAAGGTGCATCGCTGCTCGACTTCTCCGCGCCGAGCGGCGCGGCGGCGGTCGACCTGACCGCCTTCAGCGATGACGGCCTGCAGATCTTACGGACGGCGGCGACCGACGACATCGAGGCGCGCCCGCGCCAGCTGATGCTGAAGCAGATCGTCTACACGCTGACCGAGTCGCCGACCATCGACAACGTCGAGGTGCGCCTGAACGGCGAGCCGGTGCCGCTCGGCAACCAGTTTCCCGGGTCGACCCTGACGCGGCGGTTCTTCGAGGCCGCCGAGGTCGCCGCGCCCCACGACCAGACCCGCTGCGCCGGCAACCAGGAGCCGACCGGCAAGGGCAAGGCGCTGCGGCTCGGCGAGGTGACCGTCGACGGCAGCTTCGTCACGTTCCAGGGCGAGACGACCGCGAAGAGCGGCAAGGTCGTCGTCCAGCTCTGGCAGGGCCCGCAGCTGCTCCGCTCGCTGGCGGACAACGCCCTCTACAATCGCCCGGTCGAGAACGGCACCGACCCGTGCGCCCAGTTCGACGGCAAGGTCGAGATCCCGTGGGGCGTCACCGGCGCCGTCCAGTTCAAGGCGCTGCTGCAGCCCGACGGGGCCGACGAGAAGCCGCGTGCCGTATCCGTCGACCTGGTGATTCCGGAGAGCTGACCGTGCGACGAACCCTCATCTCGGCGGCCACCGTCGTCGTCGTCGCAGCGTTGCTCGCCGCGTGCGGCGGCAGCGGCGACCGCTCCGGCGACGCTGCCAGCGCCACCACCGAGGCACCCGCTCCGGCGCCCGTGACATCGACCGGCACCGCGCCGACGGCGCCGGCGACGACGGTGGAGGGCCCCTCCCACGACGTGGTGCTGTGGTTCGAGCGCGACGGGAAGCTGGAGTCGGTGACGCGCAAGGCGCCCAAGACCGACGAGGTCGCGCGGCAGGCTGCCGACCTGCTGCTGCTCGGCCCGACGGCCGACGAGGCGGCGGGCGGGCTCACGTCGCAGATCGTCGAGGGCACGCAGGTGAACGCGATCGCGCTCCGCGACGAGGTCGCGACGATCGACATGAGCGCTGACATCCAGGCGGTCGTGCCCGGCGCCCCCGATGCGGGCGCGGCCGATCGCCTGAAGCTGGGCCAGATCGTGGGGACGCTGACCGAGTTCCCGAACATCAAGTGGGTGCGGTTCGTCGTGGACGGGCTCGAGCAGACCTTCACGGGGCCGGGCGACGCCGTCTACGCGGGCCTCCTGAACGCGAAGATCATCGACACGGGCGAGGACGGCCCGCCGTGGATCGAGATCGGCCCGGTGAAGACCGACAACACGACGGTGCACTTCGCCGGCACGGCCGACGTCTTCGAGGGCGCGCTGCAGGCGCGGCTCGTGCAGGGCGGAAAAACGCTCGTGGAGGCGCCGGTGCAGGCCTCGTGCGGCACCGGCTGCCGTGGCTCGTTCGTGCTCGAGTTCGCCGCGCCGGACGGCACGACCGGCGACATCACGCTCGAGGTCTACTCGACGTCGGCCAAGGACGGCTCGGTGGATCAGATCGCCCGCCAGGTCATCACGCTGCCGTAAAGGGCCCCGAAGTACCATGCGCCGGTGAGCTCCACGGGCGAGAAGACGATCGCGTCGAACCGGCGCGCGCTCCACGAGTACGAGGTGATGGAGCGCTTCGAGGCCGGCATCGCGCTGTACGGCACCGAGGTGAAGTCGCTGCGGCTGGGACGCGTCAGCCTGGCGGAGGCGTTCGCGGTGGTGCGCGACCACGAGGTGTACCTGATCGCCTGCACGATCGAGCCCTACGCGCAGGGCAACCGCGCCAACCACGCGCAGGCGCGGGATCGCCGGCTGCTGCTGCACGGCCGCGAGATCGAGCGCCTGCGGCAACGCACGGCCGAGAAGGGCCTCGCGATCGTCGCGTTGCGCCTCTACTTCAAGGGCGGCCGCGTGAAGGTCGAGATCGCGCTCGCCCGCGGCCGGAACGTGGTGGACAAGCGTCACGCGATGGCGGAGCGCGACGCGAAGCGCGAGATCGAGCGCGTGGTGCGCCGCGGCGATCGCGAGTGACGCTTGACCGCGACCGTCCGGTCGCGCCGCGCCTGCTGGCGCTCGGCCTCTCGCTGATCGCGCTGCTCGGCATCGCGTCGTCGATCACGCCGTCGCTGCGCGAGCGGAGCGACGTGCTGGGCTCGCTGGTTCCCGCGTCCGTCCGATCGGTCGCGACCGGCGCCACGCTGGCGACATCGGTGGCCCTGCTGATCGTGGCGGGCGGGTTGGTGCGCCGACGGTACCGTTCGTGGCAGGCGGCGGTGGTGATGGTCTCGCTGGTTGCCGTGCTGCACGTCATCAAGGGGCTCGACCTCGAGGAGGCGTCGGTGTCGCTGGTGCTGCTGCTCGGCCTGCTGATGTGGCGGCGGTACTTCGACGTGGAGGGCGATCCCGAGACGCCGCGAACGTTCCGGCGTCACCTGGCGATTGCGCTGGGGGGGCTGATGGTGCTCGGGTTCCTGCTGATCGAGGGGCAGAGCCTGCTGGAGGGGGGAATCCTGCCGCCCGTGCAGGCGTTCGTCGAGCTGCTCCACAACGTCGCCGGGCTGGGGCCGGAGCGCCTCGAGGGACGCGGTTCGGTGGCCGTCTCGCGGGCCATCCTGCTGTACTCGATCGTCGCCGCCGCGTGGCTGCTGTTCCTGTGGCTGAAGCCGCGCCGCCAGTACGTCCGGCAGCATGCGCGGGACCGCGCCGATGCGCGCCGGATCGTGCTCGAGACGGGCACCGATACGCTCGACTACTTCGCTTTGCGGCGCGACAAGGACTACTTCTTCGGAGCCGAGCGCGACGCCTTCATCGCGTACCGCGTGTCAGGCGGCGTGGCGCTGATCTCGGGCGATCCGGTGGGTCGCACGTCGGCGTGTGCGGAGCTGGTGCGGGCGTTCGTCGAGTTCGGGCACCGGCACGGCTGGCGCATCGCCGCGATCGGCGTCGGGCCCGACTTCGTGCCGGCGTACGAGGCGGCCGGGCTGCGGACGGTCTACATCGGCGACGAGGCGGTGGTCGACCCGCGTACGTTCTCGCTGGAGGGACGCGCGATCCGCAAGGTTCGCCAGTCGGTGAGCCGGCTCGAGAAGGCCGGCTACTCGGTGATCGTGCGGCGCCGCGACGAGCTGACGCCGGAGCTGCTCTCGAGCCTGCTGCGCGTGTCGCAGCTATGGCTCGGCGGCCAGCCGGAGCGGGGCTTCTCGATGGCGATGGACGACCTGTGGGCTCCGGAGCACTCCTCGGCGCTGTTCGCGATCGCGCTGGCGGCCGACGGACGGCCGCACGGATTCATCCACTTCGTGCCGGTGCCGCGGGCTCGGTCGTTGTCGCTGTCGGCGATGCGGCGTCTGCCGGAGACGCCGAACGGGCTGATGGAGTACGTGCTGTGCGAGACGTTCGCGTGGGGGAGGGACAACGACGTGGAGCGGGTGTCGCTGAACTTCAACGCGTTCGGCGAGCTGCTGCGCAGCGACGAGGACGACCTGCCCGGGTGGGAGCGGCTGCTGAAGAGCACGCTGGCGCGCGCCGACCGCTACTTCCAGGTGGAGCGCCTGCTGTCGTTCAACCGCAAGTTCTTTCCGCGCTGGGAGCCGCGCCACGCGGCGTTCGAGCAGCGCCGCGACCTGCCGCTCGCGGCACTCGTGCTGCTGACGGCGGAGTCGCTGGTCGAGATCCCGCGCCCGATCCACCGGCTGTGGCGTCGATTGCTGCCCGCGGTACACTGAGCAGGTCCCGGGGGCGACCTGGCTTCGACGTGGTTTGCTGAGCGGGACGGACTGCAAGCCGAGGACTCCGGTTGGCCTCGTTAATCATCCGGGAAACCAGAACTGCGAAGTCCGATACGGATCTCGCTTTCGCTGCCTGAGTAATTAGGTAACGAGCTGTCGACCAGAGCTGGGCCCGTGGCCCTGGATCGGCATCAATCAACGGGCTTGTCCGACGACTGAGCGCCTCTGCAGTCGGCGGAGACCTTGAGTGAGGCTGGCCCGGTGCTCGTACTGCCCCCGCGACAGGCACTGGGCGAGACTTAGGCGGGGGACATGCTTGTAGACGTTCGTTCCGGGCGATCGCGGACGCGGGTTCGATTCCCGCCGCCTCCACTGGTTGCACGAAAGAGGAGGGCTTCGGCCCTCCTCTTTGCGTCCTGCATCAGCTTCGCGGACGAGGCGAAGCCCGAGGCGCTGCGAATGGAGCGGAAAGAGCGTCGGCGGCCCGCCGCCGCCGGGCGTCACATGATCGCGGTGGTGCTCGAGGACTCGTGCCTCGCGCGAACGAAGCTCCGACACCGCGCCGGGAGATGGTAGCATCCATGGTGCTACCTCTGGTAGGATCAGGCTATGAAGCTCAGTGTGAGTCTTCCCGACGACGACGTCGCCTTCCTCGATGGGTACGCGTCAGATCATGCGCTGGCATCGCGATCGGCGGTCGTTCAGCGAGCACTCGATTTGCTGCGCGCGATGGAGCTCGGGCCGGCATACGCCGCAGCCTGGTCGGAATGGCAGGCAGATGCGGCGCTGTGGGATGCGACGGTCGCCGACGGTCTCCAGCCCGGCTAGCCGTGGAGCGCGGAGAGATCAGGATGGTCGACCTGGAGCCCGGACGGGGATCCGAGGCGAACAAACAGCGTCCCGCGGTCCTGGTCTCAAACGACGGGGCGAACAGCATGGCCGCGACGCTCGGTCGGGGTGTCCTGACGGTCGTGCCGATCACCTCGAACGTCAGTCGTGTCCATCCCTTTCAAGTCTTCCTGCCCGCGACACTGACCGGGCTCGAGCGCGATTCCAAGGCGCAAGCTGAACAGGTGCGGTCGGTGTCCGTCGAGCGGATCGCGGACGCCGTGGGACGGCTCGAGCCGCGGGAGATGCACGCGTTAGAGGCCGCGCTTCGGCTGCACCTCGGCCTCTAGGTCGCGCGGCCCTCACACGGCCTGTTCAGCGAGTCGTCGGCCATCGTGTCCTCTCGTCGATGTTCCCTTTAGCCAGGGTCGACCGGAGAGCCGATGGCCGGCGCTACCGCCTCAACCCAGCGAGCCCTCCGAATCTCCACCAAGTATCGGGGCATGACCCCGCACGCGAGCCATGGGTGATCTTGGTGGGGTAGGGCGGCGGCCCGATGCGCCCCACGCCGGCCGCGTCGTAGCGTCGTGGTATGGCTCAACGGCACTCCTCGGCACTCCGCACCGCCCGGTATCTCGCCGGGGCCGTGCTCGCCGTGGCCGCCATCGCTCCCGCCGCCCGGGCCGCCACCATCGCCAAGCCGATCG
>JBBQFB010000113.1:0-12090 GCA_038321545.1 Gaiellales bacterium
CCGCGGCGTCAACCCGGACGAGGTCGTCGCCGTCGGCGCCGCCATCCAGGGCGGCGTGCTGCGCGGCGAGGTCAAGGACGTGCTGCTGCTCGACGTCACCCCGCTCTCCCTCGGCATCGAGACCAAGGGCGGCGTGATGACGAAGCTGATCGAGCGCAACACCACCATCCCGACCCGCAAGAGCGAGGTCTTCTCGACCGCCGACGATGGGCAGACGTCCGTCGAGATCCACGTGCTCCAGGGCGAGCGCGAGATGGCGCAGTACAACAAGACGCTCGGCAAGTTCCAGCTCATGAGCATCCCCACCGCACCGCGCGGCGTGCCGCAGATCGAGGTCACGTTCGACATCGACGCGAACGGCATCCTGCAGGTGTCGGCGAAGGAGCGCGGCTCGGGCAACGAGCAGCAGATCCGCATCGAGGGTGGCTCCGGGCTGAACGAGGACGAGATCCAGCGCATGGTCAAGGACGCCGAGTCGCACTCCGACGAGGACCGCCTTGCGAAGGAGCTCGCGGTGGCCCGCAACGAGGCCGAGTCGACCGTCTACGACGTGTCGAAGAGCCTGGCGGAGCACGGCGAGAAGGTGGACGCCGACACCCGTACGGGCATCGAGTCCGCGATCGCCGAGGTCCGCTCGGTGCTCGAGGGCGGCGACGCCGCTGCCATCACGACCGCCACGCAGGCGCTCCGCGAGGCCTCGTTCAAGCTCGCCGAGGTCATCTACGCGCAGTCCGGCAACCAGCCCGGCAACGAGTCGCCGTCCAGCGACGCCGACGGCCCGGACGAGGAGATCATCGAGGACGCCGAGGTCGTTGATCCCGACGCGGCCCGGTCGTAATGAACGACGAGCCCGACAACATCGTCGGCAGTGAACAGGAGGAGGTGCCGTCCGTGTCCGACGCGGACGGCACGTCCGATCCCCTGGTCGCGCTCGCGGCCGAGCGGGACGAGTACCTGAACCACTACCGCCGCGTCGCGGCGGAGTTCGACAACTACAAGAAGCGCATCGCCCGCGACCAGCAGTCCACGACACAGCGGGCGACCGAGCGGATCGTGGCCGGCCTGCTGCCGGTGCTCGACGATCTCGAGCGGGCCGTCGACGCGTTCGAGGAGCACGACAAGGAGCACGTCCAGGAGGGCGTGAACCTCGTGCACCGCGCGCTGAAGACGCTGCTCGAGAAGGAGGGCCTCGCGGAGATCGATCCGCTGGGCGAGCCGTTCGACCCCCACAACCACGAGGCGCTGCTCCAGCAGCCGTCCGACGCCCCGGAGGGATCGATCATCCAGGTCCTCCAGAAGGGCTTCACGCTTGGCGAGCGCGTCATCCGTCCGGCCCGCGTCATCGTCGCGGCCAGAGCGGAGTAGGAAGATCATCATCGGCATCAATCACCCCGCCGCCCGGCTCGACGCCGTGGCCCGCACCGCGACGGCCCTCATGTGGGTCGCCGCGGCCGTGCTGTGGGCGCTGGCCGGCGGCGCGCTCCTGACGGGATCGTCGGGCGTCGGTGTCGTCATGGTGTTCGCGGCCGCGCTGATCGCCGGACTGTGCGCCTACTATCGGCGCCGGCAGCCCCTCGCCTACCGCATCGAGTCCGATGCGCTGGTGGTCGTGGAGCGGTCCGGCGAGCGGCGCATCGACGGGCCGGTCGGCAACGCCCGTGACGGCGGGCTCGGCCTGCGCGTGCTCGGCTCGGGCGGCCTGTACGGCTATCTCGGCCGGTTCCGCCTGGCCGACCGCAAGGGCCCGGCCCGGGCGTTCGTGAGCGATCTGCGCCGCGTCGCGGTGGTCGATGTCGGCACGGTTGCCGTCGCGATCTCGCCGCAGGACAAGGCGGCGTTCCTGCAGGAGGCGCGCGATGCGTGACCTGTACGAGACGCTGGGCGTCACCAAGACCGCGTCGGCCGACGAGATCAAGCGCGGCTACCGCAAGCTCGCGAAGAAGTGGCATCCCGACAACAACTCCGGTGACGCCGCCGCCGAGGAGAAGTTCAAGGAGATCACCGCCGCACACGAGACGCTGTCCGATCCCGAGAAGCGCAAGGCGTATGACCAGTTCGGCGCTGCCGGCGGCGTGGCTGCCGGCGGCGGCTTCGACCCGTCCGCCTTCAGCGACTTCGCCGGCCAGCGCGGCGTCGACCTGTCCGATCTCCTGTCCGACCTGTTCGGCCGTGTCCGCGGCGGAGGCCCGTCCGGCGCCGCCCGGCCTGCGCCGGAGCGCGGCACCGACCTGCAGACGTCCGTGACGCTCTCGTTCGACGACGCGCTCTCGGGCGTGCAGCTGACGATCCCGGTGTCGAAGGACGTCACGTGTCCCGACTGCCACGGCACCCGCGCGGCGCCGGGCACGTCGCCGATGACCTGTCCCGAGTGCAAGGGCCGGGGCGTGCGGTCGCGCAACCAGGGCTTCTTCTCGCTGTCGGAGCCGTGCCTGCATTGCGCCGGCACCGGCCAGATCGTGGAGCGCGCCTGCCCGACCTGCTCGGGCCGCGGCCGCGTCGGACGCACCAAGCGCTACACGGTGCGGATCCCGGCCGGCGTCAAGGACGGTGCGCGGATCCGGCTTCCCGGCCGGGGCGGCGAGGGACTGTCGGGCGGACCGCCCGGCGACCTGTTCGTGCTCGTGAACGTGTCGCCCTCCTCGGTGTTCGAGCGCCGCGGCGACGACTTCCTGGTCGACGTGCCGGTGACGTTCCCCGAGGCCGCGCTCGGCTCGCAGATCGAGGTGCCCACCCCGCGCCGCGAGCGTGTCCGCGTCAAGGTGCCGGCCGGCACCCGCGATGGCCGCATGCTCCGGGTCAAGGGGCGGGGCGCCGCGATCAAGGGGTCCGACGACAAGCGCGGTGACCTGCTCGTGCGGCTGCGCGTGCAGGTGCCCGACAAGCTCTCCCGCCAGCAGCGCGAGGCGCTCGAGAAGTACGCCGCGCTGGACGGCGGCGTCGACATCCGTGAGGCGCTGTTCTCGTGAGCAACGGCTCGACCCCCAAGTACATGATCGGCGTCGCCGCCGAGCTGCTCGGTATGCATCCGCAGACGCTGCGGATGTACGAGCAGCGCGGCCTGATCCGACCGCGCCGCACCCCCGGCGGCACGCGGCTGTACTCCGACGACGACCTGGAGCGCGTGCGCCGCGTGACGCAGCTCGCGTCGGGTCTCGGGCTGTCGCTGCAGGGCGCCGAGTACGTCGTCTCACTCGAGGACGAGGTGGCGAGCCTCGGCGACCGCATCGTACGTCTCGAGGCGAACCTCGTCGAGGCAGCCCGTCAGGGCCAGCTCCACGTCGCGGAGGTGCACCGCTCGTACCGGCGCGACCTGGTCGTCTGGCAGCAACCGAGCACCGCCATCGCCCGCAGAGATCACTGAGCACCCCCCCGAACGGACAGAACGAGAACCCCATGGATTTCAACCGTCTCACCGTCAAGGCCCAGGAAGCGGTCCAGTCCGCCGCCGAGCGCGCGCGGGCGGCCGGCAACCCCGAGCTGACTGCCATCCACCTGCTGCTCGCCCTCGTCGCGGAGTCCGACTCCGTCGCCGACACGCTGCTCGCATCCGCCGGCGTCGATGTGACGGCGCTGCGCCGGGCCGCCGAGACCGATCTCGAGAAGCTGCCGCGCGCCACGGGCGCGAGCTCGTCGCCGCCACAGCCGAGCCTCGGTTTCCGCACCGTGCTCGACCGTGCGGAGGTGGAGGCGAAGGAGCTGACCGACGAGTACGTCGCGACCGAGCACCTGCTGATCGCCCTCACCGAGGAGCGCGGCCGGGCACGCGAGTTGCTGGCTGCGCAGGGCGCCACGAAGGCCAAGCTGCTGGAGGCACTGCGGGGCGTGCGTGGCGGCCAGCGTGTTACCGACCAGAACGCCGAGGACCGCTACGGCGCGCTCTCCAAGTTCGCCGTCGACCTGACCGCGCGCGCCGAGGCCGGTCGCGTCGACCCCGTGATCGGGCGCGACGACGAGATCCGCCGGATCGTGCAGGTCCTCAGCCGCCGCACGAAGAACAACCCGGTCCTGATCGGCGACCCCGGCGTCGGCAAGACTGCCATCATCGAGGGCCTGGCGCAGCGGATCGTCTCCGGTGATGTGCCCGAGACGCTGAAGGGGCGCCGCGTGTGGGCGCTCGACGTCGGCGCGCTGCTGGCCGGCTCCAAGTTCCGCGGCGAGTTCGAGGAGCGGCTGAAGGCCGTGCTCGGCGAGATCGTCGCGGCCGAGGGTCAGGTCGTCCTGTTCATCGACGAGCTGCACACGATCGTGGGCGCCGGCGCCGCCGAGGGCGCGGTCGACGCCGCCAACCTGCTGAAGCCGATGCTGGCGCGCGGCGAGCTGCGCGCCATCGGCGCGACGACGCTCGACGAGTACCGCAAGCACATCGAGAAGGACGCCGCCCTCGCGCGCCGCTTCCAGCCGGTGCTGGTCGGCGAGCCGTCGGTGGAGGACACGATCGGCATTCTGCGCGGCCTGAAGGAGCGCTACGAGGTGCACCACGGCGTGCGCATCACCGACAGCGCGCTGGTATCGGCCGCCGTGCTGTCCGACCGCTACATCTCGGACCGCTTCCTGCCCGATAAGGCGATCGACCTCGTCGACGAGGCGGCCAGCCGGCTGCGCATCGAGATCGACTCGCTGCCGACCGAGCTCGACCAGATCGAGCGCCGTGTCGTGCGGCTCGAGATCGAGGACGCCGCGCTCGCCAAGGAGGAGGACGCGGCCAGCCGCGACCGCCGCGAGGCGCTGCAGCGCGAGCTGGGCGACCTCCGCGAGACGGCCGGCGTGCTGCGTGCGCGGTGGGAGTCGGAGAAGCGCCACATCGATGCTCAGCGGCGGCTCAAGGCCCTGCTCGAGGACACCCGCGCGGAGGCCGACCGGGCCGAGCGCGACGCCGACCTGCAGCGCGCCGCGAAGCTCCGCTACGGCGACCTGCCGGCCCTCGAGAAGGAGCTCGCCGCGGAGGACGCGGCGCTGGCCGCCCTGCAGGAGAACGGCGCGATCCTGAAGGAGGAGGTCGAGCCCGATGACATCGCCCGCGTGGTGGCCGTCTGGACCGGCATTCCGGTGCAGCGCCTGATGGAGGGCGAGGTCGAGAAGCTCGTCCACCTCGAGCAGCGGCTGCACGACCGCGTGGTCGGTCAGGACGAGGCCATCACCGCCATCTCGAACGCGATCCGGCGCGCCAGCGCCGGGCTCCAGGACCCGAACCGGCCGCTCGGCTCGTTCCTGTTCCTCGGCCCGACCGGCGTCGGCAAGACCGAGCTGGCGAAGGCGCTTGCCGAGCTGATGTTCGACGACGACCGGGCGATCACGCGCATCGACATGTCGGAGTACATGGAGAAGCACGCCGTCTCGCGACTGGTCGGGGCGCCTCCCGGCTACGTCGGTTACGAGGAGGGCGGTCAGCTGACGGAGGCCATCCGCCGCCGGCCGTACGCGGTCATCCTGCTCGACGAGATCGAGAAGGCGCACGGCGACGTGTTCAACATCCTGCTGCAGGTGCTCGACGACGGGCGCCTGACCGACAGCCACGGCCGCACGGTCGACTTCCGCAACGCGATCCTGATCATGACGTCGAACGCCGGTTCCGAGTTCATCCTCGACGACGCGTCGGAGGACGAGGTGCGGCGTCGGGTCGAGGGCGTGCTGGCGACGACGTTCCGGCCCGAGTTCCTGAACCGCGTCGACGAGACGGTCATCTTCCGGCGCCTGACGGCGGAGCAGATCCGCTCGATCGTCGACCTGCAGCTGCTGCGCCTCGGCGCCCGGCTGGCCGACCGCAAGGTCGAGCTCGAGGTGACCGACGACGCTCGCGACGTGCTCGGCCGCGAGGGCTACGACCCGGCGTACGGTGCCCGGCCGCTGAAGCGCGTCGTGCAGCGGCGGCTCGAGAACCCGCTCGCGCTTGCGATCCTCGAGGGCCGCATCAGCGACGGCGACCGGGTGGTCGTCGACGCCGACGGCGAGGAGCTGTCCTTCGCGGCCGCACCGGCACAGCCCGTAGCATTGGAGGCGTGACGCCGCCCATCGACCTCGGCCGCCCGAGGAGCATCTCCGAGCTCCTCGATGCGAGCTTCACGCTGTGGTGGAAGAACCGGGCGGTGTTGTTCACGCTCTCGTTGATCATCGTCGCGCCCGTCGCAATCGTGACGACGGGCATCCTGCGCAACCTCGGCGACGTCAACCGGTCGGACGTGACGCTCAACGACGTCTCGCCGCTGTTCATCGTCCTGGTGCTGGCGCTGATCCAGCAGCCGCTGCTGACGGGGACGATCGCCCGGGCCGTCCAGCGGATGGCCGCGGGCGAGACGGTTGCGGTCGGTGAGGCGCTGCGTGACGGACTGGCGGTGTTCACCGCCGCGCTGGCCGCCATCGTGCTGTCGGTCGTCGTGATCTTCGCGGGCTTCCTGCTGCTGATCGTGCCGGGCATCGTCCTGTTCGTGCGGCTCACGTTCGTCGCACAGGCCGCCGCGATCGAGGGCACCGGCCCGCGTGCCGCGCTGCAGACGAGCCTGCGGCTCTCGAAGGGTCATTTCAAGTACCTGCTCGTGATCGTGCTGCTCGTGCTGTTCGGCGGCTTCATCGCGGGAACGCTGGCCCAGGCGCCGTTCGCCGCGGTCGGCGGCACGCCGGCGCTGGCGGCGCGGGCGATCATTCAGTCGACCGTCAACTCGATCTCCGCGGTGGTCCTGACCCTCGTCTACTTCGACCTCAGGGCGCGAACCGGGTCTCTGGTGGTCAACGCGATGGAGGTCGATCCGGCGGCCGAGAGCGCGTAGCCGGACCGCGTCGCCCGACTGGCGCGTACGCGACACTACGGGCGTGGTCGCACCCGATGCCGTCGTCAAGCGCGAGCCGACGCCGATCGGCGCCCTCTTCGAGGCGGCCTTCCGTCGTTACGGTGCCGCCGTCGTCGGCTACACGCTGTGGTCGATCGGCGTCGGAGTGGTGCCTGCGGCGGCCGCGATCATCCTCCGCGACGACGACAACGTGCTGTTCGCGTTCGTGCCTGCGGCGACGTTTGCACACCTGTTGCTGTGCGCGATCCTGACGGCGCTCGTGACCGGCACCACGCGCGCGCGGATGCTGGGGGCGATCGTCGTCGCGCTTGTCGGGGCCGCCCTCACGGGCGCCGTGTTCTACGTGGCCGGGCCGTTCGCGCTGGCGCTGTACCCGTTGCTGGTGTTCGGGCCGATCGCGGCCGCTGCCGGTGACGCGTCGGTGCTGCGGGCGATCTACTACGGCGCACGCGTTGCGATCGGCGATTGGGGAAGGGCCTACGGTGTGCTCCTCGGTCTCGGCCTGATCGTGGTGTTCCTGTGGTTCGCGTTCTTCCTGTCGCTGCTGCCGATCGGCGGCGCTGGACACCAGGTCGCGACGCTGGCGCTGACGACGCTCGTGTTCTCGCCCGTGGCGGCACTCGTGGAGCGCAACCTGTACGGCGACGCAACCGGGCGAACGGTGCTGCCTGCGACGGTCTCGCTCGACCAGCGGGAGCGCGGCAAGAAGCGCCGCGGGAAATGAGGCGGTCGAACAGCCTCGCCCTCGCGCTCGGTGTGGCCGCAGCGATCGTCGCGACCATCGGCGGCGTGGTGCGCACGCTGGACGCCAGGATCCTGCACGCCGACGCGGTCGCCGGTCAGGCGGTCCGGACGCTGACCGCCCCGACGGTCCTCAACACCATGAACGGCCCCACCGAGGTGAAGGTGCGCGACGCGTTCGTGGCCGTCGTGAAGGCGCGGCCCGACAACTCGTTCGTGCGCACGCGCCGCGCGCTGGTGTTCTCGGCCGCCGATACGGCCACGCTCGACTCGGTGCGGCGGTCGGTCGTCGCCCAGCACGCCGCGCTGCTCGACGGCCGGACGCCGTTCGAGCTGATCCTCGACACCACGCCGCGCCGGGCGCCGTTCATCGCCGGTTACGCTCCTGAGACGGAGTACCGCGACGTCCTCACCGGGCACTTGAACCTGGCGCCGACGATCCGCATCGCGCACGGCCGCTGGGTCGTTGCGACGTCGCTCGTCCTGCGCATCGCCGATGCTCTGGCGCCGGCGTTCTGGGGGCTGGTCGCGCTGCTGGTGGTGCTGCTGGCGGTCGTCGTCCTGCTCGCGGAGACTCGCCGCACCGGGCTCCGCCGCGCCGGCATCTCTCTCCTGGGCGCGTCGTTCGTGCTCTACCTGCTGTTCGACGGGCTGATCGCGATCTTCTTCCGGGCCTCGCGCAGCGTCGAGGCCGAGGTGTCCGGCCGGCTGTACCAGGGCATGGTGGGGTCGTGGTCGGGGTACGCGGCCGTGACGGCGCTGGCCGGCGTCGCGCTGGTCGGTGCGTCGCTGCTGATCCGCAGGTAGTTCCTACCCGCGGGCGGCGGCGGCGGCGATCGCGCCCGCCACGCCGGCGTTGGCGACGATCAGCTCGCGGTTGACGCGCTCGCTCGGGCCGCCGGACGACTCGTGGATGTGCGCGAGCACGAACGGCGTCACGGCCTGGCCGCTGACGCCCTCCTTCGCCGCGGCCGCGAGACCGGCGTCGATCAGCGCGTCGGCGTCCTCGCGGGAGAGCGCCGAGTCGGCGGGCGGCGGGTTGGCGACCAGCACCGCCGTCCCGGCGAGTTCCCAGTGGATGCGGCACAGCGCGGCCGCCTGGTCGGCGGTGTCGACGCGCGCCGGAACCTCGTGCTCGGACTCGCGGCAGTAGAACAGCGGTAGCGTCGACGTGCCGAAGCCGACGACCGGGACGCCGAGCGTCTCGAGCACCTCCAGCGTGCGCGGCACGTCGAGGATCGACTTCGCACCCGAGCAGACGAGGCACACCTGTGCGCGGGCCAGCTCGGTCAGGTCGGCGGAGATGTCGAACGTCCGCTCGGCCGCGCGGTGGACGCCGCCGATGCCGCCGGTGGCGGCGTGGTGGATGCCGCAGAGGCGCGCGATCGCGATCGTGCCTGCGACGGTAGTCGCGCCGAGCGCCCCGTCGGCGAGCGTCGCGGCAAGGTCGCGCGGCGACACCTTGCGCGGGTGCTCGAGTGCGATCCGGTTCAGGTCCTCGGGACGCAGTCCGACCCGGATCTCGCCATCCATGAGCGCGATCGTGGCGGGAATGGCTCCGGCGGCGCGGACCGCCTCCTCCGACGCGATCGCCGTCTCGACGCCGGTCGGATGCGGGAAGCCGTGCGAGACGTAGGTTGTCTCGAGCGCGACGACCGGCTGGCCCCGTACGAGCGCGTCGCGCACCTCGCGCGCCATGTTCACGTAGGGGGCGGGGTAGCGGGTCACGCTACGATCGTAGCGATGGCCGAGAAGCAGAAGCCCCATCACCGGGCAAGGTCGTTCCTGGCGGGCTCGGTGCTCGGCGGCGTGGTGGTGCTGGTGGCGCCGCACGCGCGCAAGCGGCGCCGTCAGCTGCTGATGCCGCGCGGCATGGCCGCGTTCGAGGGCGCCCCGTGCTCGGACGCGCGCCCTGACGGCACGCTGCCCGACGTGCCGGCCGCTCCCTAGCCGGCGAAACGGCGCTCGGCCTCGTCGATGCCGTCGGCCAGGATCAGCTCGGCGCAGCCGGCGGCGCGCTCGATCAGATCAGCCGGATCCTCATCCTCGTAGAACGCCCCGAGCACGTAGTCGGCGACCGACCGCGGGTCGCCCCGTCGAGGCCGCCCGACGCCGCAGCGCACGCGCAGGAAGTCGGGCGTGCCGAGCGAGTCGGCCATCGAGCGAAGGCCGTTGTGGCCCTTCAGACCGCCGCCCGCCTTGGCGCGCACCTTGTCGAAGTCGAGCTCGATGTCGTCGTACACGACGATCACGTCCTGCGGCTCGAGCTTGTAGAACCGCGCCGCCGCGGCGACGGACTTGCCGGATAGGTTCATGAACGTCTCGGGCTCGAGCAGCGCGACGCGGGCGTCGCCAAGCGTCGTCTCGGCGAAGCGACCGTCGTACTTGCCGCGGAAGCTCGCCCCGGCCCGTTCCGCGATGCGGTCGACGACCATGAAGCCGATGTTGTGCCGCGTCCGCGCGTACTGGCGGCCGGGGTTGCCGAGTCCGACGATGAGCGCGTCGAGCGTCCCGCCGCCGGAGCGCCGGAGGAAGCCCATGGCGCGGGTCTACTCCGCTTCGGGAGCGGGCTCGTCGCCGCCGTCGGCGGCGTCGTCGTCCGAATCGACCGGCGTGAGGCCGGCGGCCTCGGCGTCGGCGGCCTGCTCGGCCTCGATCTGCTCCATGGTCGTGGCCTGCAGCACGGCGGCGACGACGGTGTCGGGGTCGGACTTGAAGCTGACGCCATCGGGCAGCGTGATGTCGGCCACCCGGATCGCGTTGCCGGCCACCAGGTCGCTGATGTCGACGACGATCTCGGACGGCAGGTTCGCCGGCAGGGCCTCGACCTCGAGCTCATGCGACGCCTGCTCGAGCACGCCGCCGTCCTTGACGCCCTGCGCCTCGCCCTCGAGCCGCACGTTGACGCTCGACACGATCAGCTCGGTCATCGAGATCTCGAGCAGGTCGATGTGGATCAGGCGGTCGCGGACGGGGTCGAGCTGGTAGTCCTTGAGCACGGCGTGGGTGTCGCCCTTGCGGCCCGGCACCTTCAGCTTCAGCACGGCGTGGCGGCCGGCGTCGCCGGACAGCGCCGCGCGCAGCGACGGCACGTCGACCTGGAATGCGACCGGCTCGGCACCGCGGCCGTAGAGAACTCCGGGAATCAGACCGGCCTTGCGCAGGTCGCGCACATGCTTGGTCTTGCCGGCGACGCGGGCTTCGAGAACGAGGGAATCGGGCATGGAGAAATCCTTGTGAGCGCGTGCGGTGGCGCCAGACGCACGGCGCGCGAGTCGCAGTCTAGGCGTTCGGGCAAAAAGGTGGCGCCGCTAGCGATCGTCCGGCTAGAGGGGGGTACGAGCTACGGCGTCCAGAGGCGATCGAGAGGAATGGCCCAGATCGAACGGTCGAGCGAGTAGCTTCGTTCACCGAGGTACAGGACGACGCCTCCGAGAAATCCGTCGCCCGCGGCATCGCGCAGGATGCGTAGCCCGGCGGCGTCGGAGGCCTTCGTGCTGGCCGCAGCTTTGACCTCGACGCCGACGATTCGGCCGTCGTCGCGCTCCAGTACGAGGTCGACCTCGCCGCCGTCTTTCGTTCGGAAGTGACCAGCGCCGATGCGCCGTTCTTGCCAGCTGGCCTGTTTGAGTAGTTCGTTGACGACGAACGTCTCGAGCAGGTGCCCGAGTTCGGTGAGCGCGGCCGCATCTCGGCGTTCCAGCCGCTCGGAGGAGAGTCGCAGCAGGCGAGCGGCGAGGCCCGAGTCACATACGTGGAGTTTTGGCGTTGCGGTCGCGCGAGCCCGCAGCGTGCGACCCCACGCCGGCAACCGGTGAATGAGGAACGCGGCCTCGAGGAGCTTCGTGTAGTTCTCGGCCGTCGACCGTTCCAGTCCCGCTCGACGCGCCGCGTTCGCGATCGAGAGGACGCCGCCGGTCTGTGCAGCCAGTTGCCTCAGCAGCCGGGGCAAGGCGTCACGTTGTCGAACCCGCGCGAGGTCGAGCACGTCGCGTTCGACGACCAGTGCGACGTAGTCATCGAACCAGCGAGTGCGAGATGCGTCGGTAGCGCGGCGCACGGCCAGCGGTAGGCCACCGCGGACTACGCGTGCGATGTACTCCGAGCGCGTCGTTGACGAGGCCGCTGTAGCGACCAATCCCGCCGGGTTCTCGAGCAACTGTTCAAGGAACGTCTCCCGGGAACCATCGATCTCGCCCTGCGACAACGGCCAGACATCGACGCGGTGCAGCCGTCCGGTGAGCGACTGCGCCGTCAGCGGCAAGCTCCCGTAGGTCGTCGAGCCTGTCAGCACGAACCGTCCGGGTCGAAGGTCGCGATTTAGTTCGGCCTTGATCGCGTCGAGCAGCGCCGGCACGTGCTGGTACTCATCGATCAAGACCGGCGATGGACCCGATACGAAGAGTGCAGGGTCGGCCGTTGCCGCGGCTCGTGTCGCAGGATCATCGAGATCGATCCGCTGGCTGCCGAGCGCGCGGCCGACGGCGTCGAGCAGCGTGGACTTCCCCACCGTCCTGGCGCCGTGGAGCGCCACGACGGGCTCCTCGGAAACCAGGTGCGGAATGAC
>JBBQFB010000114.1:0-12036 GCA_038321545.1 Gaiellales bacterium
GCTCGGCCCGACCGGCTGCGGCAAGACGCTGCTCGCGCAGACGATGGCGCGGATCCTGAACGTCCCGTTCGCGATCGCCGACGCGACCGCCCTCACCGAGGCCGGCTACGTGGGCGAGGACGTCGAGAACATCCTCCTGAAGCTGATCCAGGCGGCCGACTTCGACGTCAAGAAGGCCGAGACCGGGATCATCTACATCGACGAGGTCGACAAGATCGCGCGGAAGGCGGACAACCCGTCGATCACGCGCGACGTGTCCGGCGAGGGCGTCCAGCAGGCGCTGCTGAAGATCCTCGAGGGCACCGTCGCGAGCGTTCCGCCGCAGGGCGGCCGCAAGCACCCGCACCAGGAGTTCCTGTCGATCGATACGACGAACATCCTGTTCATCTGTGGTGGCGCGTTCGCCGACCTCGAGAAGATCATCTCGAAGCGCGTCGGCAAGAACTCGGTCGGCTTCGGCGCCGAGATCCGCTCGAAAAGCGGCACCAGCGGTGCCGAGTTGCTGCAGCGGACGATGCCGGAGGACCTGATCCAGTTCGGCCTGATCCCCGAGTTCATCGGCCGTCTGCCGGTCATCTCGGCCGTGCACCCGCTCGGCCGCGAGGACCTCGTGCAGATCCTGCTCGAGCCCAAGAACGCCCTCGTCAAGCAGTATCAGCGCTTCTTCTCGTTCGACTCCTGCGAGCTCGTGTTCACCGACGACTCGCTGTGGGCGATCGCCGACAAGGCGCTCGAGCGGGAGACTGGTGCACGTGGTCTGCGCTCGATCATCGAGAATGCACTGCTCGACGTGATGTTCGAGCTGCCCTCGAGGGGAGACGTTGCGAAGTGCGTGATCAACCGCGAGACGATCGAGCACGGCCTCCGGCCGACGCTCGTCAGCGCGAGCGGTCAGGCGATCGTGGACGAGCCGGGGCAGGCGAGCGCGTAGCGGGCCCAGCCCCGCTCGCGATCCGCCTGAACCGCTACATCGCCGCCGCCGGCCTCGGCACGCGGCGCGAGGTCGAGGGCCTGATCCGCCAGGGGCGGGTGCAGGTCAACGGCACCGTCGCGACCGACCTGGCCGAGAAGGTCAAGTTCGGCGATGTCGTACTGCTCGACTTCGAGGAGCTCCGCGCATCGCCGCGGGCGGCCGTGCTGCTCCACAAGCCGTACGGCTCGCCGGCGGCAATCGTGCACCCGCCGGAGCTGCACGTCGTGATGCCGCTGCGGCTGATCGAGCGCGGCGCCGAGCTGCTGATCGCCGACCCGGAGCTGGCCCGCCGCATCGCCGACCCGCGCCACCCGCAGCAGCAGCTGCGCGACGGCCGCCGCCGGCTGTCGTACGCCGGCCTCGCCGTCGAGGACCTCGAGCCGGGCGAGTGGCGCCCGCTCGGGCACAAGGAGCTCGAGCGCCTCCGCCGCTCCGTCCACCTGCCTCCGCGCGCGTGATGCGCGGAGGCTACGGTTTCGCCGTGATCTCGATGGAGGACGCATGACCCGCAAGCGGCGCACCCAGCGCCTCCGGCGCGTGGACGAGACCCTGCGTCAGGTGATCTCCGAGAGCCTGCTCGCCAACCGCGACCGGCACCTCGAGGGCATCGTCGTGACGGGTGTCGAGACGAGCTCCGACACCGCGTACGCCGACGTGTTCGTGCAGGTGCCGGGCAACGAGGCGCGGCGCGAGCGCGGCCTGGCCGCGCTGGAGCGCGTGCGTCCCTCGATCCAGGCGCGGATCAACGACGAGATGCACCTGCGGCTGACGCCGGTGCTGCGCTTCCGGCGCGACGAGACGCTCGAGCACAGCATCCGCATCGAGCAGCTGCTCGCCGAGCACCGGCCGGCCGGCGACCCGCCGTCCGAGGAGCCGCCGGCCGGGGAGCCGGCGTGACGGAGCTGCTCGACGCGGCGTACGACGCCGCGGCGGCCGCGCTGCGCGCCGCCCCGCGCGTGGTCGTCGCCGCCCACGAGAACCCCGACGGCGACGCGCTCGGCAGCCTGGTCGGCGCCGTCCGCGGCCTGCGGGCCGGCGGTATCGACGCGATCGGCGTCCGCGCGGCCGGCGACCTGCCGCGCGAGTACCGGTGGCTCGACGACGACGGACTCAGGACGACGGTGCCGGAGGGCACGGGCTGGTTGCTGCTGGCCGTCGACTGCGGCTCGGCGGCGCGGATCGCCGTGCCCGATGGCGTCCGCGAGGGCTCCGACTTCGTGATCGATCTCGACCACCACCACGACAACACGCGGTTCGGCGACATCAACGTCGTCGACGACGGCGCGGCCTGCGCGGCGATGATGGTGCGCGAGCTCCTGGCCCGCCTCGACGTCACGCTCACTCCGGCCATCGCAACGCCGCTGTACGTCGGCCTGGTGACCGACACAGGCCGGTTCCAGTACTCCAACACCGACGCCCGCGCCTTCCGCGTGGCAGCGGAGCTGGTCGGGCTGGGCGCGCGGCCGCAGGAGGTCTTCCAGCACGTGTTCGAGAGCGTGCAGGCCTCGAAGCTGCGGCTGCTGGCTCGGGCGCTCGGCCGCATCGAGCTGCGCCTCGACGGCCGGCTCGCCGTGACGTGGGTGACGCGCGCCGACATCTCCGAGACGGGGGCGGACGAGGCGGCGACCGACGGCGTGATCGACAGCCTGCGGGCGATCGAGGGCGTCGAGGTGGCCGCGTTCATCCGCGAGACCGCCGACGGGCCGCGTTCCAAGGTGTCGCTGCGCTCCGGGAACGGCGTCGTCGACGTGTCCCGCATCGCCCGCGCGTCGGGCGGCGGCGGTCACACGAGGGCCGCCGGGTTCGCGAGCGACCTCGACCGCGACGAGCTGATCGACCTGATCGAGCGGGAGGCTCGGGCCGGCGGTGCCTGACGAAACAGGCGTGCTGCTGCTCGACAAGGCGGCCGGCCGGTCGTCGTTCGGGGCGATCGCCGCGCTGCGGCCCGTGCTGGGCCGGAAGCTTGGCCACGCCGGCACGCTCGACCCGTTCGCGACCGGGCTGCTGATCGTGCTGGCGGGCCGTGCGACACGTCTCGCCACGTTTCTGACGGGTCTCGACAAGCGCTACCGGGCGGCCGTCCGGTTCGGCGTCACGTCGACGACGGACGATCCCGAGGGCGACCTCACCGCGACCACCGTGACGACCGACGAGGACGCCGTGCGGCGGTCGCTGGACGGCTTCCGCGGCCCCATCACGCAGGTCCCGCCCGCTGCCAGCGCCGTGCACATCGACGGCGAGCGCGCGTACAAGCGGTTCCGGCGCGGGGAGGACGTCGCGATGCCCGAGCGGGCCGTGACCATCCACGCGATCGAGCTGCTCGCGTTCGATCCGGTCGCGCAGACCGCCGAGCTCGACGTGCACTGCTCGACGGGTACGTACATCCGGGCGCTGGCCCGCGACATCGGCCAGGCCGTCGGCGCGGGCGGCTACTGCAGCGCGCTGCGCCGCACCGAGGTCGGCCCCTTCTCCGTCGCCGCCGCGGTGGCGGCCGACGGCGACATCGCGGCGGCGCTGCGACCGGCCGCCGACGCCGTCCCGCACTTGCCGCGGCGTCAGATCACGGCCGCCGAGGTGGACGCGATCGCCCACGGCCGCCGCATCGACGCGCACGACGACCCCTCGGGCCCGATCGTGTTGCTGGACGGCGACCACCTGATCGCGATCGGCACCCGCGACGGCGACATGGTACGACCGGGACCGGTGTTCGGATGAGGCGGTCAGTCGCGCTCGGCACCTTCGACGGCGTCCACCTCGGGCATCGGCGCGTGATCGCAACGGCGGTCGATCGCGCGCACGACCTCGGCGTGCGTTCCGCCGTCGCGACGTTCGACCCGCGGCCGGTGTCGGTGATCGTGCCGGAGCGCGCGCCGGACTCGCTGACGTCGCTCGAGCGCCGCCTGCAGTTGCTCCGCGAGGCCGGCGTCGACGACGTGCTGGTGATCAACTTCACCCCCGAGCTGGCGTCGCGCACGCCCGAGCAGTTCGCCGACGAGGTGCTCGTCGGACAGCTCGGGGCGGCCGAGGTGGTGGTCGGCCAGAACTTCCGGTTCGGGCATCGCCGGGCCGGCGACGTCGACTCGCTGCGCGTGCTGGGCGAGTCGCGCGGGTTCGGCGTCACGGTTGCGCCGCTGTTCGAGTTCGACGGTGAGCCCGTCTCGTCGTCGCGCATCCGCGAGCTGATCCGGCTCAAGTACGTCGAGGACGCGGGCCGCCTGCTGGGCCGGCCGCCGTCCCTGGAGGGCGAGGTGGTGCGAGGCGACGGCCGGGGGCGCGAGCTCGGCGTCCCCACGGCCAACCTGGGCATGACGACGGGCTTCGTCGTCCCCGCCGAGGGCGTCTACGCCGGCGACGTCGTGCTCGCCGACGGCCGCACGTTCCGGTCGGCCATCTCGATCGGCACCAACCCGACGTTCGACGGCGAGCGCGCGGTGCGCGTCGAGGCGCACCTGCTCGACTTCGACGAGGACCTGTACGGCACCGACATCCGCGTCGACTTCCGCCGCTACCTGCGCGGCCAGCGCCGGTTCGATGGCCTGGCCGAGCTGATCACGCAGATGCGCGAGGACATCGCAGCCGCCGGCGCATGACGCGCGACCCGCTGCTCGATGCCCTGTTCGACTTCCTGCGCATCCCATCCGTGTCATCGGGTGCCGGTGACCCCGCGGCGCTGCAGACCGCCGCGGAGTGGGTCGTGGTGCAGATCGTGGCCGCCGGCGGCACCGCCCGGCTGCTCGAGACGACGCGCAACCCGCTCGTGACGGGCGAGCTGGCCGCGTCCCGTCCGGACGCGCCGACGGTGATCCTGTACGGCCACTACGACGTGCAGTCGGCCGAGCCGGTCGACGAGTGGACGAGCGCGCCGTTCGCGCCCGAGATCCGCGATGGCCGCGTCTTCGCCCGCGGCGCGACCGACGACAAGGGGCAGATCCTGCCGTTGCTGTGGGCGGCGCGCGAGCTGGCCGCGGCCGGCGACCTGCCCGTCAACGTGCGCTTCCTGATCGACGGCGAGGAGGAGATCGGCGGTGACAGCGCCGAACAATGGCTGCGCGCCGACGACGGCCCCGGCGACGCGGCGATCGCTTTCGACTCCCGGATGCCCGATCCGCAGACGCCGATCCTCGTCACGTCGGCGCGCGGCACGATGCACCTGCGCGTCGAGGTGCGGACGGCCGACAACGACCTGCACTCCGGCGCCGGCAACACGGTGCTGAACGCCGCCCACGCGCTGCACCGGATCCTCGCTGCAGTGCTGCCCGACGACCACGGCCGCCTGCCCGACGCGCTCCGGGCCGGCCGTGGCGCGCCCACCGACGCCGAGCGCGACGGCTGGAAGCGGCTTCCCGGCGGCGCCACCGACATCGCCCAGCTCGGCGGCAGGCCGCACGATCCGGGTGCCGTCGACGACCGCTACCGCCGCATCGGCTACGAGCCGGCGATCGACGTGCACGGCATCGAGACGGGCGACGCGCACCAGGTGCGCACGCAGATTCCCGCCACCGCACGCGCGATGCTCTCGATGCGGCTCGCGCCCGGGCAGTCCAGCACGGTGATGTGGCCGGTGCTCGAGCAGCTGCTGCTCGCAGCGGCTCCCGCCGGTGCCGACGTGCGGGTGACGTTGAACAACGCATGCGAGCCGGCCCGTGTCGATCCCGCGCATCCGGTCATGCTGATCGCGGTCGCGGCGCTGGAGCGCGCGGCCGGCATCGCGCCGATCATGGTGCCCGCCGGCGGCTCGCTGCCCGTGCTGACGGGCTTCGCAGCGCGCGGTATTCCGACCGTCCTGACGGGCTTCGGGACGCTCGACTCGCGCGTCCACGCGAGCGACGAGTCGATCCACCTCGAGTGCGTGCAGCTCGCGCTCCGTGCCGGTCGCGAGCTGCTTCGCGGTTTGGCTGCGTATACTGCGATGGCAAACCCGGCGACCCAGGAGGTGATGAAGACATGACTGTGCATGCCCGCTACCCGTCGTTTCTCATCCCTGAGGTGCCGGTGCGCGCAGCCTGATCGCAAGCGACGCCGGTGCCGTGACACCGGAGTCCCATCTTGCAAGATCAGCTCTCCGCGCTCGGCTTCGACGTCGAACGCACCGCCGAGCTCGCCGAGCTCGGCTCGAATCTCGTCCCGGCCCGCGTGACGCGGGTCGATCGCGGCGCCGTCACCGTTGCCACGGCTGACGACGCCGAGCTCCGCCTGGAAGCGGAGCACCTCGCCGTGGGCGACTGGATCGCCCTCGACGGCACGACCGTCGTGGCGCGCCTCGACCGCAGGTCGGCGCTGGTGCGCAACGCGGGCGACAACACTCGTGCGGCGGTGGCGGAGGAGGCCCGCGTCGTGGCTGCCAACGTCGACGTCGTGATCGTCGTGCGGGCGCTCGACATGCCCGTCCGGCCGGGCCGGGTGCAGCAGCTCGTCGCGCTCGCCTACGCGAGCGGGGCGGAGGTGGCGTTCGTGCTCACCAAGGCCGACTGCCACGACGATCTGGTGACCGCGGTCGGCGACGTCGAGGCGGTCGCGCCAGGCGTGCCCGTGCTGGCCGTCAGCGCCCGCACCGGTGCCGGTATCGACCGGCTCGTGGCGCTGATTCGCGGCCGCACGTTCGTGCTCCTCGGCGAGTCGGGCGCCGGCAAGTCGACCCTCGTCAACCGCCTGGCCGGCGAGGAGCTGCTCGCGACCGGCGATGTGCAGCGCAGTGGCGCCGGTCGCCATACGACCACCCACCGGCAGCTGGTCGTGCTGCCGGGCGTCGGCGTCGCGATCGACACGCCGGGTGTCCGCACGGCGGGCTTCTGGGGCACGGCGGCCGACGTCTCACGGGCGTTCGCGGATATCGAGGAGCTGGCCGCGCAGTGCCGGTTCGCCGATTGCGCCCACGGCTCGGAGCCCGGCTGCGCCGTACGCGGAGCCGTGGCGCCGGACCGCCTCGAGGCCTACGATCACACGCTGCGCGAGCAGCGCGCGCTCGAGGTGCGCCTCGATCCACGCCTCGCCAGCGAGCGTCGCAAGCAGCGGCGGACGATGGCCCGATCCTACCGCCGGGACAGCTGGCGGTAGCTGGCGCCAGTGTTGCGTAGGTTCGACAGACGGCTCCGCGGGCCACCCGTATGGTGGGACGCGATGGGGGACGGACCGACCTCGACGACCGATCTGGCTCCGCTGATCGTGCTGGACGCGCATCGCACCGAACAGGGCTGGCGCGTCGTCTTGGCCGTGCGCGGCGCCGCCCACCCGGCGGTCGCTGCGGCGGCCGTCCGCGAGGCGCTGGCGGTGGCCGCCGGCTTCGACCCGCCCACGGGCCTCGACCTGCTCGTCGTCGATCCGGACGACGCGACGGTCGAGATCCGCGCCTCGGCAGCCTAGACTCTCGCACCCGTGCCCGACAATTGCGATAGGTGGCCTCTGCGTAGGAGCTGCCGAGTCCGCCTTGCGCGCGCGGAACGGGCGCTCCGCGCTGGGGCGGCGTGAGCTCGTCGGTGGCCGTGAAGAGCGGCAAGTGCGGAGGCGACAGGGGGACGTCTCGAGTGCCAGGCGATGACCCGATCCGCATCCGGGACGAGGGCGATCGCCGCCCTGGCGGCGCTCCAGCTTCGGGCTACGTGGCCCGAGATCGGCGCCCGACCGCCTACTGTGCGTCGTCGTCGTCGTCGCCGCCGTCGACCGGGCGGCGCGAGCGGCGACGGGCGACGCCCGTCGCCACGGCGGCCTCCGCCACCGCGGCGGCGACAGCGTCGGTGACGCGCCGGTTGAACACGCTCGGGATCACGTAGTCGGCGTGCAGCTCGCCTTCGCCGATCACGGAGGCGATCGCCTCGGCGGCGGCCAGCTTCATCTCCTCGTTGACCGTCCGCGCTCGCACGTCGAGGGCGCCGCGAAAGATGCCGGGGAACGCAAGCACGTTGTTGATCTGGTTCGGGTAGTCGGAGCGGCCGGTGGCGATCACCGCCACGTCCTCGCGGACGTCCTCCGGCTGCACCTCGGGCGTCGGGTTGGCGAGCGCGAACACGATCGCGCGGTCGGCCATCGTGCGCACCGCCTCGGCCGGGATGGTGCCGGGGCCGGACAGGCCGATCGCGACGTCGGCGCCGGCCAGCGCCTCGGCGATCGTGCCGGCGAACCGGCGCGGGTTCGTGCGCTCGGCGAACGCGCGGCGGGCGGCGTCGAGCCCCTCGCGGCCGGCGTAGACGGCGCCCTTGCGGTCGCAGCCGATCAGGTCGGTGACGCCGTGGGCGGTCAGCATGTCGGCTACCGCGATGCCTGCGGCGCCGACGCCGACCATCACCACGCGCACGTCGGAGGCCTGCTTGGCGACCAGCTTGAGCGCGTTGATGAGCGCCGCCAGCACGACGACGGCGGTGCCGTGTTGGTCGTCGTGGAACACGGGGATGTCGAGCTCGGCCTGGAGGCGCTGCTCGATCTCGAAGCAGCGCGGCGCCGCGATGTCCTCGAGGTTGATCCCGCCGAATCCCGGTGCGATGGCCTTCACGATCATCACGATCTCGTCGACGTCCTTCGTGTCGAGGCAGATCGGCCACGCGTCGACGCCGCCGAACTCCTTGAACAGCATCGCCTTGCCCTCCATCACGGGCATTGCCGCCTCCGGGCCGATGTCGCCGAGACCGAGCACGGCGGTGCCGTCGGTGACGACCGCGACGGTGTTGCCCTTCACGGTCAGGTTCCAGGCCGCCGACGGGTCGTCGTGGATGGCCATGCAGACGCGCGCGACGCCCGGCGTGTACGCCATCGAGAGGTCGTCGCGGCTCTTGATCTGCACCTTCGGTGCGACCTCGATCTTGCCGCCGCGGTGGAGCAGGAACGTGCGGTCCGACACGCTCAGCACCTCGATGCCGGGGAGCGCGCGGACGGCCTCGACGATTGCGGCGCCGTGCGTGGCGTCGACGGTCGCGACCGTGACGTCGCGGACGACGCTGTCCTCGTCGACGCGGGCCAGGTCGATCGCTCCGAGCATGCCGCCCTCGGCGCCGATCGCGTCGGCCACGCGGGCGAACGAGCCGGGCGTTTGCGGGATGCGGCAGCGGATCGTCAGCGAGTAGGAGGCGGACGGCATCAGCGGGGACATGGCGCGAACCGTAGCCGTGCGCACGGCGAGTTGCCGTCGGCTCTGTCCGGCCGGAGGCTGTAGCCTCCGCGCATGCCCGCCAAGCCGTCCGAGCTCGACCTGAACGACGCCCCGGCGCGGGCCTCGAAGCTGTTCCTCGTCGACGCAAACGGCCTCATGTACCGCGCCTTCTACGCGCTGCCGGAGGAGATCGCGACGAGCGCCGGAGAGCCCACGAACGCGCTGCTCGGCTTCGCGAACATGCTGACGAAACTGATGACCGCGTACCGGCCGCAGGGCGTGCTGGTGTGCTGGGACGAGCGGCCGACCCACCGGCTCGAGATGCATCCGGACTACAAGGCCAGTCGGCGTCCGATGCCCGACCTGCTGCGCGAGCAGCGGCCGCACTTCCGGCCCCTGGTGGAGGCGTTCGGCTACGAGAATTTCAGCGTTGAGGGATGGGAGGCCTACGACGTGATCGGCACGCTCTCACGCATCGCGGACGAGGCCGGCGTGCCGACCTGCGTCGTCTCCACCGACCGGGACGCGTTCCAGCTGGTGTCGGACAACGTCTGCCTGATGATGACGCCGCGCGGGGTGGAGGATCCACAGGTCTACACGCCGGACCGCGTGATCGCGCGGCTCGGCATTCCGCCCGCCGCCGTGCCCGACTACATCGGCCTGAAGGGCGATGCCGGCGACGACATCAAGGGTGTGCCCGGCATCGGCGACAAGACGGCGTCGGAGCTGCTGCAGCTGTACGGGTCGATCGACGGCATCTACGAGCACATCGACGCGGTCGCCGGGCCGAAGCGGCGCCAGTCGCTGATCGAGCTCGAGGCGCAGGTGCGCGAGTCGAAGGACCTCGGCACGATCCGGCGCCACCTGCCCGAGCTCGAGCATCTCGACCCGGCGGCGGTCGTCGCCGCGACGCCGGACCGCTCGGCGCTCAAGGAGCAGCTGCGCCGGTGGGAGTTCCGCGGGCTCATGTCCCGGCTCGACGAGATCGAGGAGCACGTGCCGTCGCAACCCCGCCAGGCGACGAGTACCGAGGTCGTCTGGCGGCAGGTGACGACCGACGAGCTGCGGGCCGCGCTGGCGACCGCGCCGATCGCGGGCCTGGCCGCCGATGGCCAGCGGGCGGCGGTGGCGCTGGAGGGCGAGGTGCTCGTCGCAGAGGGCGCTCCCGACGCGCTGGCCGAGGTCATGGCGGACGGTCCGGCGATCGTCGCGCACGACGCCAAGGCGCTGCCGCACGCGTACCTCCGCGCCGGGCTGCCCGTGGTGTTCGACACGTTCCTGGCCGCCTACCTGATCGAGCCGAACCGCTCGGCCTACACGGTCGAGGCGATGCTCGACGACGCCGCCATCGAGCCCGACGTGCAGGCCGATCAGGAGACCGCCGCGCTCGTGCGCAGCGCCTACGGCGCACTCGTGCTGCGGCCGTGGCTGGCGGGGCGCCTCGAGGAGCGGAACGGCACCCGTCTGCTGGCCGACGTCGAGCTGCCGCTGGTGGCGGTGCTGGCGGCGATGGAGGACGCCGGCGTCCGCGTCGACCCGTACCTGCTGGCCGAGATCGCGGCCCGCGTCGCCGACGAGGTGGCCGAGATGGAGCAGCAGGCCTACGAGCTGGCCGGCGCACCGTTCACGATCGGCTCGCCGAAGCAGCTCGGCGAGGTGCTGTTCGAGCGCCTCGGCCTGCCGGCCGACCGCAAGGGCAAGACCGGGTACTCGACCGACCAGCGCGTGCTGTCGAAGATCCGCGACATGCACCCGATCGTGGCCGTGGTCGAGCGCTGGCGCGAGCTCACGAAGCTGCACTCCACGTACCTGATCGCGCTGCCGGCCGCGATCGCCGCCGACGGCCGGATCCACACGACGTTCTCGCAGACCACGGCCGCCACCGGCCGCCTCTCGAGCACCAACCCGAACCTGCAGAACATCCCGGTGCGCACGCCGCTCGGGCGCGAGATCCGGGGTGCCTTCGTGGCCGAGCCGGGCGCCCGCCTGCTGGCCGCCGACTACTCGCAGGTCGAGCTGCGCATCCTCGCGCACCTGTCGCGCGAGGAGGCACTCGTGGGAGCGTTCCAGCGCGGGGAGGACGTGCATCGCGCGACGGCCGCCGAGGTGCTCGGCAAGCCAGCCGCCGAGCTGACCCGCGACGAGCGCGACCGCGCCAAGGCGGTCAACTTCGGGATCATCTACGGCATCTCGTCGTTCGGCCTCTCGGAACAGCTCGGCATCGAGCGGGACGAGGCGCAGCGCTACATCGACCTCTACCTCGGCCGGTATCCGCGCGTCGGCGAGTTCATCGAGCGGACCGTCGCCGAGACGAAGGCGCGGGGCTACGCGGAGACGCTGCTCGGCCGCCGCCGGCCCGTGCCCGAGTTGCGTGCGCAGAACCGCCAGGTGCGGATGCTGGGGGAGCGGCTGGCCGTCAACTCGTGCATCCAGGGATCGGCCGCCGACATCATCAAGGTGGCGATGATCGGCGCGCACCGGCGGCTCCGAGACGAGGGCCTCGGCGCCCGCCTCGTGCTGCAGATCCACGACGAACTGCTGTTCGAGGTTCCGGACGGCGAACTGTCGCGCGTCGAGGCGATCGTGCGCGAGGAGATGACCGGTGCCTACCCGCTCGACCCGCCGCTCGAGATCGACGTCGGCGTCGGCGATTCCTGGCTCGAAGCCAAGTAGCCACCCGGCAGGGAGGCCTTCGGCACGCTGCTAAGGTTCGTCCCGGCCGTGTGCCTGCGCACGGCCGTCCATGCCTGGAAGGATGACCAACCTACCGATGTCCACGCTCTCGAATGCCGAGCTCGCCGCCGCCGATCCCGATGTCTGGATCGAGGTCGACGGAGAGCTGATTCCGAACTACGACGCGACCCTCTCCGACTTCGACGAGGGTGACGTCGTCACCGGCCTCGTCGTCCGTATCGACAAGGACGAGGTCCTGATCGACATCGGCTACAAGTCCGAGGGCGTCATCCCGGTCAACGAGCTGTCGATC
>JBBQFB010000115.1:0-11801 GCA_038321545.1 Gaiellales bacterium
TCCTGCGCGGTCAGGTCCTCGGCGGTCTGCGGCACGTCGACCCGTGACGGAGCGACGAGCCGGAACCGCTCCCATCGCTCCGCGGCGACGTCGTCGGGCGCGGCGGCGAGCCGGTCCCGGAGCGCGCGCCGAGCGGGCGCGCCGCCGACCAGCGCCTCGAGTGCGGCGGCGAGCTCGAGCGGCAGCCAGGCGGCCCACCCGGAGTCGATGAGTCCGTTCACGGCGTGCAGTTTGCCCCAACGGTCTGCAAGAAGCGCCCGGGGTCTGACCCCGAAACGCCCGGCCACGGGGGTCAGACCCCAGAACGCAATGTGCCGGAAGTGCCACATCTTGTGCGATGTGCGCGGCGGCGTACCGGAGATGGTGCAGTGCGTGCCAGCGGCGGCACGGATCGGCGTGATTCGATTTACGTGAACAGCGGGCGCAGATAGTCGTTCAGCAGGCGGCCCGACGGATCGAGCTCTCGACGACGACGCCGGAACCCCTCCAGGCGGGGATACAGCGCCGCCAGCCGCTCGTCTGCGATGCCTCGCAGCTTGCCCCAGTGCGGCCGGCCACCCGCCTCCAGCAGCAGCGCCTCCGCAGCGGCGAAGCCCGGCCGCCACGCGTCGCCCGGCGCGGAGTGCAGGCTGAGCGTGACGACATCGGCGCCCTGCGTCGGGCTGAGCGGCAGCGCATCTCCACCCTGGCCGCGAAACTCGACCGCCCACGTCAGCTCCGGATGGCGGTCGCGCATCAGGTCGCGCAGCGCCGCGAGCGTCGCGAAGGCCGTCGCCGCCGGCACGGCGTACTCCATCTCGATGAACCGCGTCGTCCGCTGCGACGGGTACACGCGGTAGCTCCAGTCGACCCGTTCGGGGTTGAGGTAGCGCTCGATCGTGCCCGGCGGCTGCGGCGGCGGAGGTGGGTCGCCCCACGGCTCGTCCGTCGACTCGGCGAACCGCTTGTAGACGCACGCGTCGAGCACGGGCAGCCAGAAGAACTCGAGGTTGCGCGCACCGTCCGCAGCCGCCGCCCACTCCGCCTCGGCGTCGGCATACGCGCCGTGCCACGTGCGCTCGTGCAGCCGGTAGGCGGGTACGACCTGGAGCTCGAGCGAGACGAGCACGCCCAGCAGCCCGAGCGCCAGCCCCGCGTCGTCGCCGTCCTGCCGGACGAGGTCACCGCTCGGCAGCACGACGTCGGCCGACCGCACCATGGCTGCCAGGCTGCCGAAGCTGCCCGAACCGTGCGTGCCGGTCGCGGTCGCACCGGCGATGGCCTGCGTGTCGACGTCGCCCTGGTTCGCCAGCCCGACACCCGCCTCACGCAACGGCTGACCGAGGTCGGAGAGGCGCGTCCCGGCCGCGATGGTGGCCGTGCCGCGAGCCGTGTCAACCGCCGTCACACCGGTCAGCAGCGACAGGTCGAGCAGCAGCCCGTCGGTCGCGCACAGCGGCGAGAAGGAGTGACCCGCGCCGGCCACCCGCACGGGATCGTCCGTCGTCGCGACCAGCTGCTGGAGGTCGGCCACCGAGGCCGGTCGGGCGATCTGCCGCGGCCGGCACGTCACGTTCCCGGCCCAGTTGCTCCACGATGGCATCGCAGAATCGTTGCAGGCCACGGCATCATGCGCGGATGAGCCGCACCATCGACCTGAACGTGGACGCCGGGGAGTCGTTCGGTGCGTGGCCGATGGGCGACGACGCGGCGATGTTCGAGCTCGTCACGACCGTGAACGTGGCAGCCGGCTTCCACGCCGGCGATCCGGGCACGCTCGGCCGGACGGTCGCGCTCGCCGCGCAGCACGGCGTGGCCGTCGGCGCGCACCCGGGCCTCGCGGATCGCGTCGGCTTCGGCCGCCGCGCGCTCGCAGTGACCCCGCAGGAGGCGCACGACGACGTGCTCTACCAGCTCGGCGCGGTGGCGGCGTTCTGTCGTGCCGCCGGCGTCCCGATGGTGCACGCGAAGATGCACGGCGCGCTGTCGACGCACGTCGCGGAGCGCTCACCCGCCGTGGCGGATGCGATCGTCGCGGCCGTCCGGGCGTTCGATCCGGCGCTGCCGCTGGTCGTGCTGCCGGCGGCCGAGCTGGCCGCCGCGGCCGCCCGCGCCGGCTGCCGGATCGTTCGCGAGGGCTATCCGGAACGCGGCTACGCGCGGGACGGCCGCCTGCTCGACCGCAGCCTGCCCGGCGCGATCATCCACGACCCCGGCGCCGCTGCCGGCCGCGGCGTGTCGATGGCCCGCAGCGGTGCGTACGAGACGCTCTGCATCCACGGCGACAACCCGCGCGCGGTGGTGATCGCGGCGGCGCTGCGCGAGGGCCTCGATCGCGCCGGCATCGGCGTCGCCGCGTTCTGAGCATGGACACGCTCTACCTCCGCTGCGGCGACGTCCAGGACGTCGGCCGCGCACTGCTCGCAAGCCGTCCCTACGGCGTGCGCGACGTGCATCCGGTGTTCGAGACGATCGCGGTCACGTGGGATCCGGCGCTGCTCGATCGCGAGTCGGTCGTCGACTGGATCCGTGCGACGCGACCGGCTGCGAATGACCACCCGCGCGACGTGCGGCTGCCCGTCCGCTACGACGGCGCCGACCTCGGCGAGGTGGCCGAGGCGACAGGGCTCGACGTGGCCGAGGTGATCCGGCGGCACGTCGCCCCCTCCTACGACGTCGTGTCGGTCGGCGCGCTCCCCGGGCAACCGTTCCTGGCCCCGAACGACCCGTCGCTCGAGCTGCCGCGTCGCCCGAACCCGCGCGTCGTCCTACCGGCGCACACGGTCGCGGTCGCGATGCACCTCACCACCGTCTACCCGACGGGCTCGCCCGGCGGCTGGAACATCCTCGGCACCGCCCTGCAGGCGCTGTACGACCCGCATCGGGCGGAGCCGTTCCTGCTCGCCGCGGGCGATCGCGTCCGGCTGGTGCAGAGCGACGGTGTCAGCGTGCCGCCGATCTCGCCCGTCGAGCTGCTGCCGCCCTCGCCCCGCCTGCCGGCGCTGCGGGTCGACGAGCCGGGCCTCCTCGACCTCGTCGTCGACGGCGGGCGCTTCGGCCAGGCCCACGCCGGGATGGCGGAGTCGGGACCGGCCGACCGGGCAGCTGCGCTGCTGGCGAACGCGCTGGTCGGCAATCCTCCGGGCACGGCGCTCGTGGAGATGACGCTGAACGGACCCCAGCTGACCGTCCTGCGCCCGCTGGTCGTCGCGTGCGCCGGCGTCGGCGGTGCGCTCGAGGTGGACGGCGAGCTCACCGGCTGGCAGACCGTCCGCGTTGCCGCCGGCACGCGGCTGCGCGTGCGCGGGACGAGCCGCGGCGCGCGCTCGTACCTGGCCATCGCCGGCGGGTTCGAGCTACGGAAGGTGCTCGGCAGCGCCAGCACCGACGTGCGCGGGCTGGTCGGTCGTCAGCTGCGGGCGGGCGACGTGCTCGGTGCCGCCTCCGACGCGTTGCCGGCCGCACGGCTGACGGCGCGACCGGCCGGGCGCGACCGGAACCGGCCGATCCGCCTGCTGCCCGGTCCCCAGTTCGACGCGGCCGCACTGGACGCGCTCTGCGCCGGCGCATTCACCGTCGGCGTCGGCGATCGCATCGGCGTGCGCCTCGACGGACCGCCGGTACCGGGCGGGGAGATCCTCTCGGAGTCGCCACCGCTCGGCGCCCTGCAGGTGACGCCGGCCGGCGTCCCGATCATCCTGCTCGCCGACCGGTTGCGGACGGCGGGCTACACCAAGCCGGCGGTCGTGCATCCGGACGACATCGGCCGCGTCGCTCAGCTGCGCGCCGGCGACCCGGTCTCGTTCGTCGCCCTCCCCGCACCGAAGCACGGCTGGTACCTCGACCTCACGTAGCCGGCGCGGCGGTCAGCCGGTAGGCGCGAGCCGCGCTGATCGCCGCCGCGCAGGTCCACAGCGCCGCGCTCGTGAGGCACCAGGCGCACCACGCGTCGATGACGAACCCCTCGAGCACGGTCAGGTAGCCGGAGAAGAGCGCGCCCCCGAATGCGATCGCAAACGTCACGACCGGCGCGGACGCCGTGCGCAGGAGCAGCGAGCCGAGCAGCGCGGCGCCGCCGAGCGTGCCCAGCAGCGACACGGGGATGCCGGCCAGCTCGGCGTAGCGGCTGTGCTGCACCGTCGCGCAGCCTCCGCCCCCGACCGGGCACGGGGGCAACCGGCCGCGGGAGCGCTCGAAGCTCAGGTACGCGCCGATCGCCGTCGCCAGGCCGGCGAGCACGACCAGCGCGAGCCGGCTGCCTCTCACCCCGCGGCGGTCTTGACGGCGGTCGCGATGTCGGCTGCGGTCGGCACGCCGTCGAGGAACGTCGGCTCGCCGGTGCCCTTCGCGACTCCGATCGACGGCGTCCCCGTCAGGCCACGAGCCGTCGCATCGGCGTCGACCTGCTTGATCATCTGGTCGGCGGCGGGGCTCTGGCGGTCGGCGTCGAACTGCTTCAGGTCGAGCCCGGCGGCGGTCGCGACGGAGCGCGCGAACGCGTCGTCGAACCAGTTCTCGCGCTCGTCGCCCTGGTTGTAGTAGACGATCGTGGCGTACAGCCACAGCTTGTTCTGCTGGATCGCGGCGTAGCCGGCGCGGTGCGCGGCCTCGCTGTTCGGGCCGAGGATCGCCCAGAGGCGCAGGTCGAGCTTCGCCTGGCCGTTCTTGACGACGCCGGAGATCACGTCGGGCACCTGGGCGGCGTCCCACTCGCGACAGACCGGACAGCGCAGGTCGCCGTAGACGCGGATCGTGACCGGCGCGCCGGGCTGGCCGAGGACGCCCTTGCTCTCGGGTATGCCGGCCAGTGTGGCCTTCGCGACGTCGACGTTGACGAGCTCGGCCGGATCGGCCGCGACGGTGTCACTGCCGCCGGATAGCTGCTGGATGCCGATCAGGGCGCCGACCACCAGCAGGGCAAGGACGCACGCGCCGGCGATCGCGAGACGGCGACGATTCTGCATCCCTCGGATAGTAGTCCCGCTTGCGGTACCCGCGGCGGCGTTCCGATTGCGCGCGCGTGTAGAGTCGCCGCTGTGACCATCGCCCCCGAGGAGGATGCATACGGCGCGATCCTGCTCGCCGCGCTGGAGGGCCGCGACGCCGCCGAGGTGATGGAGCGCGACGACGGCACCGTCTGGTGCGGCGACGGCCGCGACTACCTCGATCCGCCTCGGCGCTGGCCGGCGACGGAGCGCCGCATGCTCCGGTTCGCCCGCGGCCGGGTGCTCGACGTCGGCTGTGCGGCCGGGCGCGTGTCGTTGCTGCTCCAGGAGCGCGGTCGCGAGGTGGTCGCCATCGACGAGTCGCCGCTCGCCGTCGAGGTGGCCCGCCGCCGCGGCGTTCGCGACGCGCGGGCGTTGTCGCTGGCCGACGTCGACGGCTCCCTGGGCGTGTTCGACACGGTCCTGATCGTGCGCAACAACATGGGGCTCGGCGGCCCCGCCGGTGCCGCCCGGCTGCTCCGGCGGCTGGCCCGGATCACGACGCCGCGAGGTCGCGTGATCACCGACTCGGTCGACCCGTTCCGCATCGACGACCCCGCCATCCGGTCCGGCACCGTGGCCGGCGGCTCGGGCGTGTTCGGGCAGCGCCTGCGCGTCCGCCACGCGCGGTTCGCGTCGCCGTGGTTCCACTACGTGATGACGTCACCCGACGCCTTCGCCGAGCTGGTCGAGGGATCGCCGTGGACGATCGCGCGGATCGTCGACAACGGCTCGCCACGCTACGGCGTCGTGCTCGAGAAGCGTCGCACGTAGGTCAGCGCTGCAGCCGGGCGAGCGCACGCCCAGGTCTCGCCGATCGCGTTCGCCCTGGCGGAGGCTGGACCAGGCCGGTCCCGCGGGAGCCGTGACCGTCAGCAGCACCAGCCGGCGATGGCCGGGAAGCCGGCCTTCCCGAGCCCGTCGGGATCGAGCCGCTCGGCGATCCCGTCGAGCGTGCGATCGGCCCCGGTCTCCGCGTCGATCAGGTGCCAGCGGTCGTGTCCGATGTCGGGGACGAGAATCGTCCGGCCGTCGGGCGACCAGGTCGCCGTGGTTGCGCCCGGCACGGTCGCCACGACGCGCGTGCCCGACCCGTCGATGGACACGAGCTCGATGCGGCCGTCGGTGCGGATCGCGACCACCTGGGCGGGTGCCGCCGGGCTCGTCGCGATCGCGCTGGGAGCGGTTGCCAGCACGCGCCGCGATGCACCGCGGTCGAGGTCGAGCGCGTACAGTCCGGCGTCGGTGAGCACGAGGACGACGCTCCCGTCGGCCGCGTACAGCAGGGATCTGACCCGGCCCGTGACGGGCAGCGCCATGGTCGTTCCTCGCAGATCGTCGACGTCGGTGGCCGCGACGGTGCCGTCGCCGGCGTCGTACGCCAGCACGTGGCTGCCGGGCCGCCAGCTGGGGGGAACCGCACTGACCGCGGCCGCCAGCAGCCGATCGCGCGTTCCGTCGCCGTGGACGACGTGCAGGTCGTTCCCCTCGCGGTACGCGATCCGGAACCCGTCCTTGGGGGCCCACCGCACGTCGCTCAGCGGCGCCTTGCGGACGAGCGGCCAGCGGACGGTGCCGGTGTCCGGCTCGACCGCGTACAGCACGTTGTCGCGCGTGACCGCCACGAAGCGGCCGTTCGGCGACCAGGTTCCCGACGTGTACCGGCCCAGGAGGCGTCCCGAGCCGTCGCCGCGCAGCACCCACACGCCCGCCTCCGTCGTCAAGAGCAGGCGTCCGCGCGTGCCCGTCGCGAGCGGCGGCGGGACGGTGGAGCGGGGGGTGTCGCGGACGATCCGGTCGTGGACGTAGCCGGCCAGTGCCATTCCCGGCGGGCTCAGCGCCGCCACGACGAGTGCCGCCGCGGCGAGCGCCGCCGCGCCCCTCCGCCGGGCCGCGCGGCGCGGGATCCGCTCGCGGTCCGCGAAGGCGTCGCGGACGGCCGGCCACGAGCGCTCCTGTGCCTCCGCCTCATTCGGGGCGGTCAACGTCGGGAAGTCCGGCGTCACGACCGCTCCTCCAGGGTCGCGCCCAGCGCGTCGAGGCCGCGGCGCAGTCGCGAGTTGACCGTGCCGCGTGGCAGGTCCAGGAGGGTGGCGATCTCGCCCGGCGTCAGGTCGAGCACGAACCGGAGTGCGACGACCTGTCGCTGCTCCGCCGGCAGCCGCGCGATCAGCCCGACGGCGTCTTCCGGCTCCGAATCGTCGCGCACAGGCGCCGCGGCGAGGTCATCGAGCTGCGACTCCGCCCGGCGGTTGCGGGCGCGCACCCAGTCGATCGCCCGGTTCGACGCGATTCGGGCCAGCCACGGCCGCACCGGCCGGCCCCGTTCGAACCGGTCGAGGTTGCGCACGGCGGCGAGGAACGCCTCCTGCGCGATGTCCTCGGCGGCTGCCGCGTCGTGGCAGACCAGGAACGCGACGCGGTAGACGGCAGCGAAGTGGCGCCGGTACAGCTCGGCGAACGCGTCACCGTCGCCCTCGCGCGCCCGCCGGATGAGGCGGGCCTCGTCATCGCGGCGAAGGAACGACAGCGGCACCGGGCGACGATACACCGCGCTCTTCGAGGGCCCGGCCGGGCACGTTCCTGCGACGCCGATCGAGGCCACTGCCCAGCACTACGCTCGGCGGCTCGCGAGAGGTCCGCGGGTGGCAGGTGCGGTGCCGCACGTCTCGTCGTGCATGATCCGGCTGTCGAGTTGGAGAGGCGGGCGTGAGCGGATCGAAGCTGCACGAGGCCGCGGTCGAGTCGCGCTGGGAAGCGGCGCCGGCCGTCCTGCTCGTGATCGCTCTGCAGGTTGCGATCAGCGCCGTGAGCCGGCAGGAGCACTGGGCGCTGTGGCGGCTGCCATGGTGGTCGTGGCTGTTGCTGATCGGACCCGAGGCGATCCTGTTCGCGTCGCTCGCGCTGTCGTGGCCGCGGCGCCAGATCGAGCAGCTCGGAGCGCGCCGCCGCGTGTCGCTGGCGCTGTTCCTCGTGGTCGGCGTCGGCAACGGGCTCGCGCTCGGTGCGCTGATCCTGGCGCTCGTCACCGGCCGTGAGTCGAACGGCGCGGAGCTGCTGTACAAGGCCGCGACGATCTGGAGCACGAACGTGATCGCGTTCGGGCTCGGGTACTGGACGTTCGATCGCGGCGGCCCGGTGCGCCGGCGCGAGTCCGGCCCGCCCCCGCCGGACTTCCAGTTCCCGCAGATGGAGAACCCGGATCTGGCCCAGCCCGGCTGGCACCCGCGCCTGCTGGACTACATCTACGTGTCGTACACGAACTCGATCGCGTTCAGCCCGACGGACGCCATGCCGCTGAGCCGCCCGGCGAAGATGCTGATGCTGCTCGAGTCGTCCGCGTCGGCCGTGACGATCCTCCTGGTCGCGGCTCGCGCGGTCAACATCCTCCGGTAGCGTTCCGCCGATGGAGCGCGCGGATGTGATCGTGATCGGCGCCGGCCTGGCCGGTCTCGCGTGCGCCCGCGATCTGGCGCGCGCGGGCACCGATGTGCTGCTCCTCGAGGCGCGCGGTCGCGTCGGCGGCCGCGTCGAGTCGCAGGTGCTCGACGACGGCCGGACGGTGCAGCTCGGCGGCGAGATCGTCGGCGAGGTGCACCACGCGTACCTCGGGCTGGTCGCGGAGCTCGGGCTGAAGCTGGTGCCGAGCTACGTGGCCGAGCCCGGTGAGACGGGCTTCGACCTGCTGGGCGGCGTCGAGATCGGCGAGGCGTGGCTGGACGGCGCCGACCGCGCCTCGCTGGGCCGGCTGGAGGCCAGGCTCGTCCGGCTGAGCCGCGACATCGATCCCGACGACCCGTGGTCGCACCCCGACGCGGTGCGTCTCGACCTGCTCTCGCGCGGCGACCTGGCGCGCGACGTCGGCTGCACGCCGAACGCGTTCCGGCGCATGCGGGTGCAGATGGCGAGCGCGGCGGGCGGGTCGATCGAGCGGGTCTCGCTGCTCGGCGAGCTGCGCGCGATCGCGGCGGCCGGCGGCAAGCTCCAGTCCGACTACGAGGCCTGGGAGGCGCTCAAGGTCGACGGCGGCTCGAGCGTGCTCGTCGACACGCTGGAGGCCGAGCTGGCCGGACGGATCCGGTATGACGCGCCGGTCGCGGAGATCGACATCGCCAGGCGGTGCGTTGTCACCCTCGTCGCCGGCGAGCAGCTGCGGGCCGGCGCCGTCGTCTGCTGCGTGCCGGTCGGCCCGCTGCGGGCGATCGGCATCGACGGCGTCTCGGACGCGCGGGTGTACTCGCTGATGCGACAGCGCCAGATCCGCGCCGCGAAGGCGGTCGTCGCGCTCGACGAGCCGGTCTGGCGGCGCGTCGGGTGCAACGGCCTGATCGAGTCGGAGCACGAGACTGGCGGCTTCTGGGTGCAGGGCGAGAACACGCTCTCGAGCCTGCACGGGCCGGAGCACATCGCCTACATCGAGGCTGCGCCGCTGGCAATCCCGACGCGCGACCTGCTGGCGTCGCTGGGGCGCGTGGTCGGACCCGTCTCAGCCCGTCAGGTCCTGTGGCGGCACTGGGGCATGGACCCGTACACGCTGGGCTACGTCACGCACTGGGCGCCCGGCGACCTGACCGCGGTCGGGCGCCTGCACGGCACGCACGAGCCGCCGTTCTACGTGGCCGGATCCGACCAGTGGGCGTGCGGGTACATGGAGGGCGCGGTCGCCACCGGCCGGGCCGCTGCACGGGCCGTGCTGGGCGGTGAGCCGATCCCGCTCTACCCGGCGCGATAGCGCTATCCGATCTGCGGGAAGCGCGACACCGGGTAGACGTCGACCGGCGCCGAGCGCTGCTGCACGAGCACGCCACCGTCCACACGGAGCGTGACGCCGGTGATGTAACGGGCATCGTCCGTCGCGAGGAACAGCGTCGGTCCGGCGACATCGTCGGCGGTGCCGAGGCGCTGCAGGGGCACGACCTCGCCACGCTCCCTGGCCAGCTCGTCGTCGATGTCGTACGTGCGGATCAGCCCGGGCACGATGCAGTTCACGCGAATCCCGTAGGGCGCCAGGTCGAGGGCCATCGCGCGGGTGAGCGCCTCGACGCCGCCCTTGGCCGCGTCGTAGGATGCCATCGCGCGGTGCGCGTGCGTGCCGCCGCCGCTCGACATGTGGATGATCGAACCCGACCCCCGCTCCGCCATGGCGCGCACGACGGCCTGCGAGCAGAGGTACGTGCCCTTCAGGTTGGTGTCGACGATCTTGTCCCACCACGCCTCGTCACCCTCCAGGAAGTGACGGCAGGCGGCCTCGTAGGTCGCGATCGCGGCGTTGTTGATCAGCACGTCGATCGGGCCGTGCGCGGCGACGGCCGCCGCGACCATGCCGTCGACGGCGGACTTCGAGGCGACGTCGGCGACGACGGCGACGGCCGTGCCGCCGGCGCTCGTGATGGCCCCTGCGACCTCGGCGGCGCGCGCCGGGTCGACGTCGTTGACCGCCACCTTCGCGCCCTCGCCGGCGAACCGCTCGGCGACCGCGCGGCCGATTCCGTGGCCGGCACCCGTCACCAGCACGCTCTGTCCCGTGAATCGTCCGGTCATCGAAGCCCCCTCGTCGAAACGCCGCCGGAATTGTCACCGCGACCGGCCTAAGATGGTGCCGTGCAGACCACCGTGGGCATCGCCCAGTTCCTGGCGACGCCGGCCGACGCCAGCGCCAACCTCGTCGTGGCGGTCGACCACGTCGCGTCGCTGGCCAGCAACGGTTGCGACCTGATCGTGCTGCCGGAGCTGTGGCCGTGCGGCTTCTCGTGGGATACGCTGGCCGACGACGCGCGGGCGACGGCCGAGCCGCTGGACGGACCGCGCGGCGCCGCGTTGTCGCGGGCGGCGCAGGCCGCGGGAGCGTGGGTGCTGGCGGGGACGGTGCCGGAACGGGCGGCCGACGGGCTGTTCAACACGGCGGTCCTGTACAGGCCCGACGGTCGTCTGGTCGCGGCGCACCGGAAGGCGCGGCTGTACACGCCGCTCGGCGAGGACCGCGCCTTCTCGGGGGGCGGCGACCTCACGGTGGTGCGGCATCCGCAGCTCGGCCCGGTCGGCATCGCGACGTGCTTCGACGGGGACTTTCCCGAGGTCGCGCGCGCGCTGCGCCGGGCGGGCGCGCGGCTCGTCCTGCACCCCGCCGCCTACGAGGTCGCGGCGGCGCAGTGGTGGGACGTCCTGTACCCGGCGAACGCCCTGGCCAACGGGCAGTGGTGGATCAGCGTCAACCAGTGCGGCGCGACGCCCTCCGGCACGCTGCTCGGAGCGAGTCGCGTGCTGTCGCCGATGGGCGAGGTCATCGCCGAGGCGACGCGGGTGCCCGAGGGGGGCAGCGCCGCGGCCGAGGAGCTCGTCGTGCGCCTGGACTTTGCAAGCCACATCGCGCGCTGGGACGCGTCCTGTGCGGCACTCGTCACCGAGGCGGCGCCGGCCCCCGCTGTCCGGGTGATCCGCGTCGCTTGACGCCGGTTCGCCGCGATTGCACAATCGCCGACGGAGGAAGGGGCGCCGGGGTCCGTGCGCGCCATGATCTCCTGGCTCGCTAACGAGCAGGACTCGGCCGGCGCGACGCCTACATACTGTGCAGCCTGGCCGGCGACCTGAAGATCGTCGAGATCGTCGACATGGGCATCGGGAACGTCGCCATGACGATGCCCCTGGGTCTGTTCGACAAGTCGGAGAACGGGAGGAACGACGCATGGCCACGACCGAAGAGGGCAAGGCGCTCTCGACCTCGCGCGGCATTGAGCTCCGCTCGATCGACTGGGTGCCCCACGAGGAACGGCACGGCAAGGTCTGGCACCTCGGCGGCGTCTGGTTCTCGGGCAACGCCGAGCTCAGCACGACCGCGAC
>JBBQFB010000116.1:0-11678 GCA_038321545.1 Gaiellales bacterium
GGCCGACCGGCCGCGATACTGCCCGTACTGCGGCGAGCCGGTCGGCTGGTTCTTCGCGCGCTTCACGGCCGACGGCGGCGTCTGGTGCGAGCGGTGCCAGGACTGGTTCCGCGTGGAGCGGATCGACGAGGGAACGCCCGACGGCGACCGGACGTTGTCAGATAATGAGAATCCTGATACCGGTGGAACGCCGGACGAACGCAAAGAGACACCATGACCGTGAACGAGCTCATCATCATCGGCGGCGGCCCCGCCGGCTACACCGCGGCGTTGTACGCGTCACGCGGCAACCTGGCGCCGCTGGTCTTCGAGGGCTTCGAGCACGGCGGACAGCTGATGATCACGTCCGACGTCGACAACTACCCCGGCTTCCCCGAAGGCGTAATGGGGCCCGAGCTGATGGTCAAGTTCCGCGAGCAGTCGGCGCGGTTCGGCGCCCAGCTGGTGTCCGACGACGTTACCCGAGTCGAGTTCTCCGACGACCCCATCAATCGCCCGCACCGCGTGTTCCTGGGCGACCAGGAGCACCGGGCGCACGCCGTCATCATCGCAACCGGCGCGAAGGCGCGCCAGATCGGCCTCGAGTCGGAGCGCAAGCTGCAGGGCCGCGGCGTCTCCTACTGCGCCACCTGCGACGCCGCGTTCTTCCGCAACAAGCGCGTCGTGGTGGTCGGCGGCGGCGACTCGGCCATGGAGGAGGCGACCTTCCTGACGAAGTTCGCCGACGAGGTCGTGATCGTGCACCGCCGGTCCGACCTGCGTGCGTCGAAGGTCATGCAGGACCGTGCCCGCCACAATCCGAAGGTGTCGTGGGAGCTCGGCTACACGGTCGAGGAGGTGCTCGGCGACGGCACGCTCGACGCCGTCCGCATCCGCAGCGTCGAGACCGGCGAGACCAAGGACCTGCCGGCCGACGGCCTGTTCGTCGCGATCGGTCACGACCCCAACACCTCCCTGTTCACCGGCCTGCTCGACATGGACGAGAACGGCTACCTGATCCAGCAGCCCGGATCGACCGCGACCAACATCCCGGGCGTGTTCGCGGCCGGCGACGTGGCCGACCACATCTACCGGCAGGCCGTCACGGCCGCCGGATCCGGCTGTGCCGCGGCGCTCGACGCCGAGCGCTGGCTGACGAACGCCCGCGAGGCGGCGGCAGCGAAGCCCCGCGTGGCCGTCTGAGCGTGCTGTTCGCGCCGCCCGCCGAGCCGGTCCGCGGGCCTGACCAGATCTCGTTCACGCTGGCGGCGACGTGGTCGCAGCGCCATGCGACGCTGAGCGGCAGCGAGACGATCCGGTTTCGCAACGACACGACGACGCCGCTCGACCGCGTCTGGGTGCGCCACTGGCCGAACGGCTGGCGCGCCGTCGGCTCGAACGGCAAGCCGGCCGGCTGCGCGAGGGCGATCGCAAGCCTCCGGGTAACCGGCGGCGGGCGCCTGGCGACGCGCACGGTCGGCTGCACCGCGTACCGCATCACCCTCACGCACCCGATCGCCCCGGGCGCCCGCGGATCGGTGCGCGTCGCGTTCCGCGTGCGCGTGCCGCGCGGCGACGACCGGTTCGGCCGCGCGGGCTCGTACACCAACCTCGGCAACGCCGTGCCCCTGCTGGCCGTGCACGACGGCGCGGGCTGGCACCTCGACCCGTACAGCTCGACCGGCGAGAGCTTCTACTCGCTGTCGGCCGACTGGAACGTGCGCCTGACGATGCCGAAGGGCATCCGCGCCGCGACCACCGGGCGGGTGCTGCGCACGTCGCACGGCGCCCTCGTGATCGAGGCGCACAACGCCCGCGACTTCGCCCTTGCGACCGGCCCGTTCCGCGTCGTGATCGCGAACGTGGGCACGACCCGCATCCGCGTGTCGGCGCCGAAGGGCATGGCCACCGGCCTGGTCGCCAGCGCGATGCGCCTCTCGCGCGCGTCGCTGACGGCGTACGAGCAGCACTACGGCCCGTACGGCGCGCCCGAGCTGGACGTCGTGCTCGGAACCTTTACCGCGTTCGGCGGCATGGAGTACCCGCAGCTCGTCCTGACGACGCCCGAGTCCGGCCCGGTGCGGCACGAGATCGCCCACCAGTGGTTCTACAGCCTGGTCGGCGACGACCAGCGGCACGCGCCGTGGCTGGACGAGTCGTTCGCGTCGTGGGTCGAACACGACCTGGCGGGCTTTCCCGACAGGTGCCCCTCGCGACCGGTGCCGGTGATCGCCGGCGTCTACCTCGACTCGAGCATGGACGTGTTCGACCGCCGTCCCAGCCTGTACGGCCGGATCATCTACACCGGCGGCGCGTGCGCGCTCCAGGAGGCGGCCGACGCGATCGGTCACACCGCGTTCCGGGCGCTCCTGCGCGGGTACGTGGCAGCGCACCGCAACGGCGTCGTGCAGTCCTCCGACTTCATCTCGGCGCTGCGCGCAGCGGCCCCCGCCGGCTTCGATGTCGACACCTGGGCAGCGCGTGCGCGTCTCCGCCTGGGCTGAGGCTACGCTGCGACAGGCGTGGCCTACTACATCTGTCCCAACTGCCAGGACCGCAGCGTCGACGCTGACGGTCTCGAGGGTCTCTCGCACCAGGCCGTCGGCTGCCGCCGGTGTGGCTTCGGCTTCCTGTTCCAGGTGCTCGACGACTACTACCCCCATCCCGACGCCGGCATGCTGGCGTGCGACAGCGGCGGGCGCATCCTCGCCGCCGGCCGGGGCGTGTTCGAGCTGACGGGCTACCGGGAGCTCGACCTGATCGGGCGCCCCGTCTCGGAGGCGCTCGGCCTGCACGACTTCGGCGACGGCAAGGATCCGGTCGCCACCGTCAAGGAGTGGGGCGTCCGGCAGCTCGGCAAGCAGGCGATGATGCAGCACGCCGTCGGCCGCGAGAAGCGCGTCGTGCTCGACGTGTTTCCCGCGCTCGACGAGGATGGAGGCCTGCTCGTGGCCGTCGCATCGCGCCCCGCACCCACGGAGTAGCGCCCCGAGCCTGAGGGCCGAGGCCTTCAGCCGAGGGACGCTGCTCACCGCGCGCCTCGCAGCTCGGCCAGCTGCTGCTCGACGAACGCCTGGTAGCGCCCGATCGCACCGAGCTGCCGCCGGCGCCGGTCGACCAGCGCGGTGTCGTCGCCCGTGACGGTCGTGCGCAGCACACCGATCGCCTCGAGCATGCGGCTGTCGTCGCCGCCGAGCCAGTCGCGCGCGGCGACCTCGAACTCGGCCCACGCCAGCCGCAGGCGGGCCGCGGCGAGCTCGTCGGCCACCCGTTGCGCGTCGCGGGCCAGGCGGTCGGCGTACAGCTCGAGGTCGAGTCGATCCATGCGCCCAGCGTGCCGCGACCGGGACACACAGAAGGAGCGCGGTCAGCCCCGCCTAGCGCGCGGCTTGGGACGGACGGCCGCCATCCGCGCCTGGCCCTCGGGACAGATGTCGAGCAGGATGCACGCCGAGCACTGCGGCACCCGCGAGCGGCAGATCGCGCGGCCGTGGGCGATCATCAGGTGCGTCCAGTTGATCCAGTGCTTGCGTGCGACGACCGCCATCAGCTGACGCTCGGCCTTGATCGGGTCGGTCGTGTCGGTCAGCCCGAGTCGCATCGACAGGCGCCCGCAATGCGTGTCGACGGCGATGCCCTCGGCGATGCCGTACGCCTCGCCCAGCACGACGGCTGACGTCTTGCGGCCCGCGCCGGGCACCTTCACGAGCTCGCGCGTCGTGCGCGGCACCTTGCCGTCGTGGTACATCAGCAGGTGCTCGGCGGCGCCGCGGATGGAGCGCGACTTGTTGCGGAAGAAGCCGGTCGGGCGGATCAGCTCCTCCAGCTCCTCCTGCGTCGAGTCGAGCACCGACGCCGGCGTCGGAAACCGCGCGAACAGCCTCGGCGTGACCTCGTTCACGCGCGCGTCCGTGCACTGCGCCGACAGGATCACGGCCACCAGCAGCTGCCAGGCGTCCTCGTAGTGCAGCGAGATGACCGCTTCGGGGTACGCCTCGGTGAGGCGCCGCACGATCACGCGGGCGCGGCTGGCGGGCGGGCTAGTAGGCGTCAGGCGCGGCATGCAGGGCGTCGAGGTCGGGCCCGGCGCAGAGCAGCCCGAGCACGGGGCAATCCTCGCAGACGTACCCCGGGCGCGGAGCGTACGGGCCGTTCGTGGCCGACGCGACCGCAGCAGCCACACGTTCCCGCAGCCCGTCGGCATCGGCCTGCGAGAACGGCCGCATGACCGCCTCGTCGGCGTCGAGGAACGCGAAGTGCACCTCGACCCCATCGTGACCGTGCTCCAGCAGCGCAAGCGCGTAGACCGCCTCTTGCAGCGCGTAGCCGGCGTCGCGCATCTCGGCCGGCGTCAAGTCGGTGACGCGGTTCGACTTGTAGTCGATCACGATCCCGGTCGTCCCGTCGCGGGCCAGCAGGTCGAGCCGGCCGGCGATCTGGGCACCGCCGGCCTCGACCAGGAACGGCACCTCACGGCGGGCCTCGAGCGTCGCCACGCGGGCGGCGAGCGGCGACCGCTCCCAGACGCCGACCAGCGCCGCGGCCCGCTCCGCATCGGCCTCGGTGGCGTGCGGGAACCGCGCCAGCGCGACCTCCACGCCGCGGCCGGGATGCTCCAGCGTGTCGTGGACGACGGTGCCCAGCTCGGCGCCGTCGAGGCCGGTGCCACCGCGCGTCCGTCGCCGGTCGACCGACCGGAACCCGAGCAGCCGCTCGGCGTAGAACCGGTAGCCGCAGCGCTCGAACAGCGACAGCGCCGAGAACGACAGCCGACCGGGGCGCTCGGGCGGCGCGGCCGGCAGCGGCTCCAGCGGGGGCGGCACGTCGACGGCCACCGGCGGCGGCAGCGGCTCCACCTCCGACAGCGAGTCGAAGAACGCGAGCTGGCCCGTGACCTTCGCGGCGGCCGGCTCGGGCGCCGCCGGCTCCACCGCGACCGCGGCCTCCTCCTCGGCCTCGGCCGATCCCACGCGCACGCTCACCGACGCTCCCGGGATGCCGATCGCCTGGTCGCCGTCGGAGGGCGAGGCACCCAGGCGCCGCAGCATCCACGCGATCGGCGTCTCCTCGTTCGCGCTGCCGCGGACGACGCCCGAGACGATCAGGCGCTCGACGGCGCGGGTGAGGGCCACGTACGAGACGCGGCGGCGCTCGGCATCCTCGGCCACGGCGTCGATGCCCGACGCCTCGGTGAACGCGCTCGTCTCGCGCAGCTGGCCGATCGAGTCGGGCACCTTGATGCCGACGCGGCCGTCCGGCAGGGCGACCAGGTGGTCGGAGCGACCGGCGGCACCGCGACCGGCATCCGCCACCACCACGACCCGGAACTGCAGGCCCTTGGCGGCGTGCACGGTCATCAGGCGGACGGCGTCGGCGTCCTCCTCCGACACCAGCGCGTCGGGCTCGCGGTCGGCGGCCAGGCGACGCACCTCGACGGTCTCGAGGAAGCCCTCCAGGTCGGGCCCGCGGAGCGCCTCGAACTCGCGCGCCAGGCGCGCCAGCTTGCGCACGTTCGCCAGCCGGCGCGGACCGTACGGGTTCGCGAGCAGCGCGAGGTCGTAGTCGTGGTCGTCGACGATCCGCTCGACCAGCGCGCCCAGGCTGCTGCGGCCGGCGGCCTCGACGAGCCGGTCGAACCGCTGCCGGAACGCCGCCAGCAGCCGCCCGTCGTCGGGGTCGACCGTGGTCGGGATGCCGTTCTCGACCGACGTGTACAGCGGCCGCTTCGGCGCTGCCGTGCGCAGCCGCGCGAGGGTGTCGTTCGAGACGCCGACCAGCGGCGAGGCGATCACGGCCAGGAACGCGGCGTCGTCGTAGCGGTTGCGGATCAGACGCAGGTACGCGGTCAGGTCGCGCACCGGCTGCGCCTCGAAGTACTTCCGGCCGGTGGCGCTGACGGTGTCCAGCCCGGCGGCCTGCAGCGCCTGCTCGTAGCGAGCCGCGTCGGTGCCCGCCGAGAACAGCAGCACCACATCGCCGGCGCTGCAGGAGCCCTCGGCGACCAGCTGGGCGATGCGGCGCGCGAGCATGGCCGCCTCGGCGTCGCGCGGCTCCACGTCGCCGGCCGGCCCGGAGGCGTCGGTGACCAGGAACTCCACCGCCGGCTCGCCCGGCGCCAGCTCGGGGAACGCGCTGTCGGACGGCTGCAGCGGCTCGTACGTCGGGCCGAACGCGTCGCCGAACAGGTGGTTGACGACGGCCAGCACCTCGGGCCGCGAGCGGTAGTTCGTGCGCAGCGAGATGGAGCCGTCGCCGGCGGCGTCGCGCACCTCGGCACGGCGGCGCCGGAACACGTCGACGTCGGCGTGGCGGAAGCGGTAGATGGACTGGAACTCGTCGCCGACGAAGAACAGCGTCGCCTCCGGGCCGGCGACCGCATCGACGATCGCGGCCTGCAGCTCGTTCGTGTCCTGGAACTCGTCGACCATCACCTCGGCGAACCGCTGCTGCAGGTCGGCACGGACGTCGTCGCGCTCCGTCAGCACGCGCCGCGCCTCGAGCTGGAGATCGTCGAAGTCGAGGCACGAGGCGGTGCGCTTGCGGCCCGCGTACTCGTTCGCGAACGCCTGCAGCAGGTCGTCGAGCAGCGGCCGCAGGCTCTCGAACACGGCATCGCGGGCGGCGCGCTCCAGCTCGGCAAGCGCGGCGTCGTAGTCGGCGGCCACCTCCAGGCGGCCACGCGAGGCGTGGTCGGGCAGCGCCGCCAGCACGGCCGGCTCCGGCGGGTGCTCGAGCAGCTCGGCGAGCGCCAGCGCACGCGCCCGCGACTCGTCCAGACGCACGCCGGGGCCGACCCGCCGCGCTAACGCCAGCGCGGCCTCGCGGGCGGTCTCGATCGCGTCGGACAGGCTGGCGGCCGGCGCCGCGTCGAACCGCAGCGGGTGGCCGGCTGTGCGCAGCCGCTCGTGCGTGCCGTCGATGAGGTGGCGCAGCCGGTCCTCGCCGTACGACGTGACCAGATCGAGCACCTCGTCGCGGGTGTCGGCCAGCTCGCGCAGCGCCGCGTCGTAGGACTCGGCGCGCATCAGGTCGGCCGCCGCCGGATCCAGCACGACGAACGCCGGATCGAGGCCGGCCTGCAGCGCGTGGCGACGCAACACGCGGCCGCAGAAGCCGTGGATGGTCGAGATCCACGCACCGTCCAGCGCTCGTGCCAGCTCGTCGCGGCCCTCCTCGTCGAGCCGCGTGCGGATGCGCGCGGCCAGCTCGGCCGCCGCCCGCTCGGTGTAGGTGATCGCGAGGATCCGGTCGGGCTGCAGGCCGCGGTCGAGCACGGCGCGCGCGAACCGTTCCACCAGCACGCGCGTCTTGCCCGTGCCGGCGCCGGCCGAGACGAACACGACGCCGCCCGCCTCGATCGCGCGGCGCTGCTCCTCGTTGAACGCCGTTGTCGTGCTCATCGCGCGATCCTGCAGACGCCGGCCCACTGGCAGTACCAGGGGCAGGAGCCGCCGCGCGGGTCGTGGCGGATGTCGCCGGTGCGAACGCGCCCGACGATGCCGATGGCCTGCTCGCGCGCCACCTCCACGATCTGCCAGAGGTCCTCGGCCGAGACCAGGTCGGTGCGCACCAGGCCTGGCGGTGCCACATCGGCAGCGTCGCGGTCGACCACGCCGCGGGCCCCGCCGCCGGGGCCGAGCGCGCGGTACAGGCCGCCGATCGGCTCCAGACCGAGCAGCTCCCGCGCGGCCAGGATGTAGAGCGGGATCTGCAGGCGGCCCTCGTCGTTCAGCTGCCGCGCCGTCCACGCCGTCTTGCCCGACTTGTAGTCCTGTACCAGGCCATGCGCCGAGAACGACGGGTCGGTGTCGATCCGGTCGATCTTGCCGGCCACCGCGAAGTCCTCGATCTTGAGGCCCTCCTTGAGGCCGGGCGCCGAGCTGAGACCGCCGAACCCGACCTCCAGCCGGGTCGCGGCGAGCGGCGACGGGTGATCGGCATCCTGGCGCACGAACCGGGCCAGGTCGCGCGCGACGCGCCGCGCCACGATGCGGGCCTCGAGCGTGTCGGACGGCAGCGTCTGGCCGCGCATCGACTCGTCGACCAGCTCGCGGATCCGCTCCTCCGCCCTGTCCGCATCGCCGGGCTCCAGGCGATCCTTGCCGAACGTGGCCGGCAGCCCCTTGTAGAACCGCTGCAGGGCGCCGTGGGCGATCGTGCCGGCCAGCCGCGCGTCGTAGGCGGCGTCGATGTCGCGCGGGCTGAGATGCCGCTCCACGAACCACCACGACGAGCAGTCGCCGAAGCGCTCCAGGGCCGTCACCGGGAAGCGGTCGAGCGCCGCCAGGTCGGACAGCACCTGCGGGTCGCGGATGCGCGTCGGGCGCTGGTACGCGAGGCGCGCGCGGCGCAGGCGGCGCGTCAGTCCATCGGCCGCGGCGATGCGGTCGGCCCGCCGCGAGTCGTCGGCCGCCAGCCGCGAGACGGCCCGCGCCCGCTCGCGCGGCGTCGGTGCGGCGGCCACCGTCCAGGCCACGTCCGCGAGGCCGCGGCGGACGACCGGCAGCGCGCCGCCGGCGGCACGCACGACGTCGTACCAGAGCGGCGAGGGCTCCAGCGGCCGGCCATCGTCCGACGCCACCCGACGGCAGATCACGACCCGCTGCCGCCCGCGCGCGAGCGCGACGTAGAGCAGATGGCGATCGAGGTCGCCGGCCTCGGGCGCCTGCAGGCCATCGCCCAGCGCGTCCCGCAGTCCGTCGGGTAGGAACGCGTCGTCGCCGCGTGACGACAGCCCGCCCTGCTCCAGGCCGAGCACGATCACGAGATCGGCGTCGAGCGTGCGCGCCGCCCGCAAGTCGCAGACCAGCACCCGGGCGGTGGCGTCCTCGCGCACGTCGACCCGGGCCCGCGAGAGCAGCCCTCGGAGCTCGTCGCGGGACGGCGCCGGCTGCAGACCGGACACGTCGTCGAGCACGCGCAGCACGGCCCGGGCGGCTGCCAGGTCGATGCGCTCGACGGGCGCGATGCTGCGCGCCTCCAGCCCGTGCGCGGCGACGACCATGCGCCGCACGGTCTCGGCGAGCGCGACGCGGACGTCGCCCGGCGCGCGCAGCAGCTCGACCGCCTGGAGGCCGCCGCCGAGCAGCTCCATGACGCTCGCCTCGACCGTCGCGGCCGCGTTGATCGCGCGGCCCCGCAGGCGGCCCTCCACGAAGTCGACCCGGCGTCGCGGCAGGCCCGACCACGGGGAGCGCAGGAACGAGAACAGGTCGCGGCGCACGGCATCGCCGTCCCACGCGAACCGGATCAGGCGATCGAGCGCGAACCCGAACGCGGTGCGGCCGACGGTGGTCGAGCGCTCCATGACGTGCGGGATGGCGGCCCGGCGCAGGGCCTCGGCCAGTTCGGGCCAGCCGGCCGGGTCGCGCGGCGTCACGATCGCGATCCGGCCGGCGGGCGTGCCGGCCCGCAGCGCCGCGGCGACGTCGGCGACCACGAGGTCTGCCTCGGCCCGGCCGCCGGCCACCTCGAGGAACGTGACGCTGCCGTCGTCCGGATCGGCCGCGGGCGTCTCCCCCGGCTCGAACAGCCGCCGCTCGAGCTGCTCCAGCCGCGGCGGCCGCTGACCGGTCAGTGCCGGCAGCTCGAGGATCGCCGCCCCCTCGGCCAGGCGCGCGACCGAGCCGCTGAGCGCCGCGAACGCCGGCCGGCCCGGCTCGTACGGCAGGGTCACGACCGCGCCCGCGCGCTCGGCGACCAGGCGCACCACGGTCTCCTGGGCGTGCGAGAGGTCCTCGAAGCCCTGCACGTGGAGCGGCGTGCCGTCCCACGCGGTCACCTCGCGCGCCAGCAGGCCGCAGGCCTCGACGCGCCGGCGCGGCGCATCCCACGCTCCCAGCTCGTCCAGCCGCTCCCACCAGGCCGCGTACAGCCGCCCGAGGTCCTCGCCGGCGGCATCACCCGACGCTCCAGCAGTGAACGCGGCGGGGTTCACCAGCGCGGAGCCGAGCCGGTCGAACAGGCGCCCCAGCGCGTCGGGGAACCGCGCGCCGCCGGCCGAGGTGGCGATCGTGTCGAGCCGGACGCCCGAGATCAGCCGCGCCAGCTCCAGCCGCCGCCGGGCGGGCGGCAGCACGGCCCGGTCGGCGCCGGCGAGCCGGATCGCGCGGTCGAACACGCCGTCGAACGTCACCACCAGGCCGCCCAGCAGCACGCCCCGCTCCAGCAGCTCGCGCTCGGCGCGCCAGAGCGCCGGCAGCGTCGGCACGACGAGCAGCGCCGACCCGCCCTCCGCGAGGCTCGCGCGGTGCCGGCGATACAGCTCCGCCACCTTTCCCGCGTTCGCAGGTCCGACGATCAGCTCGAGTGGCACTCGCCGAGGATACGTCAGTCGAAGTCGCGGAGCGCGTCGTCCACGCGCCGCCGCGACTCGTCGTCGAGGATGACCGCCGCCGGAGCCGGTGCGGTTCGCGGACGGCGTCGCCAGATCAGCACGAGGCCGATCGCGAGCGCCACCCCACCGACGCCCACGGCGAGCGGCACCAGCCAGGCGAACAGGCCCGAGCCGTCGGTCGGCGTAGTGGCCAGGATCCGCTGCCCGAACTGGGCCACGAGCGCGTCCTTGACCTGCTGCTTCGTCCAGCCGGCCTCGCGCTTGGCGTCGATGAAGTCGCGGATCTGGTTCGCGGCGGGCGAGTGCGACAGGTCGAGGCGGGTGCCGCACACCGGGCACATCACCTCGGTCTCGATCTCGTCCTGCGAGAACTGCGGCGTGGCCGCCACCGCCGCGGGCAGGGCGACGAGCAGCACGAGTCCGACCAGCGCCAGCAGGCGCCTCACGCGTTGCCCGCCTTCGCGATCGCCGCGCGCAGCCCGTCGGCGTCGATCTGTCCCGGGAACCACTCCACGGCGCGGCCGTTGCGGTCGATCACGAACGTCTCCGGGAACCCGGTGACGCCGAACCGGTCCTTCTCGGAGCCGTCGCCGTCATGCGCCTGGGCGTAGTCGAGACCGAACCGGTTCGCGAACGCGCGGGCATCGTCGACGACGTCGTTCGCGTCGATGCCGACGAACACGACGCCGTCCTTCTGCTGCTCGGCCGCCATGGTCGCGAGCAGCGGGGCCTCCTCCGCGCACGGGTCGCACCACGACGCCCAGAAGTTCAGGACCACGATCTTGCCGCGGTAGTCGGCCAGCCGCACGCGATCCGACCCGCTCAGCGCCGGCAGGTCGAAGGCCGGCGCCGCCGGCAGCCGCCCGCCGGCGACGCTCTTCACGAACGCGTCCTTCGACCGGGAGTTCTCGACGGCCACCACGAGCACCACGACCAGGCCGAGCATGGCCGTGACACCGAGGGCCAGGAAGAGGCGTTTCACGACGCTAGAGGCCGGATAGGGATCTCCCGCACGCCTCCGCAGGCCGTCCGGGCGCCTCTCGGACGGCGGGCGGGATCGCAGGGTATGGCGGAGCCATGTTCAAGATTCCGCCGGCCGGAGCGGTCGCGATCACCGAACGCCCCGCGAAGCAGGGCTGGAGGAGATCGCAAGAGCGGCCGAGACGCCGGGACGGCATGCGGAGCGCGCGGGAGAGCCACAGCCAGCCTCTCAGAAGATCCGTACGGGCGTGCCGATCTTGACGTGGTTGAACAGCCACTCGGCATCCGGGATCCGCATGCGGATGCAGCCGTGCGAGGCCGAGTAGCCGATCGAGGCGGCGTCGGGCGTGCCGTGGATGCCGACGGCCGGCGACGAGATGCC
>JBBQFB010000117.1:0-11594 GCA_038321545.1 Gaiellales bacterium
CGCTGGGGCAGCCTCTGCGCCTGCGCGAGCAGGGCGAGCGACTCGTTGGGCTTGCCGGCGTCGATCAGCAGGGCGGCCGCGTCAATGAGCGGCAGCGGGTCGCGCGGCTTGTTGCCGGCCGCGATCATCAGTGCAGCCAGCGCTCCCTTGCCGCCGCCGGCCATCAGGCCGCCGGCGGCGAGCCGCTCGGCGCCGACGGCAGTCCTCGTCAGCGCGTTCTTCCGCAGCTTCGTGGCGCGCGATCCCTTCAGGCCGGCGGTCTTCTTCGAGGTCGCGACGGCCGACTTGAAGCTCACCTTCCTGGCCTTCACGGGGCTCGGCGGGAACGTCGGCGGCGGCTTGAAGCCGGGTGGCAGGGCGGGGGCGCACGCGAGTCCGCGAGCGCCGTTCAGCAGCGCGTTGTACGTCGCATCGGGAAGCAGCGGACGCGAGTTGCGGAACGACACCAGGTCGGTCGTGCCGGTCACCGCCGAGGCCGGAGCCGCCGCCAGGACCGCGCTGGCCATGGCAATGCACGCGAAGCTGGTCGCCGCCACGGACGATCGCGTCACAGGAACTTCCTTCCGTCAAGGACCCTCGGGACGAAACGCAGTCTGTCAGCTGGCGCGGGTGACCGCCAGCCCCCGTTTGCTACCCCGCGGCGGGGAGCGTCAGGAGCATCTGCAGCCCCTGCTCGGTGTCGCGCGCGAACCCGCACGCGGCATAGAACGCGATCGCGCCCGGGTTGTCCGCGAGCACCCAGGTCTCGGTGACGCGCTCGCGCTGCATCCAGCCCCGCATCTCCTCGACCAGTGCCCGTCCGGCCCCGCGCCGGCGAGCGTCCTGCCGCACACCGATCTCGAATAGCAGCAGCTCGCGCGGCGCCTCGCAGCGGCGGCGCAGCACGTAGCAGAGGTTGAAGCCGATCACCGCGCCCGCCTCCTCCGCGACCCAGTGCAGGACGGCCGGATCGGCCAGGTAGGCCGCCGCGTCGGCGGCGGAGAGCGGGCTGGAAGGCTCGCCCCGGCCCTCGATGTCGAAGGCTTCCTCGTGCTCGGAGAGCAGCACGAGCACGGCTTCGTCGCCGGGGCCGAGGAGTCGCACGGTGATGGTCATCAGCCCCGACGATAGCTGGCGGTGGCGACTACCTGGCGGCGGCGGCGTGGAGGTCGTGCTCGGCGCCCGTCACGGCCCGCTGCGGAGGCTGCCGGCGACGGCGAGAATGTCGAGGGTGGTCATCCTCATGCCTCCCCGATCGAGGCGCGACGAAAACCCTGTCGATTCCCGTTGCGACCGTTCGTTGTACTGCCGACAACCCGATCAAGGGAGCGCGGACGTGGGAACCTACCATCTGGCCTACAAGGGCGGCGGGATGCCCGATACGGATGCCGATCGCGAGGCCGGCATGGCGGCGTGGGGCGCATTCCTGGGCGGGCTCGGCAGCGCGCTCGTCGACGCCGGCAACCCGTTCGGCCCGGCCATGACGGTCGCCCCGGGCGGGGCGGTCAGCGAGGGGGCCTCCTCCGGCCTCTCTGGCTACTCGATCATCTCGTCGGACGACCTGTCCGCCGCGACGGCGACCGCGACCGGCTGCCCGATCCTCGCCATGGGCGGCAGCGTCGAGGTGCACGAGATCTTTCCGGTGATGTAGCCGCTGCCGGGCTGCGACGGAGACCCGTCGCAGCCCGGCGCTGTGCTGTATCACCATTCGGGTGATATGGTGGGTGCGCGACTCCAGCGTTCTGGTCGCATCCGTCAAGCCGGCGCCCAGACAATGCGCCGGCGACGAGTGACCGGCTGACGTCCGGCAGGCGTGCGCTGCAGCTCTCGCTGCACCTGCGCGAGGAGGCCCCGGGGATGCACGATCCGCTGCGCGACCGGCCGAGTATCGTGGTCGGCATGACGCACCGCGCCGAGTCCGTCGCAGAGATCGATCCGGCATCGTTCGAACGCGAGCTCCGCAGCGGTGCGAACGTCGTCGTGATCGATGTTCGCGACCGGGAGGCGTTCGACGCCTGGCACATCCCGGCGGCCGGCCCGTCGGTCGTCAACGTGCCCGAGGCCGACGTGCTCGCCCGTCCGGACTCCGTGGTGATTCCGGAGGGTGCGGCGGTCCGGCTGATCTGCAACGCCGGCAACGCGTCGGCGCGCGCGGCGGCGCTGCTCGACCACGCCGCGACCGACGTCCGCAGCGTCCACGACGGCATGATCGGCTGGTCGCGCGTCCTCCAGTACGACGACGTCCCGCTGCCGGGCAAGATCGCCGTCGTGCAGTTTCGGCGGGAGGCGCGCGGCTGCCTGTCCTACCTCGTGATCGGCGGCGGTGAGGCGCTCGTCGTCGACCCGGCGCCGGACGTGCGCGCGTACCTCGACGCCGCTGCGTGCCGCGGCGTGCGGATCCGGCGCGTGCTCGACACGCACGTCCACGCCGATCACCTGTCCGGCGCCCGCGACCTCGCGCGCCTCGCTGGGGCCACGCTGCACCTGTCCCATCCGGCGATCGCGCGCGGTGTGCGGTACGCGACGGAGGTGGAGGGCGTCGGCGACGACGACGCACTGACGCTCGGTGACCAGGCCGTGCACGTCGTTGCGCTGCCGGGCCACACGACCGACATGATCGGGGTCCGGATCGGCGACGAGGCGCTCATCGGCGGCGACTCGGTGTTCCTCGACTCGGTCGCGCGCCCCGATCTCGAGGCCGGCGATGATGGCTCGGCGATGGCCGCGGGGCAGCTGTACCGCACGCTGCACGAGCGCGTGCTGACGCTGCCGCCGGCGATGCTCCTCCTGCCCTGCCACTACGCAGGCGGTCGGCTGGACGGTCCCATCGTCGGCCGGCTCGATGCGGTGCGCGCCGCCATCCCGGAGCTGGACATGGACGAGGCCGGATTCGTCCGCCAGGTGCTGGCCGCGATGCCGCCGCGACCGGCGAACTACCTCGCGATCATCGCGGTCAACCTCGGCGACGACGTGGAGCCCGACGATGCCGCGCGCCTCGAGATCGGCGCCAACAACTGCGCCGTCAAGCGCGCCCCGCTCGCGTAGCATCGATCGGGCGGCTTCGAGCGCCGGATCATCTGCCTGGCAGCTGATCCGACGCTTCTGGCGTGGTTTGACACGTGCGTGCGCAGTGACGTGACGGTGCGCGCGTGCTTCAGCGGCCGATCGCGGCGCTTTGCTCCCGCCGTGGGCTCGCGGCCGCCCGTAGCGTCCGGCCGACCCGGGTCGCCATCGTGACCGAGTTGTAGTGCCCCCACGGCTCGTCGATCTCGAGCAGGTGGCCACGGCGGTCGAGCTCGGCCAGCGTGGCGTGCGGGAACGCGTCCTCGACCGCCAGATGCCCGAGCCGGGACTCGCGCGGAAAGAACGAGCCGACGAGATGCTCGGTGTAGAAGCCTGGCGCGTCGATCGCTTGCTGCAGGTTCATGCCGTGGTGCGCGTGCCGCAGGAACGCGTGCAACGCCCACTGGTCCTGCATGTCGCCGCCGGGCGTGCCGAACGCCATGTACGGCTCGCCGTGGCGCAGCGCCAGCGTCGGCGTGAGCGTTGTGCGGGGACGCTTCCCCGGGGCGATCACGTTCGGATGCTCGCGGTCGAGCGAGAACATCTGGCCGCGCACCGAAACGGGGAACCCGAGGCCGGGAACGACCGGCGAGCCGGAGAGCCAGCCGCCGCTCGGCGTCGCGGAAACCATGTTGCCGTGGCGGTCGATGATGTCGAGGTGACACGTGTCGCCGCGCGTCAGCGCCAGGTACTCGCTCCACGTGCGCGTCCGCGACTCCTCCGTCTCGGCGTCCATCACCGTCTCGGGATTGGCGACCACCGTCGAGCCCGCGGCCCGCGGGACAAGCTGCCCGCCGTGGCCGGCGATGGTGCCGGGCCGCAGCTCCAGCGACGCGGACTCGCCCACCAGCTTCCGGCGCTCGGCGTTGTAGGGCTCGGACAGCAGCGTCGCGATCGGCACGTCCGCGAACAGCGGGTCGCCGTAGAAGGCATCGCGGTCGGCGAACGCGAGCTTCGCGCACTCCTGCACCGTGTGGACGAATTCGGGGCCGGTCGGATCCATCGCGGCGACGTCGAACCCGCGCAGCAGGGCGAGCTGCTGCAGGAGCACCGGGCTCTGCGCCCACGGGCCTGGTTTGCAGACGGTGTAGTCGCCGTAGGCGAGCGTCACCGCATCCTCGACCGTGGCCTGCCACGACGCCAGGTCCTGCCCGGTCAGCAGCCCGGCGTGCGCCTCGCCGGTGGTATCCATCACGGGCGTCCGGAAGAACCGGTCGATCGCCTCCGCGACGAAGCCCTGGTACCACGCGCGCCGTGCCGCCTCGATCTGCGCGACCCGGTCGCCGCCGACCGCTTCGGCCTCGCGCACGATGCGCGCGTAGGTGTCGCCCTGCGCCGGCAGCGCGTACAGCGCGTCGCCGACCGGTGCCGTCCCGCCCGGCAGGTAGACCTCCGCCGACGACGGCCAGTGCTGCGCGAAGAACGGCCCCAGTCCGGCGATCAGGCGCGCCACGAGCGGCTTCAGCACGAAGCCGTCGCGGGCAAGGTGGATGGCCGGCTCCAGCACCTGCCGCGGCGTCATCGTCCCGTGGTCGCGGAGCATCAGCATCCACGCGTCGAACGAGCCGGGAACGACGGCCGGCAGGTGGCCGGTGCCGGGCATCACGTCCAGCCCAAGACCGAGCAGCGCGTCGACCCCGGCGGCGGCGGGCGCGACGCCCTGTCCGCAGATCACCTCGACCTTGCCGCGATCGGCGCTCCAGAGGACGACCGGCAGGTCGCCGCCCGGACCGTTCTGGTCGGGCTCCACGATGTGCAGCACGAACCCGGCCGCGACGGCCGCGTCGAAGGCGTTGCCGCCCTGTTCGAGGATCGTCATACCGGTCGTCGTCGCGAGCCAGTGCGTGGTCGCGACGACGCCGAACGTTCCGACGATCTCCGGGCGCGATGTGACCATGGATCCTCCGCTGGCCGGGTGCCGGCGAATGATACGGGCGGTGGGACATCAGACCGGGTCGGGGACGGCCTCTCGCGGTCGGACGAGACCTACGCGCCGGCGTAGGTGCCGAAGCTCCAGAGGTTGCCCTCGGGATCGCTGACCGTGAACCCGCGCGAGCCGTAGTCCTCGTCGACGAGGCCGCGCACCACCTCGGCGCCGGCCGCCGTGGCGCGTGCGAACAGCGCATCGGGGTCGTCGCAGCGGATGTAGACCGACCCGGCTCCCGTCGGACGGCGCCCGAAGGCCGTGTCGTCCTTGCCGGCGGTGCCGATCATGATGCCGCCACCGGCCGGCCAGCGCAGCTCGCCGTGCTCGACGATCGACGCGTCGCCGGCGCGCGCGTGTCGGGCGCGCTCCTCGAAGCCGAACGCGTCGTGGAGGAACTGCATGGCGGCCGGCGCGTCGCGGTAGACCATCGTGGGCCAGAGTTGGGTCGTCGTGTCGCTCATCCGGTCATGCTCGCTGACCGGTGCGGTCGGCGTCTTGGACGGATGGAAGATCGCCGTCGCCGAGGCGGCCCGGCGGGCAGCCCGCGAGGGCGACGAAGTCGCGTGTCAGGTGCGCCTGGTCGTAGTAGCCGCAGACGGCAGCGACCTGGGCGATCGACACCTGCGGCGGCCTCGGCTCGATCATCCGCCGGGCGCGCTCGAACCGCACGACGCGCGCCGCCAGCTTGGGTGTCAGGCCGAACTCGCCGGCGAAGCGGCGGGCGAGGTGCTGCCGCGTCCACCCGATCGTGGCGGCGATCTCGCCGACCGGCGTCGTCCCGTCGGAGGACGCGACGAGGTGCCACGCACGGTGCAGTGCCGGCTCGAGCGGAACCTCGCGCAGCAGCCGGCACAGCACCTCGTCGACGACGCCGAACCGCTCGTCCCAGGTGACCGCTTCCTGCAGCCGCTCCCACAGCTCGACGCCGACCGGCCCCGCGACGTCGGAGAGCTCGAGCGAGGTGTTCCAGAGCGCCGCCGCGGGCAGCCCGAACAGCGCGCGACAGCCGGCGGGCGTCAGCTCGATCGCGACGCCCTCCTGGTGCCCGTCGTGTGCGATCAGCGCGTGGGACGCCTGCAGGCCCGACAGCACGCACCGGTACTTGTCGGGCGACTGGCCCGGATCGGTCTGCGCGATCACGTCGATGGGCGGGCCGATGCTGACGATGAAGGTCAGGTTCTGCGACGGCAGGCCGCGGTGCACGCCGGCGGGATGATCCACGAGCCTGTAGCCGATGTACTGGCCGACCGCGTTCGCGAGCGCGGGCGCGGGGGTGCGCTTCAGCCACCCGGTCTTCGGCTCGGCCATGCCGCGATGGTATCGCCGCGCGGACGGCGCGAGAGTACGATTTGCAACGCTGGTTTCTCTGCCCGGCTGTCCCGAGGAGGTGCGTGTGCTCGATCATGTGGTGATCGGCGTATCCGATATCGATCGCAGCCGCGCGTTCTACGAGGCGGCTCTCGCCCCGCTCGGCCTGTCGGTGGTCCTCGACCGTCCCGGCTACGTCGGCCTCGGTGATCGCCGGCCGTTCTTCTTCCTCGCTGCCCGCGAGCCGACCGCCGGCCTCCACGTCGCGTTCTCCGCGACGGACCGCGCGAGGTGCGACGCGTTCCACGCGGCCGCGGTCGCCGCGGGCGGCACCGACAACGGAGCGCCCGGGCCGCGCCCGGCCTACCACCAGCACTACTACGGCGCCTTCGTGCTCGACCCCGACGGCAACAACGTCGAGGCCGTCTGCCACGCACCGGGGCCGTAGCTCAGCCGGCGCCTTCCGGCAGCTGCATCCACGGCTGCGACCGGTACCGGTCACAGCCGTCGGCAAGCAGCGCGACGACGGGGCCCGCGACCTCTCCGCGCGCGGCGATTCGGAGGGCGGCGACCACCGCCGTGCCGGCCGAGCCGCCGACCAGCAGGCCCTCCTCGCGCAGCAGCCGCCTCGCCATCGCGAACGACTCGTCGTCGGACACGCGCTCGGCACCGTGGATCACCTCGCGGTCCATCACGATCGGCGGCGCGCTCTGTCCAATTCCCTCCAGCGCGTACGACGCGTCGACGTCGCCTGTCGTGCCCTCGACCCAGTCGGCGAGCAGCGATCCGACAGGATCGGCGAGGATCACGCGCGCCGCCGGGCAGGCCGTGCGCAGGTACCGGCCGACTCCGGTGAGGGTGCCCCCGGTGCCGGCGCCGGCCACGAATGCGCCAATCCGGCCGCCGGCCTGGGCGAGGATCTCGGGCCCCGTCGTCGCCTCGTGGATGCCGGGGTTCGCGGGGTTCGCGAACTGGTCCGCGAGGAACCAGCCGCGCTCCGCCGCGAGGCTGCGTGCGAGGTTCTGGAAGTTGCGCGGATCGGCGAGCGGCGCGTTGTCCGTGATGATCACCTCGGCGCCGAGCTGCGCGAGGGCGACGCGCTTGTCGACCGACATCTTCTCCGGCATCACGCACACCAGCCGGTAGCCACGGACGGCGGCGACCAGGGCGAGGCCGACGCCGGTGTTGCCGGCGGTCGCCTCGACGATGGTTGCTCCGGGCTGCAGCAGGCCGCGCCGCTCGGCGTCGTCGACGATCGCGAGCGCGAGCCGGTCCTTGACGCTGCCGCCGGGGTTCAGGTGTTCGCACTTCACGAGCACCGGCAGCGGCAGCCCGGAGCCGATGTGTGCCAGAGCGACCAGCGGCGTCGATCCGATCTGGTCGAGGATGCCTGTCGTGGACGCCATCGGGTGCATCGTCGCCGAGTCCTCGCGGCGGCGCTCCATCGATACGCTGACGGCCGCACCCGCGACGAGGAGCGACCACATGGCAGGCGTGACACGGCTCGACCCGACGACGCTCGACGACAAGCCCGATGTGCAGGAGGGGCCGGCGCTGACCCGCACCGCCGAGCTCGCCGCGTTCGGCGCGGGCCTGACCGCCGGCGTCTGGTCGGCGGAGCCGCACGTCGAGCACATCCCGTCCTACCCGGTGGACGAGGTCTGCGTCCTGCTCGAGGGCACGCTGATCCTGCGCACGCCGGACGGCGAACCGCAGACGTTCCGCGCCGGTGAGGCGTTCTCGATCGCGCGTGGCACGGAGTGCACGTGGGACCAGCCGGAGAAGATCCGGAAGGTCTACGTGATCCGGGAGACGCCTGCGGGCTGACGTCTCACTCCCGGCTCTTGACCAGCAGCCGGTGCGCGGCCTTCTGGCCGCCGTGCTCCGCCCAATCCTCCGGCCGGCTCTCGTAGAGGCCGTCGCGGATCGTCAGGTCGGCGCCGGCGTCGAGCAGCAGCTTGATCGCGTCGATGTGGCCGCCCTGCGCGGCCAGGTGCAGGGCCGTGACGCCCTCGCCGTGGCTGGGCCCGCCGAACGTGGTCCGACGGCTCGGCTCGGCGCCCGCTGCGAGCAGTGCGCGGACCGCGTTCGTCCGGCCGAACGCGGCTGCCCAGGCCAGCGGCGTGCCGCGGTAGACGTCGGCCTCGATGTCGGCGCCACGCGCGACGAGCGCCTGCACCGCCTCGACGCGGTCGGCGCGCGAGGCCCACGAGAGCGCCTCGTCGAGCACCTCGCGCGGGTCGTCCGCCGGCGTCCAGAACGGGAACCCGCCGTGCGGCCGGTAGAACCCGCGGTGCGCGCCGGCGGCGGGGTGGAGCGTGCCGTCGGCTGCGACCAGCTCGGCGATCATCTCCGTCAGCCCGAGCCCTGCCGCGACACGCAGGTTGCCCGGGTGCAGGCCGATGCGGCCGACCAGCTGTCTCGGGACCGGATGCCCCCAGAACAGCGCGACCACGAGCGGGGTTCCGCCGTCGCCGCGCGCGGAGGTGGTGCTCGGTGCGCCGGCCGCGAGCAGCATCTCCGCCAGGTCGACGCGCCCGCCGTACGCCGCCTGGTGCAGCGGCGTCCAGCCGTGGGCGTTCCCGCGGGAGGGGTCGGCGCCACGCTCGAGCAGCAGCTGCACGAGCCGTTGGTCGCCGGTCGCGCCGGCCATCCCGAGCAGGTCGTTGCCGTTCGTTCCGCGCAGCCCGGCCAGCTCCGGGGATCGGTCGAGCAGCGCCGTGAGCCGCATCGGATCACGCGCCTCGACGGCGTCGAAGGCCTGCGCGAACGGCTCGCCCGCGGCCCGCAGCCCGCCGACGTACCGCGCGAACGCCGACCAGCTCGCGAAGCCATGCTCATGAGCGACGACCGAGCGCGCGCCCACCTCGGTCAGCGGCGCTTCCCACCGGCCGAAGGCCGCTACCGCCTCGGGCGTGGCGTCCCGAGCCGACTCGAGGAGGCCCGTCGCGCGCTCGCGGTGGTAGTCGAGGTCGTCCCGGTACGCGTGCTGCAGACCCGGACCGTGCGCGGCCACGCGGTCGACGTACCCGCGGAGCTGCGCCCAGCCCGGAAAACCGTGCTCGCGGGCTACGACGAGCTGTGCGTCGGCCAGCACGGGCACCTCGCGCGGGTGCGGATGGTGCTCGTGGAACCGTGCGATGGCGCGGGTATCGCCGGCCCGCAGATCACGCTGAAGGTCCTTCGCGCGGCGTCGGAGCTGCTCGAGGTTCGGCGCTGCTGGGAGCTTCTCGGTCAACGACATCCTCCGTTCTCGAACGCCCGGTGTCCGCGGCGCCGGAACGCTAGCGCGGGTCGCGCGGCCGCGTCAGGCCGGGCTGCTCAACAAGGCCTCGAGCAGGTCGTCCAGCTTTGCCGTCGCGAGGCCGATCGACGTATCGGCCGCGCCGTAGTAGAGCCGCACCGTCCGCGTCGCCCGGTCGTGCACCAGCCCGCACGGGAACAGGGCGTTCGGCACGTCACCGACGCGCTCGTAGTCGGCCAGCGGCCCGAACACCCAGTTTGGGCTGCGGCGCAGGACGCGCGTCGGGTCGTTCAGGTCGAGCAGCGCGAGGCCGACGCGGTACATGCCGCCGGTCACCGTCTCCTTGACGCCGTGGTAGATCAGCAGCCAGCCGTGGTCGGTCTTCAGCAGCGGCGGTCCGATCCCGATCCGCAGCGAGTCCCACCAGGCACCCGCCCGCGGCTGCAGCACGGCCTCGGACGGGCTCCAGCTGACGAGATCGGTCGAGCGCGACAGCACGATCTCGCCGTGCCACGTTCCGCCGAACGCGGTCGTCGGACGGTGGAAGAGGATCCACTCGCCGTTCACGCGTTCGGGCAGCAGCGCGGCGTTCTTGTCCTCGGGGCGCTGGATGATGCCGCGCCGCTTGATGGTCACGAAGTCGGTCGTCGTCGAGAGGTGGACGGCCGGCCCGCCAGGTCCGTAGGCGGTCGCCGTGATGGCGTAGCAGCCGAGCTCGTCCAGCCAGACGATGCGAGGATCCTCGAAGCCCCACATCTCGCTCTCGATGCCGGGGCGCGGCGCGAGCAGCGGTTCAGGGCTGACGACCCAGCCGTCGACGCCGTTCGGCGAGCGGGCGACCGTGAGATGGGAGATCCCGCTCAACGCTTCGACGCGCGCGAGCAGCACCGTCTCGTCGCCGACCTGGGCGGCGCCCGGATTGAACACGACGTTGCATGCGTACGGCCAGTCGGCCGCCGTCAGGATCGGGTTGCTCTCGCTGCGAACGAACAGCTCGCGGGCCGGCCGCGTCACGAGGGAGCCGCTGCGGACTCGGGGGTCAGGCGGATCCGCACCGGCAGGGCTGCGGCATCGATTCTCGTCTGGGCACGGTGGAAGGCGAGCGTTGACTCGGCGCCCTCGTTGCCGTTCAGGTCGTCGTCGCCGAGGCCGTCGCTGCAACCGCCGGTCGCAAAGTCGTACAGCGGCCGGTCGAGGTGGTTGCGGCCGAGGAACCAGTCGAACGCGGCACGGGCCCGGGTCGCGTGCTCCGGGTCGCGGCTCGATGCGAAGGCGGCCAGCTCGGCCTCGACGAAGGAGCACGCGTCGAGCGGCTGCTCGTCGCCGCCACCCGGCGCCGGCTCGTCGCGGTGGCGGCCCTCGTGGCCCACCAGACGCAGCATGCCGCTGGCCAGACCACACTCGTCGCCGAGCCAGCGGAGCGTCTCCAGGCCGACAGCGACGGCCTCCTCGCGCCCGAGGCGCGCGCCGCCGGCGATCAGGGCATGGGGCAGACAGGCGTTGTCGTAGGTCAGCCGATCCTCGAACCAGCGCCAGTCCGCGTCGGACTTCGCGCGGTACGCGTCGAGGAGCTGGTCGACGAACCGATCGAGGAGCACGCGGGCGCGCGGCTCGAGGCGGTCGGGATCGAGCCGCGCGAGGCCGATGCTCGCGTACGCAGCCGTGCGCAGGGCGACGTCACGGTCGAGCGAGTCGACCAGATAGCCGAGCAGGCGCGCGGTCGGAACCACGACGCCGGGCGTCCACGCCGTCGACAGCACCTCGCCGATCGCGCGAACGGAGCGGCCGACGTGGTCGCCGACGTGCGGCTCGTCCAGCCAGCGACGGTCGTAATCCATGAAGTTGCGCATGCCGCCGCCGCCGGGGTCGGTGGCGTCGTAGAGGAACGCCAGCGCTCGGTGCAGCACCGGCGTCCAGCGCTCGTCGCCTTCGCGGCGGACCAGGTCGAGCGCGACCACGGCGAGTCGCGCGACGTCGTCGACGCAGTAACCCGTGCTGCGGTTGGGAATCACGCCGTGGGCGTGCTGGATGATGCCGACGTCGTCGACCAGCGTGTGCAGGTGGTCGGTGCGG
>JBBQFB010000118.1:0-11523 GCA_038321545.1 Gaiellales bacterium
CTATCCGAGCGCGCGCGAGCTGAGCGATGAGGCTCGTGCCCGCCTGACGACCCTCTCGGATTTCACCGATCTGGGCTCGGGCTCGAAGATCGCGATGCGCGACCTGGAGCTGCGCGGCGCCGGCAGCCTGCTCGGCGACGAGCAGTCGGGGCACGTGGCCGCGGTCGGGTTCGAGCTGTACTGCGAGCTGCTGGCCGAGGCGGTCGCCGAGCTGCAGGGCTCGATCGCGCCGCCCTCGCGGCCGGTGCGGGTGGACGCGCAGGTCGACGCCTACATCCCGTCCACGTACGTGGGCATGGAGGCGGCCAAGATGGACGTCCACCGGCGCATCGCCCTGGCGGGCTCCGAGGACGATCTGCGCGAGCTCGAGAGCGAACTTGCCGACCGGTTCGGCGCGATTCCCGAGCCGGTCGGCAATCTGATCGGCATCCAGGCCGTCCGGATCGCGCTTGCTCCGCTGGGCGCCGTCCAGCTCAGCGTGCGCCGCGACCGCATCGCACTTTCGGGGCTGACGCTGGGTGCAGAGGACATCCGGGCGCTCCGTTCGGCCATCCCGGGCCTGCTCTACACGACCGCGAAGCGCGAGCTCTCGATGCGTGTTCCGGAGGGTCGAACCGCAATGGAGGCGGCAACGAATCTTGTCGCTGGTATATTCGAAGTACGCGGTAGGGTGAGTTTTCGCCCTACCTGACGGGTCCGGTCAGCCGTGGGAGGCGTCCGGGCGGACCCGCTCCGCCACACTCCCGTTTGAGGTATCCGCGAATGAATGTACGACGTCCCATCCTCCTTGTTGCCGCTCTCGGCACGGCTTCCATCCTCGTCGCCTGCGGCGGTTCCAGTGGGGGAGAGAAGACCACCAAGGCCAACGTCCCGGCCGACTCCGTCGCGCTCGTGGACGGCAAGCCGATCCTGAAGAAGGACTACGACCACCTGATCACGATCGGGCTCGCGTCCTTCAAGGCGCGCCAGCAGGATGCGCCGAAGGCCGGCACGCAGGCGTACGAGCTGCTCAAGCAGCAGGCCGTGCAGATCCTGTTCCAGCGCGTGATCATCAAGTCCGAGGCCGAGAAGCAGGGCGTCAAGGTCGACCAGGCCAAGGTCGCCGAGGAGCTCAAGAACCTCAAGACGCAGGCCGGCAACGACGCCGCGTGGCAGAAGCAGCTGAAGGATGCGGGGGCGACCGAGGCGGACTACACCGACACCTTCACCGTGCAGCAGCTCGCCCAGGGCCTGTACGAGAAGCTGACGAAGGCGTCCGCCGCCGTCACCGACGCCGAGATCCAGGCGCAGTACGACAAGGACAAGGCGACGGTCTACAAGGTGGCCGCGTCGCGCAAGGTCGCGCACATCCTGTTCGGCCCGAAGGACGGCTCCACGCCGGCCGCCAAGGATCTGCCGAAGTACAAGAAGGCCGCCGAGGGCGTCATCGCCGAGCTGAACAAGGGCGCCGACTTCACGAAGCTCGTGACGAAGTACTCGGTCGACCCGGGCAAGGCGCAGAACCAGGGCGTCTACGACGTCACGGCCTCCGGCTTCGACCCGGACTTCACGAAGGCCTCCTACGCGCTGAAGACCGGCGAGATCACGCAGACGCCCGTCAAGAGCCAGTTCGGCTACCACATCATCAAGGCGCTCGCAGACCCGACGAAGGACAGCACCAAGGCGCTGGCCGAGGTCAAGGCGCAGATCAAGTCCCAGCTCGAGGAGGCACGGAAGAACAAGTCCGTGGCCGCGTGGTTCGCGGGCATCCAGAGCCAGTACGAGAAGCGGACGTCGTTCGCGACCGGCTACAGCCTGCCGCCCACGACGACGGCGACGGACACCGGTGCCACGGGTGCCGGCACGGCGCCCGCCGCCACCACGGGTTAGTCCGGAATGATCGTCGCGTTGGGCCCCGGCGGATCCGAAGGGATTCCGCTCGGGGCCCTTCGCATGCTCGGGGCGGTCGCCGACCTGCGAGCACCCGCCGATGTCGTGGCGGCGCTGGTGGAGCGCGGCGTCGTCCACGACCCGGGGGCGTCAGTCGTGGGGGCTCCCGACGCCGCGGCATGGGCGCTGGCCATCGCACAGCCGGAGCGGGCGACCTGGCCGGGGCGCGACCAGCTCGAGGCGAGCGTGGCAGCGCAGGCCCTGGCCGAGCTGTGGCGCGTGACGCTGCGCCTGCGTCGCGACTGCCCGTGGGATCGCGAGCAGACGATCGCGTCGATCGTGCCACACACGGTCGAGGAGGCCTACGAGGTGGCGGACAAGGCCCTCGCGGGACCGCCCGACGCCGGTCTCATCGACGAGCTCGGCGACCTGCTGTTCCAGACCTACTTCCTCGCGATGCTGGCCCGCGAGGCGGGTGTCGGTAACCTGGCCGACGTGGCGGAGGGCATCCGCGAGAAGCTCGTGCGCCGCCATCCGCACGTGTTCGGCGACGCCGTCGCCTCGGACACCGCCGCGGTGCTGCACCGCTGGGAGGCGATCAAGCGGGAACAGGAGGGGCGCGAGGGCATCTTCCACGACATCCCGGCCTCGCTGCCGGGCCTGCTGTACGCCCGCAAGGTGCAGCGCCGAGCGGCGGCGGTGGGCTTCGACTGGGCTCGCTACGCCGACGCGTGGCCGGCCATCGCGGAGGAGGTGGCGGAGCTGGACGCCGCGCTCGCCGAGCATGGCGCCGACGGCGTCGAGCCCGCCCCGGACGTGCTGCACGAGGCCGGCGACGTGCTGTTCGCGGTCGTCAACGTCCTGCGTCTCACGGGCGTCGATCCCGAGCTGGCGGTGCGGGCCTCGGCCCGCCGCTTCCAGGGCCGCGTCGAGCAGGCGGAGGCGCTCGCGGAGCGGGACGGAGCCGACTTCCGACTGCTCGGACTGGACGAGCAGGACGGGTACTATCGACGCGCTAAGGACTGCGAGAGGGATCACACGTGACGTCGATCGAGGCCGTGCACGCGCGGCAGATTCTGGACTCCCGGGGCAACCCGACCATCGAGGTGGACGTGGTGCTCGAGTCGGGTGCGCGGGGCCGCGCCGCGGTGCCGTCGGGAGCCTCGACGGGACAGTGGGAGGCGGTCGAGTTGCGCGACGGCGGCACGGCGTTCGGTGGCAAGGGTGTCGAGCAGGCCGTCGCCCACGTGGACGGCGAGATCGCCGATGCGATCGCCGGTCTGGACGCGCTCGACCAGCGCGAGATCGACGACGTGCTGCTCGAGCTGGACGGCACACCCAACAAGGGGCGGCTCGGGGCGAACGCGATCCTCGGCACGTCGCTGGCCGTCGCGCACGCCGCCGCCGACCACCTCGGCCTGGAGCTGTACCGGTACCTCGGCGGCGTCGCTGCGCGGACGCTGCCGGTGCCGATGATGAACGTCATCAACGGCGGCGCCCACGCCGACAACTCGATCGACCTGCAGGAGTTCATGGTCGTCCCGGCCGGCGCGGCATCGTTCACGGACGGTCTGCGGATGGGCGCCGAGGTGTTCCACGCGCTGAAGGGGCTGCTGCACGAGCGCGGCCTCGCCACCGCGGTCGGCGACGAGGGCGGCTTCGCGCCGAACCTGGGACGCAACGAGGACGCCATCTCCGCGATCCTGGAGGCCGCCGAGCGGGCCGGCTACGAGCCCGGCAAGGACGTCTTCATCGCGCTCGACCCGGCCACCACCGAGCTGTACGACGCCGCGAAGGGCACCTACACGCTGGCCGGCGAGGACCGCGTGCTCGACTCGGCCGGCATGGCCGCCTACTTCGTCGACCTGGTCGACCGCTTCCCGATCGTCTCGATCGAGGACGGCCTCGCCGAGGACGACTGGGACGGCTGGAAGCTGCTCACCGACGCGATCGGTGACCGCTGCCAGCTGGTCGGCGACGACCTGTTCGTGACCAACGTCGAGCGGGTGCAGATGGGCATCGACCGCGGAGTCGCGAACGCGATCCTCGTGAAGGTGAACCAGATCGGCTCGCTGTCGGAGACGCTCGACACGATCACGCTGGGCGCCGAGCACGGCTACGTGTCGATCATCTCGCACCGGTCTGGCGAGACCGAGGACACCACCATCGCCGACCTCGCGGTGGCGACGAACGCCGGCCAGATCAAGACCGGCGCGCCGTCCCGGTCGGACCGCGTCGCGAAGTACAACCGCCTGCTCCGGATCGAGGAAGACCTCGGCGCCGCGGCCGTCTACCCGGGCCTGCGCGCGTTCGCGGCGCACCGCTGATGGCGCTGCTGCGTCGCACCAAGATCGTCGCCACTCTCGGACCGGCCTCCGATCCGGAGGAGACCGTCGAGCGCCTCGCGCGGACCGGAGTCGACTGCTTCCGCCTCAACTTCTCGCACGGGAACCAGGCCGAGCACCTCGAGCGGATTCGCCGCGTGCGGGCCGTCGAGGCGCGCGTCGGGCGGCCGATCGCGATCCTGGCCGACCTGCAGGGCCCGAAGCTTCGCGTCGGCGAACTGCCCGAGCCGATCATGCTCGAGAAGGGGTCGTTGGTGACGCTCGCCGGACATGGCGACGCGCAGGAGGGTGACCTCGAGCTCGGCTTCGAGATCGACCTCGCGCTGCACCTGCGCCGCGGCCACGACGTGCTGATCAACGACGGGCTGATCCGCCTGAAGGTGGTCGAGGCGCGCGACCGGCGCGTCCACTGCAGCGTCGAGATCGGCGGCCTGGTGTCGTCCAACAAGGGCGTCAACCTGCCCGGCACGTACCTGCCGATCCCGGCGATCACGCAGGCCGATCGCGACAACCTCACGTTCGCGCTCGCCAACGAGGTCGACTATGTCGCACTCTCGTTCGTGCGGCGCCCGGAGGAGGTCGAGGACCTCAAGAAGCTGATCCAGGCCGCCGGATCGACGGCCCGGGTGATCTCGAAGATCGAGAAGTCCGAGGCGATGGAGCACCTGGACGCGATCATCGACGTGTCCGACGGCGTGATGGTGGCCCGTGGCGACCTGGGCGTCGAGATCGGCGCCGCGGCGGTGCCGCTGGCGCAGAAGCGGATCATCCGGCTCGGCCGCGAGGCGGGCAAGGTCGTGATCACCGCCACGCAGATGCTGGAGTCGATGATCAGCCGGCCCGAGCCGACCCGCGCCGAGGCGTCCGACGTCGCGAACGCGATCCTCGACGGCACCTCCGCGGTGATGCTGTCGGGCGAGACGGCGGTCGGGACGTTCGCCATCGAGGCGGTCGACACGATGGTCAAGATCTCGCTCGCGGTCGAGCCGAGCCTGGCCTACCACGAGGCCAGCTACGGCCTGTCGCGGCTCGGTCCCCGGTACATCGCCGACGTCGTCGGCCACGCGGCCTGCGACATCGCCGAGACGCTCGGGGTGGCCGCGATCGTGGTGCCGACCGCCACCGGCGAGTCGGCACGCGAGGTGTCGAAGCACCGGCCCCGCCGGCCGATCGTGGCCGTGTCGCCGTCGCCGGTCGCGCTCCGCCAGCTGGCGCTCGACTGGGCCGTCGTGCCGCTGCTGCTGGACGAGGCGTCCGGCATCGAGGAGCTGTGGTCGAAGGCCACCGAGGCCGTCGTCCGCGCCGGCCTGGCCGGACCGGGCGACCGGGTCGTGCTCACGTCGGGCACGCGCGTCGGGCGACCGGGCGCGACCAACTCGATCCTCGTGCAGGCCCTCTGACGCTCGTGTTCCGAGCCGGACGTTCGCGGGCATCTCGGCGCCGCGGGGCGGCGCCTCACGACGCTACTTCGTGACGGTGACGGTCTCGGTGCCCTCCGTGACCGTCACGACGCTCACGTCCTGCGTCGCGACGACCGGCTTGGGCGTGGACGGCGAGCCGAGCAGCGCCTTCCCGGCCAGCAGGCCGACGACGAACACGAGCACCAGCAGCGCCACGATGCGGCCGGTCCTCGGGCGCGGCCGCCGTCGGCGGGAGTCGTGCATCCGGATGTCGGGGCGCTCGGGCTGCATCAGCAGGGCCGCACGCCGCTGACGGCTCGCAGGAAGGCCGCGTCGATCAGCGGCGCCACCAGCGCCGGCGCGCTGAGGGGCGCCAGCGCGTCGGCCACCGCGATCCGGCCCCACGACTCGGCGTCCATGTAGAGCTCGTACAGATCGTCCAGGGAGTAGGAGGGGCCGAGCAGGCGCGTCAGCTCCCGCTGCAGGTCGGTTGCGGCCTGGTCGGCCGCCAGAGCGAGCTTCGGCGGCATGCCGCGGCGCAGCCGCTTCACGGTGCGCGGCCCGGCCTCCCACTCGGCCATCGCCGCCCGCAGCCCGGCGCTCACGCCGCGCCGTCCATGCAGCACGGTTCGGGGATGCCGCCCGCCGCCGCGACGATCTCGTCGCCGACCGGATAGCCGCCCGCTCCGAGTGCGAAGGCGGCGTGGGCGTGGAGGCACTTCACCGTCCGCTCGCTGCGGGTGCCGCCGATGCCGAGCGCCTCGCCGTCCGGCCGCAGGGCGATCTGACGCTCGCGGCCGGCTGCGAAGGCCGCTGCCAGCTCGGGCTCGTCCGCGAGCCGCTGCTCGAGCGCGGCGACGCCGCCGGCCGACTCGAGCCGTCCGACCGCGGCGACGAGTCCCGGGCACGTCAGCCAGAAGGTGGTCGGGAAGGGCGCACCGGCCGGTGTCGTCGGCGGCTGCTCGATGACGATCGGACGACCCGCGCCGCAGCGGGCGGCCACCCGCCGGAACGGCAGCGGCAGGCGCCCCAGCTGGCGCGCCACGATATCGTCGTCGGCCTCCACGACCGGAACGCTACCGGGAAGGAGCCCGTGCGCCCACCGCGAATCGCCAGTGGTGCGACCTCGCCGAGTGATCCTCGCAGTGACCGCCGTCGTGCTGGCGGTCCTGTTCATCCAGCCGATCCAGGCCTACCGCGCCGCTCAGGATCACCACCGGCGCGCCGAGCTCGCGCTGGCCCGCGTGAAGGCCGAACACGACGACCTGGCCCGTCGTACGGCCGAATCCGACACGCGGGGCGCCCTCGTTGCAGAGGCCCGGTCGCTCGGTTTCGTGTTCCGCGGCGAGACGCCGTTCATCGTTGTCACCCGATAGGCGGGGCCGCGGGGGGCCGGGCGCGCTACCATTGCGTTCGTGGACAATGGTCGCGAAGACTGGTTGACGCTCGGGCAGGCTGCAAAGGTTCTCGGCGTCGCACAGAGCACGGTCCGGGCCTGGTCGGATGCCGGTCGCCTGCCGGTCTTCTACACGCCCGGCGGCCATCGTCGCTTCAAGCGCGACGATCTGGACGGTTTCCTGTCGCGCAACGGTGCCGGATCGCGTCCGCGAAACGCCGCCACGGTGCTGGTCGTCGATGATGATCCCCGTCTGCGCGAGCTGATCCGCGTCAACCTCGAGTACGACGGCATGACCGTCATCGAGGCCGGCACGGCCGAGGAGGGCCTCCGGGCGCTCGAAGCCGATCCGCCCGATCTCGTGATGCTCGACGTGATGATGCCCGGCATCGATGGCTGGGAGATGTTGCGCCGCGTGCGCGAGCGCCACGGCATCGACTCGCTGCCGGTGATGATGTTCTCGGGCAAGACCGAGGGCGGGAACGAGAAGGCGCAGGCCGGGGGCGCGAACGCGTTCGTCGGCAAGCCGCTCGACCCGATCGGTCTGGTGGAGCAGGCGAAGGCCATGCTCCGCGTCCGCGTCACCATGGGCTAGAGCCCGCCGAGCGGGTCTCTACGGGGCTTGCGGTGCGTCGCCGGCGCGACGGATCACGATCTCGTCTGCCGTGATGCGGACGACGATGTCGCTGTGGCCCTGCCAGTGCTTGCGGTACACGCCGGCCTCGCGGACGGCGCCGTCCAGCCACAGGCCGTAGCCCTCGTCGCCGTGGTCGAACACCGCCTCGAGCTCGATCGGGCTGTCGGCGCCCTTCGACCGGCCGCGACCTCCGCGGCGGCCGCGGCGGCGCTTCGCGGGATCGACGTCGCCGTCGTCGTCGGCCGGAGCCGCATCGACCGGCGCAGCGGCGGCGACCGGCTCGGCCGCACGGGTGGCCGGCTTCGCCCGCGGCTGGCGGACGCGCTTCGGTGCCGCCGGCTTTGCCTCCGCGGCGACCGCAACAAGGTCGTCCGCGACCACGTAGTCGACGGCCGGGCCGGCCGGCTCGTCGCTCCGCCGCAGGTCGTGCTGGCGGCGGAAACGCGAGATGGAGGCCGGCGTCGAGCCGAGCTTGTGGGCGATCCAGATGTCGGTCGCCCCCTCCTGAACCCAGGAGCGGATCTGGTTGAGCTGCGGTTTGAGCGACGCGTTCCGGCGAGTCAAGACGCAGAAAGCGTACGCGACGGGCTGGTCGGAGGCCTCACGCCTCGTTCATCCGGCGCCAGCCACCGTACGTCAGCACGCCCGCGGCGATGAACGCGAGGAACACGCCGAAGCCCCGGCCGACGTCGATGCCGGAGACGCCGGCGTTCGGCACGAACAGGATGTGCCAGAGGGCGCAGAAGAGGCCGATCGCGCCACAGCCGAGCAGCGCCAGGGAGGGCGGAACCGGCAGCGTGATGTCGGGACGAACCTGCTCCAGCACGATCACGACGATCGCGATCAGGGCTGCAAGGGCGGCGAGCTTGCCGAGGTTGAAAGCGCCCCAGCCGCTCTGGCTGACGGTGATCGGCCCGGCCGAGGCGTGGATCCAGGACAGAAAGACCGAGATCAGCAGCACGATCGCGCCGCCTCCGGCGATCCGCGTCGACGTGGAGATCTTCGACCAGTCGAAGGACGGTGTCGCAGCGTTCGAGCTCATTGCACGGCTCCTCTCAGGTGCGCGGGACGTTGCGCACCTGCTCACACCCTACTCAGGTGCGCGGCGCGCGCCAGTGGCTCAGCCGAACAGGCTGTTGACGCCGTCCAGCAGCAGGTAGGCCACGCCCGCCAGCAGACCGGCCAGCACGAGCACGGCGAGCACGAACCGGCGCCGCGCCTGACGCTGGGCGCGTTCGCGGGCGCGGATGGCCGACCGCTCTGCGCGGCGGAACTCGAGCTCGGTCTCGAGCTGCGCCTCGTGGGTCCGGTCGATCGCATCGACGCGGGATCTCGCACGCTGGCGCCGTCCAGTGGTCTCCCGCACGGCGCCATGGTACTCCGTTGCAGGGCAGTTCGGTGTCGCCCGGCAGGCCCGGCCCCGCAACCTGGATCGCGGCTCGTGGACGTGAAACCCACGGAAACTCTATGATCCGTTGGATCGATGGCGACGCAGCCTCATCAGCCCGGCTCGCCGCAGTCGGCAGCGATCGACCTCTTCGAGGCCCGTCGCTCGGCGCTCGTGGAGCGGATCGCGCTCGACTTGCACGACACGGTCGCGGCCGACGGCTCGTCGTTCGCGAGCGCGCGTGAGGTGGCTGCGGCGTGGGTGGAGGCCGTCGGTGCCGCGCTGGCCGGCCGCTACGCGCCGCGCGCCGTCTCGTCGCTGAACCGCGATGCGCTGCGCGCGCTCGACCACGGCCGATCGCTCGGCACGGTCATCAGCGGTGTCAACGCGGCCGTCGGCGCGATGATGACCGTCGCCGCGGAGCTCGACCCGCGCGCCGTGGCTGCCGTCGCACGCGCCGCCGGCGAGATCGCCGGCGAGCTCGGATCGGCCGCCGGCCGGTCGCTCGAGGAGCGCAGCCGGATGCAGCTGAAGCGGCGAGCCGACCGCGCCGACCGGTTCCGCGAGGCGGCCGGTGCCGTCGCTGCGGCCGCGCTGGACGCCGACGGGGTGCTGTCGGCGCTGGTCAAGGCCGCCGTCGCCACGCTGGACTGCGACTGGGCCGCCGTCGCGCTCCGCGAGCAGGACGGCCGGCTCGTGATCGCTGCCCTCGAGGGTCGCGGCGCCGGCTGGGCGCAGCGCTGGTCGCTGTCCGAGCAGGACGGCTTCTGCGCGCGGGTGCTCGCGAGCGGCCAGGCCGTCACGACCGCCGACGCCGAGCAGATCGGCTACAACGGCGCCGATCGGCCCGTGGCCGTCGTGGCCGCGCCGCTGGGTGCCGCCGGCGGTGACGCGGTGGGTGTGCTGTTCGCCGGCCGCGACCACGGCGCCATGCCCGACGAGGACGACGCCGCGCTGGCCGCATCGCTGGGCGAGGTCGGCGCGCGGGCGCTCGACACGGCCCGCCGTTACGAGGATTCGATGCGCGCCGCCCGACAGATGGAGGTGCTCGCCGACGCCGTCCGCCAGGCCACGTCGGGCGCCGACCAGACCGCGCTGGCGCTGGTCGCCCGCGCCGCGCTCGAGGCCACCTCCAGCGATGTCGCGCTGGTGCGCGTGCTGGACGACGCCGCCGGCGAGCTGGTGACGCGTGGCGTGCACGCCCGCTCGGCGGCCCTGGCGGCCGAGCTCGAAGGCTCGCGGGTGTCGTTGTCTGATCCGGCGGTTGCCCGCCTGATGGCCGGCGAGGACCTGCTCGACGACGCCATCGTCGACGCCGCCGTCGCCGGCCCGGTGACGGAGCGGCTGGGCCGCGTCGAGACCGCCGGTGTGCCGATCATGATCGACGGCCGACCCGCCGCGGCGCTGCTGATCGCCCGCCCGGGACCGCGCTTCGGGCCCGACGACCTGCGCCGCGTCCGCACGGCCGTCGCCCACGCCGCGATGCTCGTGGTGCTCGACCGCGTGCGCCGCCACGCCCACGTCGGTGCCGCCACGGCCGACGCCGAGGCGGGACGACTGGCCGAGGCGCTGGCTGCCGGCAGCGACGAGACGCGCGTCGCGCGCCTGCTCGCCCGCCTTGCCGCCGAGGCGCTCGGCGCCGAGCGTGCCGTGCTGTACCGGGCGACCGGAGACGACCTGGCGCTGATCGCCGGCTACGGCTTCCGGCGCGACGAGATCGCGGCGGCACCGGGCCGGGCGCTGGCCGCCGACGCCATCGCGCGCGGCGAGGTGCTCGTGACCGGTGGCGAGACGGGCGGGGTCGCCGCGCTGGCCGCGGGACGTCCCGGCGTGGTGCTGTCGGCGCCGCTGCTGCACGACGACTCCATCGTCGGCGCCCTGCAGCTGCACTTCGGCGAGCGTGACGCCGCCGTCGCCGCCAAGCCGGCCGCCACCAAGCTCGCGCCCGCCGCCGCCGAGGCGCTGCACCGGGCCGGCGAGGCCCGGCGCCGCGACGACGAGCTGCGCCGCATGCAGGCGCTGGTGCAGATCGCCGCGCAGGCCACCGCCAGCGCCTCGATCGAGCAGACCCTGGCTGCCGTCGGCGAGCATCTCGCGACGCTCGCGCCGGGCGCGCAGGCCGGCGTCTACGTGATCGAGGAGGGCCGGCCGGTGCTGTCCGAGCCGCCCGCCGCCGTCGCCGCCGTGCAAGGGGCCGCCGTCGCCGCGCTGCTGCGCGAGGATCCGAGCGCGCCGTACGTGCTGGTCGCCGACGTGACCCGTGACGAGCGCCTGGAGGGCGTCTCCACCGAGATGGCCGAGGCCGGCGTCCGGTCGCTGCTCGTCGTACCGCTGCGGTTCCGCGAGGCCGTCATCGGCGCGCTGTCGCTGGCCGGCCGCGAGCCGGGCACGCTGGGCGAGCGCGAGGTCGATCTGATGCGCCGCCAGGCGGCGCCGATCGCGCTGGCGCTGGAGAGCGCCGTGCTCGCCAGCCACTCGCTGCGCCTCGA
>JBBQFB010000119.1:0-11505 GCA_038321545.1 Gaiellales bacterium
TCGGGCCGTGCGTGTGGACGCGCGACCACACCTTCATGTGGCACCGGATGACGCCGAGCACGTCCACGCAGTGCGCTGGTGGACGCTCGCCGAGCTGGCGGCCACGCAGGACGAGCTCGTGCCGAAGCAGCTCGTGTCCGCACTCGGCGCTCTGCTCGCGGGGGCCGTGCCGGGATCCACGCGGATCCCGCAAGGTCTGCGGTTTGGCCGAACCTCGGTGGCAGGCCCCGAATTGCGTGCTACGCGGCGGGCGCGAACCCGCCGCTCGCGGTACGCGCTAGGCCGCGTCGCGCAGCGGCTCGACCGCGACCGGCACGACGTCGTCCGCCGCCGGGACGATGCGCGACAGCAGGGCGCCGGCGGCGCGGACGACCGTCTCGCGGTGGTACGTGAGCGCGTAGCTGAACCGGCGCTGGGCGTCCGGGCCCGGGTCGCCCAGGTCGCGTGCCAGCAGGGCGGCCGCGAAGTGGGGGGTGAGCACGACGACGTCCCACTCGCCGCGCACGGGATCGTCCGCGGCCAGGTTCGCGCTCCTCACGCCCGGGAGCAGGCCGGCCGTGAGCCCCTCGCCGAGCGCGCAGACGAACCCGGCCGCACCGGCCAGCGCGGTGTAGCGCCGCGCGGTCGCGGGGGTGAAGTGGCGCGCCTCCTGGAACGTCGCGGCGATGATCGCGGTCTCGCCGTGGCTGAGCGCCTCGCGCTCCAGCGTCTTCGAGAGCTCGATCAGCACGCCCTTGGTGGCGGTGCGCAGCGGCGTCGAGGCCGGCAGCACGCCGAACGGCGACGTCGAGCCGGCGAGATCGGCCGCGAACCGCGGCAGCGGCAGCTCGCCGACCGGCAGGTCCGACAGGTGTTCCTGGGGCCGGCCGAACAGCCAGCCCTGGCCGAGCCGCGCCCCGAACCCGCGGGCCATCGCCAGGTGGCGCTCGTCCTCGATGCCCTCGGCCAGCACCAGCGCGCCGGACTGCTCCGCGTACGCGCTGACGGCGTGCATGACGGCGGCCGTCTCCGGCCCGGACCGGTCTTGCGCGAACCGCAGGTCGAGCTTTACGACCTCTGGGCGCAGCAGCGGCATGAACGCGAGCGAGGCGGGATCGGCGCCGACGTCGTCGAGCGCGATCTGCCAGCCGAGCTTGCGAATGCGCTCCACGGTGCGCAGCAGCTCGGCGGGACGCGCGCCGAGCGAGCGCTCCGTGATCTCGAAGACGACACGCAGCTCGCGCGGTGCGGTGGCTGCGATTGCGAGCAGGTCGTCCAGCGGCGCGGTGTCCAGCACCTCCGGCTCGACGTTCACGAACAGCGTCAGCGGTGCGAGCAGCCCGCAGCGCAGGGCGCCTCGGAACGCGGCGATGCGGCACGCGTCGTCCAGGGCCGCGAGCGCACCGAGGCGGCGCGCCGACCCGAACAGCTCGAGGGGCGCCTCGAGGTCGCTGCCGACGGGGCCGCGGGCGAGCGCCTCGTAGCCGACGACGCAGCCGGAGTCGAGGTCGACGATCGGCTGGAACACCGAACGGACGGCCTGGTCGGCGATGACATCGAGAACGGTGGACAATCTGTCTCCTGGCACGCCGGGGCCGGCGTGGCTCGGGGGGAGCTCCTTCCGTATCGGCCAGTCGGAGCAATGGCTTGATTCTGGGCTTCGCGCGTGCGATCGCCCTATAGTCCCGCCATGGCGCGCAAGGTCATCATCTCCTGCGCGGTCACGGGGTCGATTCATACGCCCTCGATGACCCCGCACCTTCCCATCACTGCCCGGCAGATCGCGGACGGTGCCATCGGCGCCGCCCAGGCGGGTGCCGCGATCGTCCACCTGCACGCGCGTGATCCGGAGACGGGCGCACCGACGCCCGACCCCGCGCGCTACGCGGAGTTTCTGCCCGAGATCCACGCTGCCACCGACGCCGTGATCAACATCACGACCGGTGGCGGGCACGGCATGTCGGTCGAGGAGCGCACGCTCGCGGCCCGCACGTTCAAGCCCGAGCTGTGCTCGCTGAACATGGGCTCGATGAACTTCGGGCTGTTCGGCGCGGTCGACCGCATCAAGGAGTTCCAGCACGACTGGGAGCCGAAGTACCTCGAGGCCAGCCGCGACTTCATCTTCCGCAACACGTACAAGGACATCGAGCAGATCACGAGCCAGCTCGGCGCGAACGGGACGCGGTTCGAGTTCGAGTGCTACGACGTCGGCCACCTGTACAACCTCGCGCACTTCCTGGAGCGCGGCCTCGTGGAGCCGCCGCTGTTCGTGCAGACGATCTTCGGCATCCTCGGCGGCATCGGGTTCGAGACCGAGGACCTGCTCCACATGCGCCGCACCGCCGACCGCCTGTTCGGCGACGACTACCAGTGGTCGATCCTCGGTGCCGGGCGGCACCAGACGAACCTGGTCACGATGGGCGCGATCATGGGCGGCAACGTGCGCGTCGGTCTCGAGGACTCGATCTACCTCGAGAAGGGCAAGCTGGCCGAGTCGAACCATGATCAGGTCGCGAAGATCGGGCGGATCCTGAAGGAGCTGTCGCTCGAGGTCGCAACGCCCGACGAGGCGCGCGCGCTGCTGGCGCTGAAGGGTCGCGAGAACACCGCCATCGGCGGGTAGCGACCGGGCGCGACCTCAGCCGCCGACGACTGCCGTGACGACGAACGGCAGCGCGGCAATCGCACCGACGCCCGCAATCACGAGGATGCGGGCGCCGGTCCGAGCGCCGTCGTCGAGCACGCGCTGGAGGGAGGGGAGGAGGGTGCGCGTCCTGACGAGGCGGGGTGGGGAGGTCGTATCGTGCAACGTCAGGGAGATGACGTGACCTGTTCGCGTGATACATCCGAGCGGTTCATTTCCGCGCCGAACTGGAGGAACCGATGTCCGTTCCCGCCCGCCTGACCTTCGTCACGCTCGGCTCGCGCGACGTGCAGGGCCTGGCCGCGTTCTACAAGAAGCTCGGTTTCGAGGTGGTGATCGACGCGGGCGACATGGTGTGCTTCCAGCTGCGCGGCGCGCTGCTCGGCATCTTCGACCTGGACGAGCTCTCCAAGGACGCGCAGAGCCCCCTGAACGTGGCGCCGGGCGCGGGCATCCGCGGCTTCTCGCTGGCGATCAACGTCGACGAGCGCGACGACGTCGACAAGACGATCGAGGCGGCGCGGGCGGCGGGTGCGCGGATCCCGAAGGAGCCGGTCGACTCGAGCCTGTTCCCGGGCCGCAGCGCGTACTTCGCCGATCCGGAGGACAACTACTGGGACGTCGTCTGGCTGCCCTGGGACAACGTCGTCTCGATTGCGGTGCGCCGCGCGGCCGGCGTCGACGGGTGAGCGCCGGCCGACCGTGCGGGAGCTACGGCGGACGACGTCGCCCGCTGGGCTCCTAGCCGCGCCAGACGAGCTTGGCGCGCGGCTTCGCTGCGGCGAACACGACCTTGTCGCCGTCCTTGCCGGTGAGCGTGGCCGTGACCTTGAGCGTCTTGAGCCGCTTGACGAGCTTGCGGTTGGTCGACGAGAGCTTGACCGAGACGGTGGCGGACTTGCCGCCATTGATCTTGAACGTCTTCGTCCCGAGCTTCGCCCTCTTGCCGGTCACGCCCCGCAGCACGACCGTGCCGGAGCACGTGACGGTGGTCAGCGGACACGTGATCTTGACGCTCGCGATGCTGTTCGGCTTGACGCCGATGCTCGTCGCCTGCAGCTTCAGCGGCACCTGCTTCTTGAGCGTTCGGAAGGTGGTGTCGGTGCCGAACACGGTGCCGCTCGGGCCGGTCGTGACGAGCCGGGCGTGGTAGACGGTGTTCGGCAGCAGCCCGGTCAGACGGCGCGAGAGGGGACGCACGAGGTTGTCGACTGCCAGCGTGCCGGGCACCGCGAGCTCCTTGCCGTAGCCCGTCGTCGCTCCCCACTGGAACTTCGTCGTGACGCCGTGCACGAGCCGCGACGACGCGGACCCCTGTAGGGTCACGGAGCGGACGCCGATGGCCACCGGCTTCGCCGTGTTCGCGATCGGTGCGGTCAGCGAGGCCGCGGAGATGGCGATGCTGTAGTCGGCGTTGCAGCCGGAGGCATCGTCGACGGCGTTGTCGCCGACGCCGACGGCGAATGAGGCGCCGTTGGCGACCACGAACTGGAGCTCGTGGTCGGGGCCGGCCGTTGCATCGCCGGCGACGACGTTCGCCTCGGTCAGGTCGGTGGCGCTCTTGTACGCGATGATGCGGAGGTCGGGGCACGACGACGAGACCTGCACCGTCACGCAGCTGGGCGTGGCGTCGGGGTTCGTCCCGGCGTAGCCGCGGAAGCGGCTGAGCACGACGCCGTCGGCGGGTGGCGGTGGGGCGCTGTCGGAGCACGAGTGCAGCGAGGTCGCTCCGTGCGACGGGACGGCCGGCGCGGCCGCGGCATCCAGGAGGGAGTCCGTCTGCCGGGCGACGACCGTGGTACCGAGCGGCGGTGTCGTGAACGTGGTGTCGGCGCCCAGGGTGACGAGCGGCGCGTGCACGGCGTCCTCGCCGTTGATCCGCCCCTGCAGGTGGTACGTCGTGCCGGGAGCCAGGCCGGTGATGGTGAGCAGCCGCGGACCGCCGCTGCTGGTGGCCGTCTCGACGGACTTCGTCGCCCCGTAGGTGGTCGTCGGCCCGTAGTCGAACGAGACGTCGGCGGTGAAGGACTCCACGAACCAGGTCGCCTTGATGACGGCCTGCGTGGGCGTCACGGTGACGGCGCTGGTGGCGACGGTCGACGCGGCGTTTGCTGCGGGCACGGCGACGCCGAGCAGCGCGACGGCCAGGGCAAGGAGTCGACGCATCACGGCCAGCGTAACCCAGGATATGTCGGCTGGCCAGCCCGTCTTCGTCGCGTCGCGAACCCGGCCGGCTACGTGCCCGGGCCGAGGCTCGCTGCGTGGTCGGGCACGTACCGGAACAGCGATCGCGGAGGGCGCTCGTAGCCGGTGTCCGGCGGCCGCGGCGGCAGCACGATGGCCGGCTCCCCGACGTCGCCGTAGGGCAGCACGGAGAGCAGGTGGGCGATGCAGTTGAGACGCGCCCGGCGCTTGTCGTCGCCCTCCACGACGTACCACGGCGCCTCGACGATGTCGGTGTGGACGAACATCTCGTCCTTCGCGCGCGAGAAGTCGACCCAGCGGCTCCGCGATTCGAGGTCCATCGTCGACAGCTTCCAGCGCCGCATCGGGTCGTCGAGCCGCGAGCGGAACCGTCGCTCCTGCTCCTCGTCGCCGACCGAGAACCAGTACTTCAGGAGCAGGATCCCGTCCTCGACCAGCAGGCGTTCGAAGATCGGGCACTGGTGCAGGAAGCGCCGGTGCTCTTCGGGCGTGCAGAAGCCGAGCACGTGCTCGACGCCGGCGCGGTTGTACCAGCTGCGGTCGAACAGCACGATCTCGCCGGCGCACGGCAGGTGCGCGGTGTAGCGCTGGAAGTACCACTGCGCGCGCTCGCGCTCGGTCGGGCGGGGCAGCGCGACGATGCGCGCGACGCGCGGGTTCAGGTACTGGGTGATCCGTTTGATCGCGCCGCCCTTGCCGGCCGCGTCACGCCCCTCGAAGACCAGCACGACCCGGGCGCCCGACGTGCGCACCCACTCCTGCACCTTGACCAGCTCGGCCTGCAGCCGCAGCAGCTCGGCCTCGTACAGCGCGCTCGGCATGCGGGTTGCGCGGTCGTGGCGGAGGCGCGCCTTCCGCTCGCCCTTGCCTGGCTTGGGCTCCTGCATGGGACCGATCATGGCACGCCCGGCGGCCGGCGTCGGTCAGGGATCGGGCCGTCGGCCGGAGAGCAGCGCGCGGCCTCGCGGTGCGATGCGATAGCCGACCTCGAGGCTCTCGGTCAGGCCGAGCGCCTTCAGCTTGCGGACGTCGGCCTTGAACGGGAGCCGTTCGCGCCCGAGCGACGCGGCCAGGTCGGCCGCGCGCGTGCCCGGTGCGGCGGCGATCGCCGCAAGCGTGGCAGCCGTCCACGGTCCGTCGGCGGCGCGCGCATCGAGCCCGGCGAGCCGCGCGAGCAGCGCGGCCTGCTCGTCGTCGGTGAGCGTCGCCTGCTCGCGCAGGACGGCGCGCGGATCGACGCCGCCGGTGCGGAGCCGGATGCGGTACAGCTGCTGGTCGCGCTGCGGCAGGAAGTCGAACAGCGCCTCGCGCGATGCGAAGCCGGCGAGCCGCGCGTCCTGGTCGGTGACGTCGGCGTCGGTGATCGCCTCGACCGAGTCGATTGCGAGCAGCCCGATCGACGTGCGGAGCGTGCCGCCGGTGCGCACGGTGGGACGCTTCCAGCGCCGGAACGCGCGGTCGATCTCGCCGGCCGCGATCCGGTCGAGGTGCGTGCGCGCGATCAGCATCGGCTCGCGGCGGGAGCCGGCCTAGCGATACTCGTACCCCCACGAGGCGGCGATGCCGGCCGGGATCGCCCAGCGCCCGACCGGTGTCACCATGCCTTGCTCGTCGATCAGCCCGAGGGACGTCCAGGCGTCGATGAGGAGCCCGCCGAACTTGCGCCGCGCCGCTGCGTCGGCCAGGGCGACGAGGCCCTCGGCCTGTGCCAGCCGGCGGCCGATGCGGGCGGCCGTGACGGGCTTGCCGTCGACGACGAGGACGGCGATGTCGTGCCAGTCGAACGGCTCGATCTCGGTCAGGAACCCGATCTTTGCGTCATCGCCGGAGTGGCGCCCGGCGAGCGTCGCCCACGCTCCGGCGAAGCCGGCCACCAGGCGATCGTCTCGCCGTGGCAGCCGCTGCCACGGCAACAGCGTTCGCAGCAGGAGCGCGACCCCGTCGTTCGCCCTGTACTGATCGCGAACGGTGGCGGCCACTGGCTGCAGCTCGGCGGGTGAGGGTACCGGTGCCGCCATCCGCAAGAGCCACCCGGCGACCTCGTCGCGGTCCTCGGCGAGACTGATGTGTGGGGCGAGGCTGTCGTCGGACTCGCCGGGCATGCTCCGCGCCATCGCATCGGCGTTGGCGAACGGCGACGGCGTGCCGCCGCGCCCGAGCATCTCGGCTGTCCACTCCGGGACGGCCTTCAGGGTCTCGGCGACGAGCCCGTCGGGCACGCCCCGCACGCGGCCGGCATAGCGCACGAAGGAGGCCAGGACGACGGGGATGCGCGCGATGTAGGCGCGGTCGGCCAGCACCTTGCGGCCGACCCAGTCGGCCATGAACACCTCGACCACGACCGGGCTCCACCGAAACGGTCCTCCGATGTTGTACCCGTTCGCGAACCAGAGGATGGTGTCGAGGATGTCGGGATCGTCGCCGCGGCGGTGGCTCTTTCCCTCGGGAGAGGCGAGGAACGCGGTGGCGATCGCCGCTACCGCGTCGTCGTCGAGGGGCTGGGGGTCGGGTGCGACGCCGGGTGGGAGGAAGCGCAGGTGCCCTTCGATCAGCGCGTTCAGCAGCGGGAGGTCGTCATCTGCCGGAGGGTCGAGGTAGCGCCGCGCGAGCTCGACGGCTGCCCGCACGGCGGCCGCCGCCTCGGCCACCGGTACCTGGTCGAGCCGCAGGTTGGGCGCCTCGCCGCGTTCGAACGGCGTGCGGTAGTCGTCGATCGACGTCAGCAGGAACGCGTCCTTGGGGATGCCGCCGATGTTGTTGTCGACGTACACGCAGAGCACGTGGATGCCGGACGCCCTGGCGATCTCGAAGGCGTAGGTGTCGCCGTCGCCGAAGTACACATCGGACGCCCGCCATGCGCCGACCACGTCGCCGGTTCCGGCCTCGGTGGCCCAGCGTGGGGTGGGGCCGGCGATGCGTTCGGCCATCTTCCGCGCGTGCTCGCCGACGGCGGCCTCGCCGACGGCTGCGAACGCCAGCAGCGCCTCGCGGGCGCCGGGCCGTGGCACCTCGCCGAGGCCGTCGAGGAGACGGGCGAACGCTTCGGCGCGGTCGTCGGCAAACGGGATCTGGCTGCCGATCTCGCCGAGGTACGCCGACGCCCACAGCTCGGCGTCGAGGCCCCGGCAGCCGGGGCGCAGCAGCTCCGCGCGGGCGCTGCGGCAGACCGCGAGCACTACGTCGACGGGCGGCCGGTGGCCAGCCGGCGCCGCCCCGCGCGGGGGCTTGCGCTTCTTCCTCGCCATCGCCGCAAGCCTACCGACGCCGGCCGCCCGTGCCAAGCTCTTCCCGCATCACCGAGCGGCCGGATCGGTAGGGTGAGACGGCCACGAGATCTGGAGGCCACGAGATGTTCCGACGACCGAGTCCCGCGATGACCGTTGCCATCTGCGCGCTGTTCCTGTCGCTGTTCACGGCGGGCGGTGTGGCTCGGACGCTGATCTCGGGCAGCCAGATCAAGTCGCGCACGATTACGGGCCGCAACGTGAAGAAGGACGCGCTGGGCGGCGTCGAGATCGCGGAGTCCAAGCTGGGCGCGGTGCCGCGCGCCGCGACGGCAGATCGTCTCGGCGGCCTCCGCGCCGCCGACCTGCTGCGCGCCGACCGAGTGCTGAGCGGCACGGCCTCGAGCTCGGCCGAGGACCGGCTGATCGTCTCCGACCCAGCGACGGGCCTGGCGGTGCTGACCGGGCCGTCCAGCCGCCTCCGGCTGAAGAACACGGGGACGACCGATTCGCTGGAGGTGCACGGTCTCGGCTACTTCGTGGCGCCGAACATCTACCCGATCAGCCAGACCCTCGCACCGGGCGCGGTGGCCGACCTCGTGTTCGACGCCACGGGGTTCACCTACGCGCAGCTGCTCGTGACGCGCAGCGGCGCGGCGTCGGCGCGGCTCGATGTGTCCTGCTCGCTGCGGTTCGCGTCGAACGACGACCAGGCGATCAGCTGTCTCGGGGTGCGATAGCGCTAGCCGTGCCAGACGAGTCGGGCGCTGCGCCGCGCGGCCCGGAACGCCTCGCTGTCGCCGTCGCGGGCGGTCAGCGTCGCGGTGATCTTGAGCACGCCGACCCGCTTCACGAGGCGGCGGCTGGCCGTCGCGAGCCGAACGCGGACGGTTGCGGTTCTGCCGCCGGCGATGCTGAACGTCTTCGACCCGAGGCTCGTGTGTTTCGCGTTCACGCGCCGCAGCACGACCTTGCCCGTGCAGACGGTGGTGGTCAGCGGGCAGACCACCCGGACGCCGACGCTGGAGCTGCCGCCGACGGCGATCCGCGCGCCGGCGAGGCGCAGCGCGGGTTGCGCGGTGAGCGTCGTGAACGCGATGTCGGCGCCGAACGTCGTGCCGCCCGGCCCGAACGAGACCAGGCGCGCGTGGTAGACGACGTTCGGCGTCAGGTCGGTGAGGCGCCGCGTGATGAGGTGATCGGCGTTGTCGACGGGCAGACCGGACTCCGGGAGAACGTTGCCGTACGCCGTCGTGCGTCCCCACTCGAAGCGCACCTGCATGCCGTGGACGAGATGGGCGGATGCGGTGCCGCGAAGCGTTGCTGACCGGACGCCGACCACGGCGGCAGCTGCGCTCGTCGTGTTCGGCGAAGCGACTCCGGTGTTGTAGGCACGCACGGCGAACGCCGAGCCGCACGAGCCGTCGTCCGCGACGACGATCGTGAACGTGTCGCCGGCGGCGACCGGCACCTGGAACTCGCGGAGGTCGGCCCCGCTGCCGTTCCCGGCCGCGAGCGCTGGGTCGTACGCGACTCCGGCGAACGCGCCTGAGTACGCGCTCACGTGCACGTTCACGCAGGGGGCGACGACCTGCACCGTCACGCAGCCGCCCGCGGCCGACGGGTTGGTCACGGTAAAGGCCCGGTACCGGGTCGAGGGATCGAAGCCCGCCCCGGGCGGGGCGGTGTCGCTGCACAACTGGTCTGGGAAGTAGATGGGCATGATCCCCGTCAGCATCTTCGTGTCCGGCGATGCGAACGTCTCGGCGGGGAGGTTCAGGAACACCCCGCCGAGCGGTGGCGTGGAGAAGACCATGTCGGGGCCAAGCGTCGTCATCGGCACGGTGGGTTCCTCGAGCCGGGCGCGGAAGTGATACGTCGTTCCCGGTACGAGGCCCTGGTAGACGGCGGCGAAGGTGGAGTTACCCGTGCCCAGGTCGAACGAGGCGCCGTAGCTCGTCGTCGTCCCGTAGTCGACGAATTCATGTCCCGACCCGCTGCTCTTCACGAGGGTGTTCATGTAGAGGTAGACCTGCGTTGGCGACGGGCGGATAGCCTGGACGCTGATGCTCGACGCGTTGGCGGCGGGAACGACAACCACGAGGAAGGCCGCAGCGGCGGCGAGTTGACGACGCATGTGCTGATCGTAACGCGCGCGTCCGGCGGATACGAGTTGCGCGACTACGAAGCGGTGGCGAACAGCGGCGGGCGGGGTCGCGACTCGCGCACGTGCTGGGGGTTCGCGAGGTACCAGGCGTAGGTCTCCTCGATGCCGCGGTCGAGCGGCGTCGAGTGCCGCCATCCGAGCGCGTGCAGGCGGGAGACGTCGAGCAGCTTGCGCGGCGAACCGTCGGGCTTCGACGTGTCGTACGTGAGCTGAGCCGCGGGGTACACGACCGAACGAACCATCTCTGCGAGCTCGGCGATCGCCACGTCCTCGCCGGTTCCGACGTTGAGGTGCGACTCGCCGTCGTAGTGCTCCATCAGGTACAGGCAGGCGTCGGCGAGGTCGTCGACGTGCAGGAACTCGCGCCGCGGCGACCCCGTACCCCAAATCTCCACCTGAGGGTTACCCTGAGACTTTGCGTCGTGGAACTTCCGGATCATCGCCGGCAGCACGTGGCTGGACGCGAGATCGAAGTTGTCGAACGGCCCGTAAAGGTTGGTCGGCATGGCCGAGATGAAGCTGCAGCCGTATTGACGCCGGTACGCGGCGCACAGCTTGATGCCGGCGATCTTCGCGATCGCGTACGGCTCGTTGGTCGGCTCGAGGGGGCCGGACAGCAGCTCCTCCTCGGTCATCGGCTGCGACGCGAGCCGCGGGTAGATGCATGACGACCCGAGGTACAGCAGCTTCGAGACGTTCGCCAGGTAGGCGGCGTGCACCACGGTGGCGTGGATCATCAGGTTGTCGTAGATGAACTCGGCCGGCCGCGTGGAGTTGGCCATGATGCCGCCGACGGTGCCGGCGACGAGGTAGACGTAGTCGGGCTGCTGATTGCGGAACCAGGTCGTCACGGCGCCCTGGTCGCGCAGGTCGAGCTCGTCGCGTCCGGCAACCAGCACGTTCTCGAAGCCGGCGCTCTCAAGCCGCCGAAGTACCGCAGACCCGACGAGGCCGCGGTGCCCGGCAACGTAGATGCGCGCGCTGCGATCGATCATCCCGTCTCCCCGATTCGCCCTTGCGCCTCACCCTACCAGCGGATTCCGCCGGTGCTCGATCGCCTCCTCGTAGATCTCGATCAGGCGCCGTGTTGTCACCTCGGGCGAGTACAGCGCCTCGTAGTCGGCGAGGGCGGCCTCGCCCATGCGGCGAAGCGCTGCCGGGTCGGCGAGCGCCTGGGAGATGGCGCGGGCGAGGTCGGCGACGTCATCCGGCTCGAACAGGAGGCCGTTCTCGCCGTCGCGGACGAGGTCGGCCAGGACTCCCCGGCGGGCAGCGAGGACGGGGGT
>JBBQFB010000120.1:0-11434 GCA_038321545.1 Gaiellales bacterium
GCGAGTGGCACGTGCGTGTGGCCGACGAGCACCAGCTCGTGCGGCGTGGTCGACAGTGCCACGTTGGCGGCCGCGGCGTCGGCGACGTACTCCCACACCGGATCGCGCGGCGACGCGTGGAAGAGGCCGATCGGCCCGCGCTGCGCCGACGGTTCCAGCCCGCGCAGCCAGGACTCCGAGTCGGCGGACAGCACCTCGCGCGTCCACCGGATCGCACGGCCGGCATCGCTCGAGAAGGTCGAGAAGTCGACGCGGCCGGTCGCCGCGAGGTCGTGGTTGCCCGCGAGGGCCAGCTCGCAGCGATCGCGCACCAGGGCGACGCACTCGTTCGGGCTGGCGCCGTAGCCGACGATGTCGCCCAGGCACCAGAGGGCGTCGCACCGGATCGAGCAGGCCTCCAGGACGGCCTCCAGGGCCGGCAGGTTGCCGTGAACGTCCGAGAGCAGGCCAATGCGCATCCGGGATGCTGTACGCGGGTCGGGGCTATCCTCCTCCCGACATGGACGAGGATGCTGACGAACGTCGCCTGAACATTCACTTCACGCCGGAGCTGATGGCGGGGGTGTATGCCAATTTCGCCAACATCAGTCACTCGGACTACGAGTTCACGCTCACCTTCGCAAAGGTCGACCACGAGGTGGACGACGACGAGGTTCCCGGCTGGGTGGTGTCCCGCGTCAACGTGTCGCCGCGCTTCATGCGCGAGCTGCTGGACGCGATGGAGGACAACTACTCCAAGTGGTCGGCGCGCGAGACGATCCGCGACCTGCCCGAGGTCGAGGAGCCGGAGGACGGCGAGCCCTGATTCGCATCGTCGCCGTCGGCCGGCCGCGGGGTGCGCTCGCCGACGCGGCGCACGACTACGAGGCCCGGCTGGCGCGGGCGGTCAAGCTCGAGGTGGTCGAGGTGCGCGACGAGCCTCTCCAGCGCGGTACGCCGGACGAGGTGCGCGATCGCGAGGGCCGGCGGATCCTGCCGCACCTCGACGGATGTCACGTCGTCGTGCTCGACCGCACCGGAAAGGCGCATGCCAGCGAGCAGCTGGCGGCGCTGCTGCAGACGCTCGAGGAGCGGCCGCCGCAGCGGACCGCGTTCGTGATCGGCGGCGCGTGCGGCGTGTCGAAGGCGGTGCTGCAGTGCGCGGGGACGCGGCTCTCGCTCGGACCGCTGACGCTGCCCCACCAGCTAGCGCGAGTGGTGCTCGGCGAGCAGCTCTACCGAGCGACCACGATCCTGCGCGGCGAGCCGTACCACCGGTAGCCGGCGCAGCCGGAGCGCGTCGACCGAGAGGATCGCGAGCGTGGCCGGCAGCACGGCCGCGACCAGCGCGCCGCGCGGATCGGCCGACTGACCGGCGTACGCGGCGATCGCGAGTCCGGCCAGTCCGGCGACCGAGCGGAGCCGCGTGGCCCGGAGCCCGAGGGTGAACGTGGCGACGAAGGCGACGAGCACGACGACCATGCGGGCGAGTATGAAGAGGGGGGTCCCCGGCACTCCTCTGCCGGTAGCCTTCGCGGTGTGACCGATCTCATCGCCCGCCTCTCCGCGCCGATCGCCGGCGCCGCTGCATCGCTCGCCGACGGCATCTCGCCCGAGGTCGCGCTGGAGCGTCCGGGCGATCCGTCGCACGGCGACTTCGCGACCACGGTCGCGTTGCGGCTGGCGCCGATCCTGCGCCGCGCGCCGCGGCAGATCGCCGAGGAGATCGCCTCCCGGATCCGTGACGGCCGCGACTACGCGGCCGTCGAGGTGGCAGGAGCAGGGTTCGTCAACGTGCGGCTCGCACCGGCCTGGTTCCACGACGCCGTCGGCGAGATCGCCGCGGCCGGAGACGACTATGGCGCCGGCACGCCCGACACGCGCCGCAACGTGCTGGTCGAGCTCGTTTCGGCCAACCCGACCGGCGACGTGACGGTCGCCTCGGCCCGCAACGGGGCGTACGGCGACAGCGTCGCGCGCCTGGTGGAGTTCGCCGGCCACGAGGTCGTGCGGGAGTACTACTTCAACGACGCCGGCGGCCAGGTGGACAAGTTCGGCGCCTCCGTGCGCGCGAAGCGCCGTGGCGAGGAGATGCCGGAGGGCGGCTATCCCGGGCCGGTCGTCGATGCCCTGGCGGCGACGCTCGACGTCGATCCGGACGCCTCGATCGAGGAGTGGACGGCGGCCGCCGTGCCGGCGACGTTCGACCGCATCCGGGCCAGCCTGGAGCGGATCCGGATCCACGTCGACATCTGGTTCAGCGAGCGCGAGCTGCATGCCTCGGGCGCGGTCGACCGCGCCATCTCGAAGGCCCGCGCCGCCGGCCATGTCTACGAGAAGGACGGCGCCACGTGGCTCGCCACGTCGCAGTTCGGTGACGACAAGGACCGCGTGCTGATCAAGTCGGACGGTTCGCCGGCGTACTTCGCCGCCGACCTCGCCTACATCGAGCACAAGTTCTCCCGCGGACACGACCGGCTGATCTACATCCTCGGTGCCGACCACCACGGCTACGTCGCTCGCCTGAAGGCCGCTGCGGCCTGCATGGGCTACGCCCAGGATGCGGTCGAGGTGCCGATCTACCAGATGGTCACGGTGTCCGGCGAGCGGATGGGCAAGCGCCGCGGCAACGTTGTGACCGCCGACGAGCTGGTCGAGGCGATCGGCGTCGACGCGACGCGGTTCTTCCTCGTGCAGCGCTCGCACGACCAGACGATGGACATCGACCTCGACCTGGCCGTGCGGCAGGAGCGCGAGAACCCCGTCTACTACGTCCAGTACGCGCACGCCCGCGCGCAGTCGATCCTCCGCCGCGCCGCGAGCGAGGGTGACGGCCCGACGGCCGGTCCGTGGGAGCACGCCCCGGAGCCGCAGGAGCGGGAGCTGGTGAAGCGCCTGGTCGAGTGGCCGTCCGTCGCGAGGGAGGCCGCCGAGCGCCGCGCGCCGCACCGCGTGATCGCCTACGCGCTCTCGCTGGCAGCCGACTTCCACGTCTTCCACCACGACCTTCGCGTGTTGCACGACGACCCCGACGTGCGGGCCTTCCGCCTCACGCTCACGGCGGCCGTCGGCTCGACCGTGCGGCGTGCGCTCGATCTGGTCGGCGCGACGGCCCCCGACACGATGTGACCGTCGCGACCCTCGGCGACCTGGTCCTGGACGTCTCGACGCGGCCGCACGGCCCGATCGCGAGCGACACCGACACGCCGAGCACGAACCGGCTCGAGGCCGGCGGCCAGGCGGCGAACGTCGCCGCCTGGGCCGCTGCCGCCGGAGCGACGGCGCGGCTGGTGACGCGACGGTCGGCCGACCCGGCGGGCCGGATGGCGGAGGAGCGTGTCCGTGCGCGCGGGGTGGAGGTTGTCGGGCCGCTCGGTCCCGAGCCGGCCGGGATCATCGTCTCGCTCGTCGGCGCCGACGGCACCCGCTCGATGCTGACCGACCGCGGCGCCGGCCCGCTGCTGGCCGCAGGCGACCTGCAGGCGGGCTGGTTCGAGGGCGTCCGCTGGCTGCACATCTCCGGCTACGCGCTGACCGCCGAGCCGGTCGTCGGCGCGGCCCTGTCCGCCGCTGCCCGCGTCCGCGCGCAGGGTGGCCTGGTGTCCGTCGATCTGGCGTCGGTGGCTGCCATCGAGGAGGCCGGGCCGCGCGTGTTCCTGCGGCGGGTGGCCGAGTGCCGGCCGGCGCTGGTGTTCGGCACGCAGGCCGAGCTGGTGTTCGACCCGCAGCCGGCGCCCCTCGTGGTTGCGAAGCGCGGAGCCGCCGGCGCGGCGTTGCGCGGCACGACCGAGGCCGACCGGCCGGCGCGGCCGGCCGACGCGATCGACCCCACCGGCGCCGGTGACGCGCTCGCGGGCGGAATGCTCGCGGCGCTGGCTTCCGGTGCACCCGCGGCGGCCGCGCTCGATGCCGGCCTCGACGCCGCGGCGCGCTGCGTGGGTCGCCGCGGCGCCATGCCCGGCCTCCGGTGACGGGGTATACTCGGGCTCCGTGCGGACGTAGCTCAGCTGGTAGAGCGACGGCTTCCCAAGCCGTAGGTCGCGGGTTCGACCCCCGTCGTCCGCTTCTCGGAAGAGCCCGCAAATGCGGGCTTTTCGGTTCCGCGACGATGGAGCTGGCGATGGGGACGGTGGTGACGGACGACCTGATCGCCCGGTTGCGGCAGATCGAGGTCTCGACGCTGTGCGATGGCGACAAGACGATCCCGATCGTCGATCCGGCGGTGCGTCCGCTCGTGTGCGGTGTGCAGCTGGTGGGCATCGCGCGCACCGTGATCGCCGAGGACGACCACCTGCCCGTGTTCGCCGCGATGGCCGCATCGGCGCCCGGCGACGTGCTCGTGATCGCGACCAACGGGCACCAGCGCGCCGTGCTGGGCGAGATCGTCGCGAGCGAGGCGGTTCGGCGCGGCATCGCCGGCCTCGTGATCGACGGGCACTGCCGCGACGTGCAGGGCATCCGCGCACTTGGCCTGCCGCTGTTCGCCCGCGGCACGTACCCGGCGTCGGGCTCGACGGTGTCCCGTGCACCGATCGACCAGAGCGTGACGATCGGCGGCGTCGAGGTGTCGCCGGGCGACATCGTGTTCGGCGACGACGACGGCCTCGTGATCGCACCGCCCGAGCGGGTCGCGGCCGCCCTCGAGGTGGCCGAGTCGCGCGCGAAGGCGGAGCAGCTCGTGCTGGCCGGCATCCAGGCCGGCACCTCGCTGCTCGATCTGACCAACTATGCGGAGCACCTGGCGCTGGTCGACCAGGGCCGGCCGAGCAAGATGGAGTTCCTGGTCGATGCCGGCGAAGGCTGAGGGCTGGGCGAGCTCGTTCGCGACGCGGACGCACAACCGCAGCGCCGAGGTGACGCGCATCCTGTCGCCGACGCCACCGGGCGTGCTCTCGCTGGCGGGCGGGTTCCCGAACCCGGAGACGTTCCCGTCTGCAGTCGTCGCCGAGATCGTGGCGGCGCTGCTCCGCGACGACCCGGGCGCGGCGCTGCAGTACACGCCCACCGAGGGCATCGCCGGCTTCCGCGCATACCTGGTCGACCGGCAGGAGCGGCTCCAGGGCCGACGGCCGGAGATCGGCGAACTGATCGTGACGAGCGGCGGCATGGAGGCGATGGCGCTGCTCTGCCAGAGCGTGGTCGACGCCGGCGACACGGTCGCGGTCGAGGCGCCCACCTATCTCGGCGCGCTGATGGCGTTCGCCGGCTTCGAGGCCTCCATCGACGAGATCGCGATGGACGACGACGGCATGCTCGTCGATCTGCTGGCCGAGCGGCTCGAGGCGGGGATGCGGCCGAAGTTCGTCTACGTGATCCCCGACTATCAGAACCCGACCGGGCGGACGCTCAGCCTGCCGCGGCGCGAGGCGCTGATCGCGATGTGCCGGCGCCACGGAGTACTGATCCTGGAGGACGTCGCGTACCGCGAGATGGCCTTCGGCGGCGCGGCGCTGCCGTCCATCTGGTCGCTCGCGCCGGACGTCACCGTCCAGGCCGGCACGTTCTCGAAGATCTTCGCCCCCGGCGTCCGCCTCGGGTGGGCGGTCGGGCCGCGCGACGTGATCGCGCAGATGGCGGCCGCGAAGCAGACCACCGACCAGTGCGCGAACGGCTTCTGCCAGCGGATCCTCGAGCGGTACGGACGGGCCGGCGAGTTCGAAGCCCAGATTCCCCGCAGCCGCGAGCTGTACCAGTCGCACTGGCGGGCGCTCGAGCAGGCGTTCGAGCGTCACCTGCCGGACGGCTGCACGTGGAGCGTGCCGGACGGCGGGTTCTTCTGCTGGCTGACGCTGCCGCCGCAGGTCGACGCGGGTGAGATGCGCGACGACGCCGTCGCGGCCGGCGTCACGTACGTGCCGGGCCACGCGTTCTACGCGAGCGACGCCGGCCGCAACGAGCTGCGCGTCTCCTTCAGCCATCTGTCCGAGGACGACCTCGACCGGGCTGTGGGGCGCCTCGCGGGCGTGATCCGCGGGCGGCTGGCGAGCCCGTAGGGCCGTGGCCGTCCGGGCCGTCTTCCTCGACGTCGGCGAGACGCTGGTGGATGAGACCCGCCACTGGGAGGCGTGGGCCTCGCGCCGGGCGTCGACGTGAGCGGGCCGCCTCCGGCCGGTTACGAGCCGACCGACCTCTATGCCGATGCGGTGCCGTGTCTGCGTGGCCTGAAGGCGGCCGGGTTCCTGGTCGGCATCGCGGGGAACCAGCCGGCGTCGGTCGAGGCGTTCCTCCGCGCGCTCGATGTGCCGATCGACGTCGTCGCTTCGTCGGCGTCCTGGGGCGTCGAGAAACCGTCGCCGGCGTTCTTCGCTCGCATCGCGGTGGAGGCCGACGTGGCGCCGGGTGAGATCGCGTACGTCGGCGACCGCGTCGACAACGACGTCGTGCCGGCCGCGGATGCGGGCATGGTGGCCGTGCACCTCCGGCGCGGCCCGTGGGGGCACCTGCAGGCCGACTGGCCGGAGGTGGGGAGGGCGACGATCCGGATCGACGCGCTGGCGGAGCTCGTGCCGGCGCTCGCGCGCCTGGCTTGAGGCGTCGAGCGAATTACGTTTGACTACGCACATGGCCGCAGCTGATCCGGGTTCCGTCACCATCCCGTCGCTCGACGACGACGTCCGCGCCGCCCTCCGCCACGCCGCGATCGGCGTGACCGCGGGTGGGCTGGTCGGCCTCGTCGTGGGCGGGATCCTGGGCCGCATCGCGATGCTCGCGCTGCGGCTCACCACGGGCGATCGGATCACCGGCGTGATCAGCGACGACGGGTTCGAGATGGGGCGCGTCACGCTCGTTGGCTCGCTCAAGCTGGCGGGCGTCTACACGGCGGGCGGCGTGCTGCTCGGGCTCGGCTACGCGCTCGCGCGCCGCTTCCTGCCCGCGCGGGGGCGCCTCGTCGCATGGTCGGCCGCCACGGCCGCGCTCGGCGGCGGCACGTTCGTCCACGCCGACGGGATCGACTACGCCCTCCTCAGCCCGCTCTGGCTGGCGGTCGCCCTGTTCGTGGCGTTGCCGGCGCTCGCCGGCCTGGCCGTCGCGTGGCTGGTGGAACGCAGCGAGGCGCGCCAGGCGGCGTTCCACCGCGGGCACCTGGTCGGCGGGCTGGCATCGCTGCTGCTCGTCGGCCCGGCGATCGTCGGTGCCGTGCTGCTCGCGCTCGGCCGGCGACCGGCGCTCCGCCGACTTGCCGACGCCGGGGCCGTCCGCCTGCTCGCGCTCGGCATCGTCGTGCTCCTCACCGTGGTCGGGGCCGTTGACGTGATCGCGGAGAGCCGCGTTATCCTCTCGCGCTGATGGGATACACGCTGGTGGACGGGGATGACCCGTCGATCGAGGTCTTCATGGGGGTGTTCCACAAGGTGCGCGTCGCGCTCGGCGTGACCGCCTTCGGGATCAACGAGATCCGCCTGCCCGCGGGTGCGCAGGGCCGTGGGCACGACGAGGAGGAGTCCGCCGAGGAGGAGGTCTACGTCGGCCTCGCCGGCAGCGGTACCTTCACCGTGGACGACGAGGTGCTCGAGTTCGGGCCGGGCAGCTACCTCAGGGTCGACCCGACGTCGACACGGGTCCCGGAAGCCGGCCCGGACGGCCTCACATTCCTTGCGATCGGCGCTCCGGTGGGCAGCCGTCGCGGCCGCCCGATGCTGTAACAGGCCGGCGCGGCGCATCTCGCAGCCCACCCCGCCAGTCCATCACGCCGCATCCGCACCATGCCGTCACGCACCGCTCCATCCGGGCGCGGTCCGCACGGGACGAGGCGTTCTGCGCGCTTTCGGGGAGAAACGTTCTGGGGTCTGACCCCCGTGGCCGGGCGTTTCGGGGTCAGACCCCAGGCGACAATCGGCACGAGGTACGAGGCGGGCGTTATCCGCGCGGGCCGGTTGGTCAGGCCTGGCGAGCGCGCGCCGCGATCAGCGCGGGACGCGCCTCGATCCGCACCACGTATGCGTCGACGGCGGGAGACAGCTCCGTCAGCTCCGCCATCTTCGCGAAGCCGGTCACCGCGCCGACCGCCACGTCCGCGACGGAGAACCGATCGCCGACGAGGTACTCCCTGCCCTCCAGCGCGTCGGCGACGACCGCCGCCCGCTCCGCGAACCTCTCTCGCGCCGCGGCCAGCGCGTCCTCGTCCGGCTCGCCGCTGCCCCACAGCTGGCGCGCGATCTCGTTCAGCGGCGGCTCGAGCTCGCTCGCCGCGAAGAACGCCCACTGGTACTGCTGGGCCCGCGCGTAGCTGCCGAGCGGCGCCGACAGGCCGGCTGCCGGATGCGCGTCGCAGACCTGCCACACGATCGCGCCGGACTCGAACAGCGGGCCGTCGTCCAGCTCGGCCACCGGTGACCGCCCGAGCGGGTGTAGCGCGCGGTACCAGGGCGCCTGCTTGTCCTCCCGCGAGATCAGCTGCAGGTCATAGTCGGCACCTGCTTCCTCGAGTGTCCAGAGCACGCGGACGGAGCGAGAACGTGGTTGGTGATACAGACGCATGATGCCGCGCAGCGTACCCCGTACGGGGGACTTGCGCGTACCCCGTTTAGCCGACGAGAATGAGGGTATGCAGACGCGCTACGTACCGGTCACCCCGGAGGGCATCGAGGCCCTCTCCGTCGCCGCCGAGCGCGTCGCCGACGGTCCGATCCGTCAGGCCCTCGCGGCGCTCGTGCGGGCCTACGAGTCTTCCACGACCGCGTGTCTGCACGGCTCGGTGATGCGCGCCGGCTCCAGCCGGAAGTGCAACGACTGCGGCAGCTGGCTCTAGGCCCGGAAGGGCTGCGACGAGCGGCGCACGCGACAGGCCATCGGCTCGGGGATCCCGACCTGGTGGCACGACCGGCAGCGCGCCTCGTACTGCTCGCCCGCGCCGACCACGATGGTGGCGCCGTCGAACGGAGCCGGCTCGCCGCCGACGAGGCGTTGCGTCATCGTCGCGGGCATGCCGCACGCGTGGCACACGCCCTGCAGCTTGTCGACGAACTCGGCGATCGCGAGCAGCTCGGGCACCGATCCGAACGGCAGCCCGCGGTAGTCGGTGTCGAGCCCGGCAACCACGACGCGCCGGCCGGCGCGCGTCAGCGACTGGACGACGCCGACGATCTCCGGGCCGAAGAATTGCGCCTCGTCGATACCGACCACGTCGAGCGGCTCGGCCAGCTCGGCGACATCGCCGGCGTGACGCACCGGGACGCCGCGCATGCGCAGGCCCGCGTGCGAGACGATGTCGGTCGCGTCGAACCGGTCGTCGATCGCGGGCTTGAACACCGCCACCGCCTGCCGCGCGATCTCGGCCCGGCGCAGGCGGCGCATCAGCTCCTCGCTCTTGCCCGAGAACATCGGGCCGCAGACGACCTCGAGCCAGCCGCCGGCCATGGGGTGCATGCGCATCACGGCCGGAAGCCTACGAGGCGGGCAGGACGGCGCGGCCCTCGAGGTACGCGAGCACCTTCGTCCACGGGTAGGAGACCCAGTCGTCCGTCTCGACGACGAAGTGGTCGGGCCGCTCGCCGACCTCGCTCCTGCCCGGCTTGAAATGCAGCACGGCGGTGGTCGGTAGGCCGCCGGCCTCGCGCACGCGCCGCGTGACCGCCTGGATCGTGCGGCCGGAGTCCCACACCTCGTCGACGATCAGCACGCGCTTGCCCCGCAGCAGCGAGGCAGAGGGGAACTGGTGGAAGGCCGGCTCGGGCCGGCGGCCGCCCTCGTCGTCGTAGAACTCGACCGCCGCCGCGAGGATGTTCTTGATCCCGATCAGATAGGCCAGGATCCCGCCCGGGATCAGCCCGCCGCGCGTGATCACGAGCATCACGTCCTGCTCGCCCCGGAGACGCTCGGCGAGCTCGACGACCAGGCGGGCGATGTCGTCGAACGAGAGCGGGGCGGGGGCCGGAGGCGGCTCGATCACCGGATCGTACCCGGCGGCGCTCAGATCCCCCTTCCGGGTAGGACGACAACAGATTTCACCTGGTTTCGTTCGTAGCGGACTCCACCCGCCGGCTCGGCATGCCGGCGCAGATCGCGAACCGCCTTGCAAAGGGGATCAACGTGACCGTCAGGAAGATCAGAGCTCGAAGGGCCGGGGTGGCGCTCCTCGCGCTGGCCGCAACGCTGGTCTTCTCGGGCGTCGCGCAGGCCGCGGCGCCGACGATCACGTCGTTCGCGCCGACCGGTGGGAACCTCGGCTCCTCCGTCGTCGTGACCGGCACGCACTTCATCGCCCCGCCGGCGTCGAACACCGTCAAGTTCGGCGGCTCGGGCGGCGTCGCGGGGACGGTCACGGCAGCGACGCTCACCTCGCTGACCGTCACGGTCCCGGGCGGCATCACCGCGACAAGCACGATCTACGTGACGAACGCGAACGGCACCGTCACCTCGGGCTCGAGCTTCACGGTCAGCCCGACGACGGTCACGACGTTCACGGCGAAGGCCGCGGCCGGATCCTCGATCACCATCACCGGCACGAACTTCCACACGACGCCCGGGTCGAACTCGGTCCTCTTCAACGGCTCGGCCGGCGTCGCCGGCACGGTCACCGCCGCCACGACCACCAGCCTCACGGTGACCGTCCCCGCCTCGGCCACGCCGGGCAAGCTGTACGTCACGACGCCGTACGGCGTCGTCACGACGACGGCCGACTTCTACGTGCTGCCGACCGGCTATGCCGCGACGGACATCGTCGCCGGCCGCCTCACGCTGGGAACGGGCGCATCGATCGCGATCCCGTCCGGTGATGCCGCTATCTATTTGTTCGACACGACGGCCGTGAACCAGAGGATCTCGTTCCGGTGGACGGACTCGACGATCGGCTCGATGTCGCTCCAGGTGAAGAACCCGACCGGCGGCTACGTCGTCGCGTCCACGGCCGGCGCTGGCACGAACTACATCGACGCCTCGTCGCTCGCCGCCATCGGCACCTACTCGATCCAGATCACGCCCGATCCGAGCTTCTCCGGCTCGCTGACGCTGACTGCCTCGCTGGTGCCGGTCGACGTCACGGCGTCCGTGACGGCCAGTGCCGCCGGCGGCTCGACGACGCTCGCGCTGACGACGGCTGGCACGAATGGTCGCGTGACCTTCACCGGGCTCGCGAACCACCGCCTGTTCATCAAGTTCTCCGCCTCGACCATCAGCGGTGGCGCGGGCCTGCTGCTCGACGTGAACGGCGCGCCGATGACCGCCGCCGCGATCGGCAAGACCGACACCTACATCGACTCGGTGCCGCTGCCGTCCAGCCCGGCCAGCGGTACGTACACGGTGCTGATCGACCCGTCCGGCATCAATGCGGGGTCGATCACCGTCACGGTCTATGACCTCGGCGTCGCCGATCCGGCGGCCTCCGTCATCGCCAGCCTGCCCGGCACGCAGTCGGTCACGATCTCCTCGCCCGGTATCAACGGCGGCGTCACCTTCCCGGCCGTCGCCGGCCACAAGGTGTCGGTGAAGATGACCGGCAGCACGTTCGCCGCCGTCA
>JBBQFB010000121.1:0-11408 GCA_038321545.1 Gaiellales bacterium
CGGCCACCGGCACCGCGTCGTCCGCAGGTGCCGCCGGCACCCGCTTTGCCGGGCGCGGCATCGCGACGGGCGCGGCCGGATGCTTCTTCGCCTTCGCCGGCCGGTGTCGACGGCGCGGCGTGGAGGGCTTCGCGATCGCCCTCGCAGCGCGGGCCTTCGGCGTGCGCACGCGCGCCGGAGCCGGCTCGGGCGCCACCGCCGGCTCGTCCCGCGTCGGCGGCGGCGCCGCGGCGGCCCGGGCAGGTGCCGGCGCGGACGGGTTGCGATCGGGCAGCAGCGTGACGGCCACGGCGAGCACCGCCACCGCAGCGGCGGCGATCGGCACCGCCCGGCGCCGGCGCCGCGCGGGCCCGACCTGATCCGGTGCGCAGGCCGCGGCCACCATCGCCACGAAGTCCGCCGTCGCACCGTCGCCATCGTCCGCCGGCCCCGCAACGGGCGTCCGCACCGCCAGCAGACCCTCGCGGACGTGCAGGTCGCCCGCACGGAGCCGGGAGACCGCCACGCCGGACGCGATCAGGGCACCGCCGAGCGCCGCGGACTGCGCCAGCGCGACGGCCGCGACCGCCGGCGCCAGCGGCTGCCCCTCCTCGCACGCCACGACCAGCACCCGGCGCTCGCCGCAGCGCGTCTCACGCACGGCGGGCACCGGCAGCCCGGCCGCCCGGGCCGCGGTCCACGGGATGCCGGCGCCGGCGTCGGCCACCGCACGGACGAGCACGCACCGACCTCCGGCGATGCCGGCCACCAGCGCGCCGGGGCGCAGCAGCCGCACGTCGAGACGGATCTCAGGCACCCGACCAGCGTCGCACGCGAACGTGTGCCCGGTCCGTCGCGGACCGTCACGCAAGCGGAACGTCTACGCCCAGACCTGGAAGATCGCGAGCGCCACGATCACACCGAGCACGCCGCCGTAGATGACCTCGACGACCGTGTGGATGCCCGCCTCGACGCGTGTCTGCGCGACCAGCAGGGCCATCATCAGCGTGATCGATGCGACCAGCACGTTGTGGCGCGAGTCGGCCGTGATGAACAGCACGGCCGCCCACCCGGCGAACGCGATCGCGGCGTGACCGCTCGGCAGGCCACCCCGGACCGGCGTTCCGCGGCCGGTCGCAGCCTTGACGGCGATCACGATCAACACGACCAGCACGAGCGCGATCACCGTCAGGTGCACCGGCGACTCCCGGACGCGGTGCAGCACCGTCGAGGTCGGCCGCGAGAGCCGCTCGGCGAACACCGTGTAGCCCACGCCCACAGCGACGAACGCACACACCAGCACCGCGCCGGCGGCGACGTCCTTCGCGACCTTCGCGCGCGGGTCGAAGCTCGTCGTCGCGACATCGATCGCGGCCTCGATCGCCGTGTTCAGCAGCTCCGCCACGATCACCAGGGCCGCCGCGATCATGAGCGCGAGCAGCTCGCTGCGGCTCACGCCGACGGCCAGGCCCGCGATCAGCGCGAGGGCTGCCGCCGCGAAGTGGATCCGCATGTTGCGCTGCGTGCGGAGCGCGTAGATGACGCCCTCGAACGCGTAGTTGAGCGACGCGATGACCGAGCCACCGGACTCCGGGCGCCGCTCCTTGGAGGGCGGTGCCGGAGGCGGCGGCTGCGTCACCTGGGCCACGCCACCTCGCCGAGGCCGGCCGTCAGCGTGTCCTGCAGCACCAGCATCGCCCCGTCGTCGGTCTCGTGGTCGTACCCGAGCAGGTGGAGCACGCCGTGCACGGACAGCACGACCAGCTCGGCGCCGGGTGAGTGGCCCTGCTCGGCGGCCTGCTCCGCACACCGGTCGAGACAGATCACGACGTCGCCGAGCAGCCGCGGCATGCCTGCGGGCAGCTCGTCGCGCTCGTCGATCGGGAATGCGAGCACGTCCGTGACCTCGTCGAGCGACCGGTACTCGCGGTTCAGGGCCTGCATCGGTTCGGGGTCGAGCAGGATGATCGCGACCTCGGCGTCGGTCGCCCCCTGGTCGTCCAGCACGCGATCGACGAGCGCTGCGAGCGCGACCTCGTCGGGGTGCTGGGACGTCCGGTTGTCGACCTCGACGGCCATCAGCGGATATCGCCGCGGCGCTCTGCGTCGATGCGGTACGCGTCGACGATGCGCTGGACGATCTTGTGCCGCACGACGTCCTGGCGGTCGAACAGCACGAACTCGATGTCGGGGATGTCCTTCAGGATCTCTCGCACCTCGATCAGGCCGGAGCCCTGGCCGCGTGGCAGGTCGATCTGCGTGACGTCGCCGGTCACGACGACCTGCGAGCCGAACCCGAGCCGCGTCAGGAACATCTGCATCTGCTCGGGGGTCGTGTTCTGCGCCTCGTCGAGGATGATGAACGAGTCGTTCAGCGTGCGACCGCGCATGAACGCGAGCGGTGCCACCTCGACGATGCCCTTCTCGAGGTACTGCTGCACGCGGTCGGAGTCGAGCATGTCCATGAGCGCGTCGAACAGCGGACGCAGGTACGGGTCGACCTTCGCCGCGATGTCGCCGGGCAGGAAGCCGAGCCGCTCCCCCGCCTCCACCGCCGGGCGCGTGAGGATGATCCGCGACACCTCGCGGTCGACCAGGGCGGCGACGGCCAGAGCGATCGCGAGGTACGTCTTGCCGGTGCCCGCGGGGCCGATGCCGAACGTGATCGTGCTGCGCCGGATCGAGTCGACGTAGCGCTTCTGGTTCGCGGTCTTCGGGGCGATCTTCTTGCCGCGGTGACGCCACACGACGTCGTGCAGCACGTCGATGGCGTGGCCGTTCTCGGCCAGAACGCCGGACACGGCGTCCACGGTCTGCGCCCCGATCTCGAGTCCCTGGCCGACCAGGTCCTCGAGCTCGTCGACCACCGCCCGCGCCTGCTCCATGGGCACGTCGTCGCCGTCCAGGATCAGCTGGTCGCCGCGCAGGAACGCGCGCACGTCGAGGCGTTCCGACAGCGCAGCCAGCAGCTCGTCGGAACGGGAGGCGAGCTCGCGGGCGAGCTCATCGGACACGGTCAGAGTCTCTCGGGCCACGTTCCGCAGTCTAGTGTCCCGCGTCAGACGTCAGCCGCCGAGGCGCTCGCGCACGAGCGCCGAGACCGCCCGGCCGTCGGCGCGGCCCTCGGTGCGCGCCATCACGAGCTTCATCACGTTGCCGAGCTCGCGCGGCGACGTCGCACCCGACTCGGCGATGGCGGCGTCGACGATCGCGCCCAGCGCGTCGGCGGCGAGCTCGGCAGGCAGGTAGGCCCCGATCAGCTCCGCCTCGGCCTCCTCCTTGCGCGCATCGTCCTCGCGCCCGCCCTCGCGGAAGCTGGCCGCGCCCTCCTCCCGCCGCTTGCGCTCGCGGCGCAGCAGCGCGATCTCGTCCTGCTCGGAGAGCGGCCCGCGGGCCTGCACCTCGGCCTCCTGCAGCGCCGCGAGCAGGCCGCCGAGCGCCGTCACGCGGTCGCCGTCGCGCGCCCTGCGGGCAGCCAGTCGATCGTCCCGGACCCGGTCGGTCAGGCTCACAGAAGGCTCCTCGCCACGATTCCCTCGTCGTCGGACGCCACCGCGACGGCCGTCACGATCGCACCCCGCACCGCGCCGGGCGCGTCCAGGCGCCACGCGGTGTAGTCCCGAGCGTAGCCGCTCGCCCGACCGCCTCGCCCCACGCGCTCGACCAGCACCTCGTCACGGGTTCCGAGGCGGCTCGCGCGCCAGGCCCGGCCCTGTGCGTCTGCCACGGCCCGGAGCCGGTCCGCCCGCTCGCGCTTGGTGTCGGCGGGCACCGGGTCGTCGCCGGCGGTGCGCGTTCCGGGACGGGGCGAGTACGGAAAGGTGTGGATGCGGGTCATCCCCGTCGCGCGGACGAGGTCGAGCGTGCGCCCGAAGGCGGCTGCGTCCTCGCCCGGGAAGCCGACGATCACGTCGGCCGTCACGTTCAGGCCCGGGATGGCGGCGCGGGCGGCGGCGATCCGCGCGGCGTAGCGCGCGGCCGGCGCGCGCCGCCGCATCGCCCGGAGCACGACGTCGTCGCCCGACTGCATCGGCACGTGCAGGTGCGGCAGCGCGACCGGCGTCTCGGCCAGCGCCGCGACCACGGCCGGCTCCAGGTGATCGACCTCGATCGAGCTCAGGCGCAGCCGCTCCACGCCGTCGACGGCGCCCACGGTCCGGATCACGTCGGCGAGCCGCGAACGGCCGTCGTGGAACAGGCCGATGTTGACGCCCGTCAGCACGACCTCGCGGTGCCCGGCGGCGACGCGGCGGCGCACGTCGGCGACCACCTCGTCGAGCGTCCGCGAGCGGCTCGCACCGCGCACGAGCGGGATCACGCAGAAGCTGCACACGAAGGAACAGCCGTCCTGCACCTTCACGAACGCCCGCGTGCGATCGCGCCGGGCCGGCGCGGGACGCACGCCCCGGCAGCCGAGACCGGACAGCAGGTCGCCGACCGCGGCCGGCGTTTCCTCCGCTGCGTCGGCCACGACGTGCACGCGGTCGCCGAGATCGGCCAGCCGCGCGCCCGCCAGCCGGGCTGCACAGCCGGTCACCACGACGTGCGCCGATCCGCTCGCCAGCGCCCGCCTGACCGCCTGGCGCGTCTTCGCGACGGCCTCGGCCGTCACCGCGCAGCCGTTGACGACGTGCACCTCTCCGCCCGCTGCGACCTCGTGCAGGCCATCGGCCGCCAGCCGCTCGCGCAGCTGCGCGAGGTCGGTCTGCGACACCTTGCAGCCCAGGAACTGCCCGGAGAAGGTCGGCGCGCGCGGAGCCCGCGGCTCCACGCCCGCCGTCACAGGCTGATCGACCCCCATGCGTCGACCGCCCCCGGGCGGTCCTTGCCGAACGAGTCGGGGTTGGTGCCGAGCTCCTCCGCGACCTCGAGCGCGACGCGCTGCACCGCGACCGTGAGCGGGAAGAACGACAGGGGCTCACCGAGTCCGTGCTCGACCACGCGGTGTACGAGGACGCCGAATCGCTCGGCGCCGTCGGCGATCTCGAGCACGCGCTCGCCGCCGGCCCCGCCGCCGTCCAGCGCCACCAGCGTGTCGCCGGGCTCCAGCCCGACCGCCGGGCCGTGGTAGAGCTGTTCGGCCGACAGGCCCTCCGTTGCGACGTACGCGGTCTCGCGTACCTTCAGCGCGCCCTCGGCGGCCGTCCACGCGTTCGTGCCGGACCCCGTGAACTCGAGCAGGCGCCTCGGCGCCTTCACCTGCGGGCCCGGGCCTGCCAGCGCGGCCGCGACGGCATCGGGCACCGCCTGCAGGTCGCCGAGGTCGGCGCCCAGCGCGACGGCGATCTGCGCCACGCGGGCCAGCGCGCCGAGGTGGCTGGCCGTGAACGCCGCGGTCGTCTCGCCCGCGACCGTCTCGACGTCGCCACCGGCGCCGATCCCGGTGATCACGATGGTCGGCACGCCGAGCGCGGCAGCCCGTTCGCGGACGATGGTCGCGTAGCGCTTCGTGTTGCGGTGCGAGAGCAGCAGCAGCGCGTCGCCCGCGGCGGGCGCCGGTCCGCTGATCGCCGCATCGAACGCCTCCACCGGGCGGGCGTCGATGCCCGCTGCGCGCAGCAGGTAGCTGCTGTGGTTGCAGGCGTGCCAGCTCGTGCCGGTGCCGATCACGAACACCTTCCTGTCGCGCAGGCGCTCAGCGGCCGCGTCGGCGGGCGCGGGGTCGGCGAGGATCCGGCGCAGATCCTCCGGCTGGCGATCCATGGTGCGGCGAAGTTCGGAGCTCATCCGCGGATCATCGCCGATCAGCGCGCCAGCGCGCCGAGCCGGTCGAGCGCCAGCACGGCCGCTGCGATGGCGGCCGTCTCGGTGCGCAGCACGAGGTCGCCGAGCGTCGCGATCGGTACGCCGGCGGCCCGCGCGGCCTCGTGCTCGGCCGGCAGGAACCCGGCCTCGGGCCCGATCAGCAGCGTCAGCGGGCGCGCCGTGCGGGCGATCGCGGCGTCCAGGGAGCCGTCCGGCTCCTGGTGCGAGAGCAGGATCGCGCCGGGCGCCAGCGCGTCGGCCAGCGTGACGGCGGCACCGATCCGCGGAATTCGCGGACGCTTCGCCTGGCAGGCGGCGGCCTCGGCGATGCGCTGCCAGCGGACGGTGCGCGCCTCGCCCTTGACGGCGGCCGTCTCGAGCGGCGCGATGTCCTCGACGCCGAGCTCGACCAGCTTCTCGATCGCCGTGTCGGAGCGCGGCCCGGTCAGGGCGAGGCGCACGACCAGCTCGGGGGCCGGCCGCGGCTCGGCGCGGGCCTCGAGCAGCTCGACCTCGCCGCCGCCCGCGACGCGCGCCGTCCAGATGCGCCCGTCGCCGTCGGCGACCTCCACCACGTCGCCGGCCCGCAGCCGCAGCACGCGCTCCATCCGGGTCGCGTCCTGGTCGCACACGCGCCGCACCGCGCCGCGGACGCCCGGCTCGTGGTCGGGCAGGAAGAAATGGAAGACGTGCGTCACCGGGGGCGGCAATCTACTCGCGGTCGAGCAGGAGGGCCTGCCAGCCGTCGGCCGTCTCACGATCGCTGCAGCGGTAGCCGGGCGGCGCGAACGCCTCGCGCTCCAGGAGGCCGGAGACGATCACGCGGCGCCCGAGCACGCCGCGGGCGAACAGCGGTCCGAGCAGCTCGAGCTGCAGGTTCGCGAGCTGCAGTGGCGCATCCGGCACGTCGTCCGTGAGGGCGTCGCCCTGCCACGCCTCGACTGCGGTGCCGTTGATCGCCGCGTTCTCGCGCGTCGCGGTGACCGCGTGCGGATCGTGGTCGAAGGCCGTCACCGGCCCGTGGCCGAGCCGCGCGGCCGCGATCGCCAGCACGCCCGACCCGCAGCCGATGTCCAGCAGTGCGCCACGGGGCTCCGGATCGCGGACGAGCAGCTCCAGCGCGGCCCGCGTCGAGCCGTGCGCGCCCGTGCCGAACGCCAGCGCGGGCTCGATCACGATCGCGTCACGGGCGGCGTCGGGCTCGATCCAGGGCGGGCCGAGCCAGAACGGACCCACCACGACCGGCCGGTGAAACGCCCGCCACGCCTCGCGCCAGCCGGGTGCGACCGGTTCCGGCGTGGCAGCGATGCCCGGGGTCTGGCCGACCGGCAGGTAGCCGCAGATCACGACCGTCTCGCCCTCGACCTCCTCCGAGAAGCCGTCCGGGAACGCGTCCAGCACCCGCACCAGCGCGATCTCGAGGTCGCCCGCGGGCACCCGCAGCGTCCACCGCACCAGCGCGGGCTCGGGGCTGTCAGCCACCGCCGAAGCGCCGCAACCGGCCGAGGAAGCCCTCGTCGGGCGGCTCCCCGTAGTTGTTCGGCGACAGCGCGCCGTCGAGCTGCTCGACCAGCTTGCGCTGGTCGCCGTTCAGCCCGCGCGGGACGACCACGTTCACCAGCACCCGGAGGCTGCCGCGGCGGCCGCTGCGCACGTCGGGCATGCCCTGGCCCTTGAGCATCCGCACCTCGCCCGGCTGCGTGCCCGGCTTGAACTCCAGCGATGCGGTGCCGTCCAGCGTCGGCACGTCGAGCGTCGCACCCAGCGCAGCCTGCGTGATCGTCAGCTCGACGACCGAGACGAGGTCGCGCCCGGCGCGCTCGAACCGCTCGTCCTCCTCGACCGCGACCGACACGTAGAGGTCGCCGGCCGGGGCGCCCGGATCGCCGGCATGGCCCTGTCCGCGGACGCGGATCTGCTGCCCGTGCTCGATGCCGGGCGGAATCGCGACGACGACCTGGCGCTTCTCGAGCCGCACGCCGGCGCCGCGGCAGTCGCGGCACGGATGCACGATCAGCTTGCCGCGGCCGTGGCACTCCGGGCAGGTGCCGGCGCGCACCATCTGGCCGAGCACCGTCCGCACGACCTGCCGCACCTGGCCCGCCCCGCCGCACGTCGTGCAGGTGGCCGGGTAGGTGCCGGGCTCGGAGCCGGACTGCTCGCAGCGCTCGCACGGCGCGTGCACCTCGGTCGCGACCTCGGCGCGCACGCCGAACGCCGCGTCGTAGAGCGTGATCGTGGTCTGCGCGGCCGCGTCGGCGCCCGCCATCGGGCCTGGCGCGCCGCCGCCTCGGCCACCGCCGAACCCGAGCATGTCCTCGCCGAACAGCATCGTGAACAGATCGCCGAGGTTGCCGGCCTGGAACGCCGCGTCGGTCTGCCCGTGACTGCCCTCGACGCCGGCGTGGCCGAAGCGGTCGTAGCGGCCGCGGGTGTCGGCGTCGCCGAGCACCTCGTACGCCTCTGCCACCTCGCGGAAGCGCTCGGCCGCCGTCGGGTCGTCCTTGTTGACGTCGGGGTGCAGCTGGCGCGCGAGGCGCCGGAAGGCCTTCTTGACGTCATCGTCGGAGGCTTCGCGCGCGATCCCCAGCGTGTCGTAGTAGTCGCGCTTCGTCGCCATCCGCGACCCCATGGTAGTCGGAGGTCTACGCGTAGACGGCGGCCACGAACTCGGACAGCGCCGCGGCCGCCGAGCGCACCGACGAGATCGCCACGGCGTAGTCCATCCGCACCGGCCCGATCAGCGACACGACGCCCAGGTTGCGTGCGCCGACGCCATACCCGGCCGACACCATCGCGAGCGGCCGGATGCGCGGATCGCCATGGTCGTCGCCCAGCCGGATCAAGACGCGGTCGGCCGACAGCGCGTCACGCAGCAGCGCCAGGCGGGTGGCGCGCTCCTCGAGCGCCGACGCCAGCAGGCCGAGCTCCGCGACCTCCTGGGCGCGCAGCTCGGACATCAGCCGCGACGCGCCGCCCACGAACACCGCCTCGTGCTCCTCCATCACGTCGGAGAACACCGGGCTGATGGCCGTCAGGAACTCGCGCTCACGCGTGGACAGGTCGGGTGCACCGAGCCGGCGGCGCAGCGCGTGGCTGCCGATCGCGGTGCCCGTCACGGTCTCGTTCAGGTACGACTTGGCCGACTCCACCAGCTTGAAGTCGACGGGCTGGTCGAACGCGAAGTGGCGCTTCGAGACGTTGCCGGAGGCCGTGATCACGACGGCCATCACGATCTGCGGCTGCAGCAACAGCAGCTCGACGTGGCGGATCACGGTCGCCGACACGGGCGGCGCCGACGCCAGCGACAGCAGGTTCGTGACCTGGGACAGCGCCTCGGCGGTGGACTGCAGCGCCGTGTCCACCTCCTGCGAGGCCTCCAGCACGAGCGGGAACGCGCGACCCGGCGCGCGGTCGACGACCAGCCGCTCGGCGTACAGGCGGTAGCCGGACTCGGTCGGGACGCGGCCGGCGGACGTGTGCGGGTGGTCGAGCAGGCCGGCGCGCTCCAGCCAGGCCAGCTCGTACCGGATCATCGACGGCGACACGCCGAACTCGCCCTCGGCGGCCAGCGCCTTCGATCCGACGGGCGAGCCGGAGGCGATGTGCTCCTCGACCACGCGAAACAGCAGCCGCTCGCGGCGGGAGGTCAGTGGGGTGTCAGGGGCGTCCATCATCGCGAAGCAGGCGGGCGACGACGTCGTTGACGAGCAGACGTCCCCGCCGCTCGAGGACGATTCTACCGTCGCGCTCCACCACCACGCCGTGGGCGACCAGCAGCGCGAGCGCGTCGGGGTCGAGAACGTCTTCCACGGCGGCCCGCTCGACGCCCTCCGCGAGGCGCAGTCCGAGCATCAGGCGCTCGCGCTGCTTCGTGTCGGCCGGCAGGTCCTCGAGCTTGGCCGGCGCCGGCTGCCCGGCGGCGATCGCCTCCATGTAGGCCGCCAACCGGGGCGAGTTGACGCGCCGCTCGGCACCGAGCGTGGAGACGGCGCCGACGCCGATCCCGAGGTAGTCGCGACCCAGCCAGTAGGCGCGGTTATGCGCCGACTCGCGGCCGGGAAGGGCGAAGTTCGCGCTCTCGTACCACGTGTACCCGGCACCCTCCAGGCGCTCGATGACGCGCTCGTAGTGCTCCTCGAGCAGCTCGGCCTGGCGCGCCAGCTCGGCACCGTGCGCATGCGTGAAACGTGTGCCCGGCTTCGCCTCCAGCTCGTAGACCGAGCAGTGGTCGGGCGCGAGCGCGATCAGGCGGTCGAGGTCGGCGTCCAGCATGACCCGGTCCTGGCCGGGAATGCCGTGGATGACGTCGAGCGAGAGGTTCTCGACGCCGGCGCCGCGCAGCGTCGCCACCGCGGCCTCGACGACGGCCGGGGTCGCACGCCGCTCCAGCACCGCCAGCAGCGGCGCCTGGAACGACTGCGCGCCGAGCGACACGCGCAGGCCGCGGTCGGCGAGCGCGCGCGCCAGCTCCGGCGTGACCGTCTCCGGGTTGCACTCGACGGTGCGCTCCGCCGCGGCCGGCAGGCCGTCGAGCAGCCGTCCCAGCAGCGTGGGACCGAGCAGCGTCGGCGTGCCGCCGCCCACGAACACCGTCTCGACGGCGTCCGCGTCGAGCCCGGCGGCGCCCAGCTCGGCCAGCAGGGCAGCGACGTAGCCCTCGTGCTGGGCGTCGTGGCCCGTGACCGTCACGAAGTCGCAGTAGCCGCACCGATGGGCGCAGAACGGCACGTGAACGTAGAGGTGGCGCACCGTCGGCACGAGCGCATAGTGCCCGCCCGTCGCGCGCACCGGTTGCCTGACTTCCGAGTCAGCCCGTATCCTGTCTCACGCCACCGAACAGGAGAGACCTGATGGCGACCACCGCCCACATCCAGATCGACCGTGACCGCATCGGGAAACTCGCTGCCCGGGAGGAGAAGCAGCTCAACGCCGAGACCCAGGGCTCCGGGCGCGTGTTCGAGCGAGCCAAGAAGGTGCTCTCGTCCGGCGTCGCCTCGTCGTACCAGCTCCGCGACCCGTGGCCGATCTATCTCGAGAAGGGCATCGGCGCGTACGTGTGGGACGTCGACGGCAACAAGATGATCGACTTCCACAACGGCTTCGGCTCGATGGTGCAGGGCCACGCCCACCCCGCCATCACGAAGGCCGTCACGGAGCGCATCGAGCTCGGCACCCACTTCGCCGCCCCGACCGAGGACGCGATCGTCGTCGCCGAGGAGCTCCAGCGCCGCTGGGGCCTGCCGCTGTGGCGCTACGTCAACTCGGGCTCCGAGGCGACCATGGACGCGATCCGGATCGCCCGCGCCCACACCGGCCGCGACACGATCATGAAGATCTTCGGGTCCTACCACGGCCACCACGACTACGTGATGGTCTCGATCGGCGTCCCGTACGGCCAGATCGGCGACCGCGAGAACTACGCATCGCTGCCCTACGGCGCGGGCATTCCCGACGCCGTCGCGCAGATGACGATCCCGGTCCCGTTCAACGACGCCGACGCAATGGAGCGTCGGATCGAGCGCCTGATCTCCGAGGACCGCAAGCCGGCCTGCGTGATCATGGAGGCGGCGATGATGAACCTCGGCGTGATCCTGCCGGAGCCGGGGTACCTCGAGGCCGTCCGCGAGCTGACGCGCAAGCACGGCATCCTGCTGATCGTCGACGAGGTCAAGACCGGCATC
>JBBQFB010000122.1:0-11094 GCA_038321545.1 Gaiellales bacterium
GGTGAGCCGGCGGGGCGCGGCGCCGGTGCGCGAGACGACGTGCACGTGCGCCGGGTGCAGCGTCAGGCCGGCACCGTCGCAGCGCCAGTCGATGCGGTCGATCACGCGCGCGGTCGGCTCCCCCGACGCGCGCTCACCCACCACGCGCTGCGAGCGCGCATCCTCTGCCAGCACCACCAGGCGGCGGCCGTCGGGATGCCAGTCGAACGCAGCCACACCGCGGGCCAGCGTTGCGGCGGCCGTGACGGGCGTGGCCTCGCCGCCGTCGACCTCGATCACGTACAGCTGGCGGGCGCCGTCGCGATCCGACAGGAAGGCGAGCGTCCGGCCGTCGGGCGAGAAGCGCGGCGACCGGTCGCCGCCGGTGCCCGCCGTCAGGCGGCGCGGTCGCCCACCGCGATAGCGGACGAGATGGATCGCGCACCGGTCGGCGTCTCCGACCGTCGTGCGGCGCGTGTACGCGACCAGCTCTCCGTCGGGGGAGAGCGCCACCTCGCCGAGCGCGACCTGCCTGCGCAGGTCGGCCGGATTCACGCCATGACCTCGACCTGCGGCGTCACGCCGTGCTCCTCCTCGAGGGCGAGCACCGTCTTCAGCGAGTCGATCGAGACCTCGAGCTGATCGAGCGTGGGCACCCGCGTGGTGAGGTGCTGCAGCCACAGGCCGGGAGCGAGCGCTGCGCGGACGAAGGGGTTCTTCCCGTACTTGCCGGCGAGTCGGATCACCTCGTACGCGACGCCGGCGATCGGGAGGAGGAGGGACACGCGCGAGAGCACGAGGAAGTACCAGTGGTCGGGCTTGCCGATCACGACGTACACGAGGATCGACACGAGCATCACCCAAAGCAGGAACGCGGTGCCGCAGCGCACGTGGATGCGCGAGTGTTTCGCCACCGAGTCGGGCGTGAGCGCGTCGCCGGCCTCCAGCGCGTTGATGGCCATGTGCTCGGCGGCGTGGTACTGGAACACGCGCTTCAGGTCGGGGATCAGCGACAGCAGGGCGAGATAGCCGACCAGGATGCCGACGCGGATCACGCCCTCGACGAGCGCGAACACGACCCCGTCCAGACCGAACAGGTCGGCAAGCAGCGCGGGCGAGGCCTTGAACAGCACCAGCGAGAAGCCGATCGCGAACACGAACGCGACCACGATCGACCAGCGCGACAGCTCTTCCGTGACCTCGTCGGAGTCGTCGTCGGAGGCGGCCCACTGGGCCGAGAGGCCGAGGGCGCGGAAGCCGATCGCGAGCGAGTCACCGAGGGCGACGATGCCGCGGATGAACGGGAGCCGGAGCACGCGATGCCGCGCCGCCACCGACGTGGCGGCGTGCGAGGAGTGGGAGATGCGCCCGTCGGGACGCCGCACGGACACCGCCCAGAACCGGGGCGTCCGCATCATCACGCCTTCGAGGACGGCCTGTCCGCCGACGGGCGTCAAGGGGCGGTCCGCCCCTACGACTTCGTGGACGACTTCGCGAGCCGCTTCTGGAAGCGCTCGACGCGGCCACCCGTGTCGATCAGCTTCTGCTTCCCCGTGTAGAACGGGTGGCACTCGGCGCAGATCTCGACGGTCATGTCGCCCTTGGTGGAGCGCGTCTCAAACTCGTTCCCGCACGAGCACTTCACGACCGTGAGCTCGTACTTCGGGTGGATTTCAGCCTTCACGAGACTCAGCCTATCACGCGGGCGGCAGCCTCAAGTGCAGCCTCCACACCGGCCGCGTCGACCTCGAGCGAGGTCACGAACCGGATCCGCATGCGGTCGTAGGGCGCTGCCAGCACGCCGACCGCGGCCAGCTCGTCGCAGACGGCCGCGGCGGTGTCGCCGTCGCGCGTGCACGCGGCCAGGACGATGTTGGTCGGCACGGCCTCCGGGTCGGTCTGCAGGCGCGCGCCGGCGGCGATCCCCTCCGCGAGGCGGCGGGCGTTCGCGTGGTCCTCGGCCAACCGATCGACGTGGTGGTCGAGGGCATGGATGCCGGCCGCGGCGACGATGCCGGCCTGGCGCATGCCGCCGCCCAGCAGCTTGCGGTACCGGTCGGCGCGCACCATCTCCGCCGCCGTCCCGGCCACGATCGAGCCGACCGGTGCGCCGAGACCCTTCGACAGGCAGAACTGCACCGTGTCGACCTCGCGGCAGATCACGTCGGCGCCGACGCCGAGCGCGACGGCGGCGTTGAACAGACGGGCGCCGTCCATGTGCACCTTCATGCCGCGCGCGTGTGCGAACGCGCGGATCTCAGCCAGCTGCTCGATCGGCCACGGTGCGCCCTGCGCCGCGGTCGACGTGTTCTCGACGCAGACCAGGCGAGCGATCGCGTGGTGGTGGTCGGTGTCGTCCTCCGGCACCAGCCCGCGGAGCTCGGCCGCGCCGAAGAAGCCGCCCGCCGTGGCGATGCCGCGCGGCAGGATCCCCCACAGCGTGGCCGGCCCGCCGCCCTCGTTGTCGATCACGTGCGACGCGTCGTGCGCCCACAGCGCGTCGCCCTGGCCGGCGTGCAGGTGCATGCCGATGGCGTTGCCCATCGTGCCGGAGGGGACGAACAGCGCCGCCTCCTTGCCGACGGCGGCGGCGGCGCGCTCCTCGAGCGCGATCACGCTCGGATCCTCGCCCCAGACGTCGTCACCCACCTCGGCGGTGGCCATGACGCGGCGCATCGCCTCGGTCGGACGGGTGAAGGTGTCGGAGCGGAACTCGTACGGCATGCGTGAGAGCCTAGACCATCACTCGAGCCAAAGGTCTTGACACACCACCTTTAAAGTTGTTCGATAGCCGACACTCGGACGATCGAAGTGCGATTCGATGAAGGAGGGGTTCGTGGCTAGCGCTCCTGGGTTGCTCAGCGACAACATCGCGGGCGGTGGCTTGCAGAAAGAGACGAACTGGTGGGGGGCCTTCGTCATCGGCCTCGCGGGGACCATCCTGGTCACCGGCATCGCACCCATCATGGTGAACGCGTTCGGTGCAGCGGCGATCCCGCAGATGGCGGTGATCACGCTCTCGGGCTACCTGCTCTGCCTCCTGCTCGCGGAGCTCTCGGCGATGATGCCCGACCGCACGGGCGGCTCACCGACCTACGCGATGGCGGCGTACGCCGACAAGCACCCGAACCTCGCGGGGCACATCAACGGCGCGACGTGCTGGGCGTACTGGCTGGGCTGGTTCCCGGTCGCGCCCCTGAACATGATCCTCGCGTCGTTCTACCTGAAGGACCGGTTCGGCTGGGGCGACATGGGCACGTTCACGCCGCTGTCGACCCCGATCGCGTGGACGACGGTGATCATCGCCGTCGTCGGCATCATCGGTCTGTTCGTCCCGGCCTATCTCGGGATCCGGCTCGGTGCGGCGTTCGCAACCGTCCTCGGCCTGCTCGCGATGATCCCGCTGACGTTCCTCGCCCTCGGCTCGATCTTCCGCGCGGACATCGCCGACTGGAGCCAGCTGTCCGGATTCCCCCAGGTCGACGGGTCGAGCTTCTTCTCGAACTTCGGCGGCCACGGCTGGATCGCGATCTACCTGGCCTTCGCGTTCCTCCTGACGTGGAACGTGATCGCGATGGAGGCCGCCGCCTGCTACATCGGCGAGTGCAAGAACCCGGAGCGCGACGCGAAGATCGCGATGAACCTCGAGGGCGCCTACGGCGCCTTCATCTACATCATGATCCCGCTCTCCTTCGTCGTCATCATCGGCCGCGACGAGCTCGCCGGCCTCGGCTTCGACCCGAAGACGGTGTTCGTGACGTTCGCGGGCAAGCTGTTCGGTGGCAACGCCGGCTCGTTCCTGAACTGGGCGGTCGCGATCATGCTGATCGTCGCCCTCGCCCTGTCGGCGCTGAACGCGATCATGGGCTGCGCCCGCGGCCTCCACCAGATGGCCATCGACGGGCAGTTCCCGCGCATCTTCGCGCACATCAACAAGCACGGCGTGCCGTCGTTCGCGATGGCCTTCAACGTCGGCGCGTCGATCATCGTCGTCTTCATGGGCGGCGCCGTGCAGATCTACCTGTTCTCGAACGTCGGCTACCTGAGCTCGTTCCTCCCGGTGCTGCTCGGCTACTACCTGCTCCGGAAGAACCGGCCCGACCTGCCCCGGCCGGTGCGGCTGCCGCCGTACTTCGCCTACATCGCGCTCGCGCTGTTCTTCTTCTATCTCGTGATCTGGGCGATCGGCGGTCCGCTCTACGCGTCCCTGCCGCTGGACACGGACTTCAATCCGGCGACGGACAACGGCGACGGCAAGATCTACTGGATCCTCGGCATCGTCACGCTGCTCGCGTACATCCCGTTCTACCTCTACCGGCGCTACGTGGAGGACAAGCGGCATCCGGGTGACCCGATCCCGCCGCTCACCGACGTCGAGCTGTCGGAGGTCATTCGCGACAAGTAGCCGTGCGGGAGGGAGCCGCCCGGCGGCTCCCTCCCGCAGGCTGTCGCCAACCATGGAGCATCGACGTACCCGCATCCTGCTCGCCGGCGTCGGCGGGCCGTTCACCGAAGAGGTGCTCGACGAGGCCGTCCGGCTGGCCGACGAGCGCCAGGCGAAGGTCGAGGTCCTCCAGTTGCTGCGGGTCTGGGGAACGGGGCTCGGCCTCCCCCACCCGGCGCTCCGGCCGAACAAGCAGGAGCAGCAGGCCGCGGTCGACCAGCTGAACGACGCGCTCGAGCACCTCGAGCGGCACGACGTGCCGATCGCCGGCCAGCTGGTGATCGGCACGCGCCATCCGGCGAAGGCGATCCTCCGGCACGTCGACCGGACGGCGTCGAGCATCGTCGTCATGGCGGCCCCGGCGCGACGGCGCCGAGGCGATTGGAACTGGGCCAACGAGGCCTACCGGGTGGCCCGCAAGGCACCCATCGAGGTGGTCCTCGTGACGCCCAGGGTAGAGGTGTAGACTCTCAACCTTATCGAGCGGGACCCGTCTTTTCGGGGAGGAGAAAGCATGGCTCAGGCGAGCGCTGGCATGACGAAGGACGAGCTCCGAAAACAGGCCAAGGCAGACGGGATCGAGTTCTTCTTCGCCCAGTTCGTGGACATGCACGGCAAGCCCAACGCCAAGCTCGTCCCGATCCAGAACTTCGACTCGATGATGGAAGAGGGCGCGGGCTTCGCGGGCTTCGCGGCCGGCCCGATGGGTCAGACGCCGGCCTCCCCGGACGTCGCGGCGATGCCCGACCCGTCGTCGTACACGAAGGTGCCGTTCAAGGACGGCCTCGCCCGCCTCGCCTGCAACATCACGGTGGACGGCGAGCCGTGGCCGTACTGTCCGCGGACGATCCTCATCAACGCCGTCGAGCGCGCCGCGAAGATGGGCTACCGGCTGAAGATGGGCATCGAGCTCGAGTTCTTCCTCGTGAAGGAGCGCGACGGCCAGATCGTGCTGCTCGACGACCTCGATACGCTCGACCAGCCCTGCTACGACATGAAGGGCCTGACCCGGAACTACGAGTTCATCTCGACGCTCTCGCGGTATCAGAACGAGCTCGGCTGGGGCAACTACGCGAACGACCACGAGGACGCAAACGGCCAGTTCGAGTCGAACTTCGACTACGACGACGCGCTCGTGACGGCCGACCGCGCGATCTTCTTCCGGTACATGGTCCACGCGATGGCGCAGGAGCGCGGCCACCTCGCGACGTTCATGCCGAAGCCGTTCGCGCACCTCACCGGCAACGGCGCCCACCTGCACGTCTCGCTGTGGGATCCGGCCGGCAAGAAGAACCTGTTCGCCGGCGATGACGACCCGCGCGGGCTCGGTCTCTCGTCCCTCGCCTACTCGTTCCTGGGCGGCGTGATCGACCACGCCGAGGCCGTCCTGGCGATCGGCGCGCCGACGGTCAACTCGTACAAGCGGATCGGCGTCGGCGCTCCCACGTCGGGCGCCACGTGGTCGCCGGCGTACGCGACGTACGGCATGAACAACCGCACGCAGGCGATCCGCATCCCGGCGCCCGGCCGGATCGAGATCCGCGCCATCGACGGCTCCGCGAACCCGTACCTGGCCGCGGCCGCGCTGCTCGGCGCCGGCCTCGACGGTGTCGAGAAGAGCACGAACCCCGGCGAGCCGAACACCGAGAACCTGTACGAGCTGACGCCGGCCGAGGTCGCCCAGCGCGGCATCAAGCAGCTGCCGGCGACGCTGCTCGACGCCGTCCGGATTCTCAAGGACGACGCCGTCGTGCAGGACTGGCTCGGTCAGGGCGTCGGTGAGAGCTACGTCGACTACTTCGTGAAGACGAAGACGGCGGAGTTCTCGGAGTACCACGCCGGCGTCTCGGACTGGGAGCGAAAGCGCTACCTGACGCTGTTCTAGGCCGGCCGGACCGTACCTGCCCGCCAGCATAGGGTCTGACCCACGCACGTGACCCGCGCCAGAGCGCGCGGGATCCGCGCCTAACCGACCGAGCTGCGGCGCAGCTCCAGGTCGCCGACGCCCTCCAGGGCCCGGCGGTACGAGCGGCGCAGCGACGGCAGCAGGAAGATCAGCCACAGCACCACGCCGGCGGGCAACAGGAACGTCGCCACCCCGACATCACCGAGCACGGCGAGCAGCACGCAGCCCAGCACGATCGCGACGGCGCTCACGACGACGCGCACGCGATGGGCGCGCGTGACGCGCGCGATCGCACCGGCGCGCTCCGGATCGAGCGGCGGCACGTCCCACATCCGGCCGCACGCGGAGCACATGAACGGCCGGCCCGGCTCGGCGGTGTCGTGCGCACCGCAGTCGCAGGCGATGATCAGCCTCACTTGCCGCTCCAGGTGGTGCGGGTCGCCGCGGCCACCCGGTCGAGGGCGGCCTTGGTCTTCGCGTCGATGGTGCCGCTGGCCGAGAGGTGCTGGGCGGTCTGGAACGAGCGCAGCGCGGCCGCGACCGCAGGCGTGAGACGATCCGTGAGCTTGAACCTGCCTGGTAGCGCCCCGGCGATCACGAGCCGCTGCTCGGCGGCGCGCAGCAGGTAGCGGCGCACGCCTGTCTCCGCACGCGTGCCCGGCCACAGCTCGTCGTGCTCGGGACCGTCGAGCGCCGGGCTCGTCAGGCGCGCGATCGGCTGGTCCCGCGCGATCACGAGCGTCACGCGGCTGCGGTTGCCGGCCGGATCGACGGCCTCCACGACGTGCTTGCGGCCGGTGGCGACCCGGACGCTGCCGCGCACCTTCTTGCCGTCCACCACGAACCGGGCCCCGGCAGCACGGAGCGAGATCTTCGCGCGGGCGCCGAACGACAGGGCCGGGCCGGTCACCGTCAGATCTGGCTTCAGGCGGTCGCCGCGCACGCGGAGCTTGATTCGACCCTCGTTGCCGGCGCGGTCGCGACCCGTCACCTCGACCGTGGTCACGGAGGCGGGCAGCTTCAGCACCAGCCGAGCGCCCTTGGCCGTGGCGGAGCCGCCCGGCCACCGCGCGGTCAGCGACTCGACGCCGGAGAGATCGTCCGAGCCGACGATGACGACGCCGTTCGGCGTGCGGCCGTCGATCTTCGCGATCGGCGACTTGCCGTCCACGAGCACGACCATCGAGCCGCTCGCCGCACCCCCGCCGGCGTCGGTGGCAGCGATCCGGATGAGCTCGCGTCCGGTGGCGGAGAAGGCGCGCTCGACGACGGCGCCGTTCGCGGTCGTACCGTCCTGGAAGCTCCACACGACAGTCGCGACGGGCGCGGTGCCGGGCGTGACATCGGCCTTCAGCCGCACCCGCACGTGCGGCCGCGTGACGACCGGCTCGCCGAGGATCCTCGCCGACGGCGGCGGCGTGCCGGAGCGTGTCCCGACCGGCACGGCGAGGTCGGCGGAGGGCGCGGAGGCGTTGCCGGCGGCATCGACCGCGACGACGGATACCGGATGCGTCGATCCGGCGTCCAGGCCGCCGACGTGCACGTGCGTGGCGTCCGTCTCGGTCACCTGGCGGCCGTCGACGAGCACGCGGTAGCGCACGCCCCCGCTGGTGGCGGTGGCAGGCGTCGCCGGGGTCGCAGCGCTGACGTTGCCGGCCGCGTCGCGTGCCCGCGCGGTGTAGAGGTACTCCGTGCCCTGATCGGCAGCGGCGGCCCACGAGACGTCGAACGCCTCGGTCGTCACACCCGTCGCAACGACGCCGTCTGGCACCGCCGGAGCCGCGTGATCGACCGCATCGGCGTCGTCGGTCGTGAGGGCGGTGGTCTCGGCCACGGTCGCCGAGCCCCGCAGCACCGTGGCGGTCGCGCCGTCCTCCATCGTCCAGCGCAGCGCCAGCGGGTACCCGGCGGCACCGGTGATCTGCGGCACGGCGGGCGCCGTTCGATCGGGCGTGCGGGCGGTGGCCGTCGTCGCCTCCGAGGCGTTACCGGCCACGTCGTAGGAGACGGCGCGGTACGTGTGGTCGGCGCCGTCGGAGACGTCGTCGGCGAGCGATCCGCCGGCCGAGTCGAGCACGAGGCGCGCGCCCTCCGTGACGACGACGCGCGAGCCGCCGTCGCCGGGCTCCGAGGTCACCGTGACACGGCCCTGGGCGGACCCGGCCGGCAGCGTCGTGATCGCGACGGCGGACAGGCTCGGCGCAGCCGGCGGGGTGGCGTCGACGGTGAACGTCGCGGTCGCGGGCGTCGCATCGACGTTTCCGGCGCCGTCGGTCGCCGTGACGCTGACGTGATGGTCTCCGGCGGTCAGCCCGGTCAGCGCCCACGGGCTCGTGCACGCGGCCGCCGCGGCGTCGTCGAGGGCGCAGGTGAAGGTGGCGCCGTCCTCGTCGGGCCCGAGCGCGATCGCGACGTCGGGGCGGACGTGGGTACCCGCGGTGATCGTCGTCTCGGGCGCCGCGGTGTCGTAGACGACCTCGAGCGGAGCGGACGGCTCGCTGGGAACCTGCGCGGCGCCGAGCGACGCGACGGTGTAGGCATACGTGCCGTCCTCGTCGAGCGCCGCGTCGGTGAACGTCCGCGCGCTGCCGCGGGCCACCTCGTCGCCGTCGCGGAAGACGATGTAGCCGACGGCGTCGGCGACCGCGCTCCAGGTGAGCTCGGGCTTGGCCCGCGTGGGCGTCGTCGCGGCCAGGCCGTCCGGCACGTCGAGCGCCTCGTCGTCGCCGGTCGACACGTCCGCGGACGGGTCCGAGACGTTGCCCGCCCGGTCGATCGCCACCACCGTGACGGTGCGCCGGACGCCGGCCGGCAGGCCGGTCAGCGTGGCGGTCTCGTCCACGGTCTCCTCCACGACGACGCCGTTGACGAGCACGCGGTAGCCGGCGACGCCGCTGCGGGCGGCGAGGTCGGCCTCCGGCGAGTCGAGGCCGACGTTACCCGCCGCGTCCTCTCCGTGCACCGTGAACCGGTACGCCGTCCCGTGGTCGGAGACAGCGCTCCAGGCGACCGTCAGACCGGTGCGCGTCACGTCACGCAGCTCGACATCGCCGGGAACGGTCGGCGGAGCATGGTCGACGGCGTCCGTGTCGGTGACCGCGGCGTGCGTCGTCCGGGCGATCTCGGTCCCGTCGCGGGCGAGCGTGAACGTGGCGCCGGTCTCGTCCGGCCAGGTGACGTGCAGCGGGTAGCCGGAGCCGTCGGGCGCCGGCGGCACCGCGGGCGCCGTCCGGTCCGGCGTGTCGGCCGTGGCGGTGGCGGTGGCCGACGCGTTGCCGGCGGCGTCGTAGGCGATCGCGGTGTACACGTACCTCGTCTCGCCAGCGAGGCCGTCGTCCGTCAGATCGCCCGGCGCTGTGCCGTCATGGATCACGTGACCGTCACGGCGGACGACCACGCGCACGGCGTCACCGCCGGCCAGCACCCGCAGGACGACGGTGGCCCGCCCGGATGCCAGCGGCACGTCGGTGTCGGGCGTCGCGGTCAGCGTCGGCGCGGCCGGCGGGGTCGCGTCGACCGTGACATGGAGCGTGGCCGGCGGGCTCTCCACGTTGCCGGCGCCGTCGGTTGCGCGGAGCGTGAGGGTGTGATCGCCGTCCGCGAGGTCGTCGAGGTGCCACGGCGAGGTGCACGCGTGGAACGGCTCCCCGTCGGCGCTGCACGCGGTGGACGTGGTATCGGCGTCGGTCGTGAACACGATGTCCAGCGAACGGGCGCTGACGACCGTGGGCGCGTCCGTGACGTGCGTCACCGGCGGGAGGGTGTCCACCGTGATCGCCACCGGCGCGCTCGGCGCGGACGCGACGCCGCCGGCGTCGATCGCCACGACGGTGTACGACCAGGTGCCGTCCGGAGCCGTCGGGTCGGCGAACGTCGTGGAGGCGGGCGAGCCGATCAGCGTCCCCGACCGGTAGACGCGGTAGGAGACGGCCGAGCCGACCGCGTTCCAGTACAGCGAGGCGGCCGGCGTGACGGCGGCCGTCGCCGCGACGCCGGTCGGTGACGCGGGGGCAGGGCGAGTGGACGAGCCGGTGGGCGCGAACGTGATCAGCGCGCTCGGCGGCACGGTCACCGACCGGTTCATCGAGCCCCAGCGCGTCGAGCGGAACGTGTAGGAGCCCGGCAGCAGCTCGGTCACGACCTGACCGGCACTGTCCGTCGTCCTGCTGCCGACCCAGCTGCCCGTCGACCCGAAGTGGTTGATCGCGGCGCCGGGCACAGGCGCCCCGGCCCCGTCCACGACCAGCGCCGTGACGGGCGACGTCGTGAACACGACCGTCGTCGATCCCGGGGCGGCCGCGATCGGTCGCTGCTGCGAGCCGCCCTTCCACGTCGCCTGGAAGGTGTACGGCCCCTGCAGCAGGTCGTAGTGCAGCACGCCCGACGCGCCGGTCGTCCGGCTGCCGACCCAGCTGCCGGTGGAGCCGAAGTGGTTGAGCGTCGCGCCCGCGATGCCGGCTCCGGCCGAGTCGAGCACCGAAACGGCGACGTCCAGCGTCGTGAACGTCAGGTCGTGGACGGAGGGCGTCACCGTCAGCGGCAGCTGCTGCGAGCCGCCGTTCCACGTCGCCTGGAAGGTGTACGACCCCTGCAGCAGCTCGTAGTGCAGCACGCCGGACGCTCCGGTGGTGCGGTTCCCGACCCAGCTGCCGGTCGACCCGTAGAAGTTCTCCACCACTCCCGCGATGCCCGACCCGGCCGAGTCGAGCACCGACACCGCCACATCCAACGTCTGAAAGGTGAGCGCGGCGTGCGACGGATCGAC